>JAVVUQ010000020.1:4775-16897 GCA_036653075.1 Clostridia bacterium | reverse complement strand
TTATTTTAAATATTTATTGCGATTTAATTGTTATCTTTATGTTTATTTAATACTGTTTTTTAGCGTTTCAGCCATATCCGTTTGCTCCCACGAAAATTCTTCTCTGCCAAAATGTCCGTACGCTGCTGTCGCTTCATATATAGGTCGACGTAAATTTAACTTCTCTATTATTGACGCTGGCCTTAAATCAAAGTGTTTACGTATTAGTTTTATCATACTATTATCATCAATTACGCCTGTGCCAAACGTATTCACTGTTAAACTCGTTGGATTTGCGATTCCTATTGCATATGAGATTTCTAATTCAATTTTTTTCGCAAGCTTTGCCGCTACTATGTTTTTGCAGATATAACGAGCCATATACGTCGCTGAACGGTCTACCTTTGTTGGATCTTTTCCCGAAAAACAACCTCCGCCATGAGCGCAATATCCACCATATGTGTCTACTATAATTTTTCTGCCAGTTAATCCGCTATCTGCCATAGGTCCGCCTAATACAAACTGCCCCGTTGGATTAACATAGTATTTTGTGTCTTTATCAAGATATTTCGATGGTATTACCGCTTCGATAACCTTCTCCATTATGTCATTACGTATAACACTTTGCTCTATTTCAGGCGCGTGTTGCGCCGAAACTATAACTGTATCTACTCTAACAGGCGTATCTCCATCATACTCTACTGTTACTTGACTTTTTCCGTCTGGTCGCAAATATAATAACGTTCCGTCTTTACGAACATCTGACAAACGTTTCGCTAATTTATGCGCTAACATTATCGCTAATGGCATTAATTCAGGCGTCTCGTCACAAGCATATCCAAACATCATTCCTTGATCCCCAGCGCCAAATTGGTCATAAGTATCGCCACCACTCTTTTTTTCTAAAGAATTATCTACGCCTAACGCTATATCTGAACTTTGGTCGTGCAAAGATGTTATTATTCCGCACGTGGACGCATCAAATCCATATTTCGCTCTGTCATATCCTATCTTTTCTATCGTCGCTCGTACAATCGATGGTATATCTACATAACAATTAGTCGTTATTTCTCCCATAACTAATACTAATCCCGTACACGCTGCCGTTTCACACCCCACTCTCGCTTGCGGATCTTTGGAAATGATTGCATCTAATACAGCGTCACTTATTTGGTCGCACATTTTATCTGGATGCCCTTCCGTTACACTCTCTGATGTAAAATATCTTTTTTTATCTGTCATATATTCCTCCTACGCTAACTCGATTTCTGCGTCACTTTCCACTTGCTTTTTTATAATTGAAAAATAAACTGAAATCAATTATCTACACTTATTGTATTTATAATACTTAGTATTTTATATATATTAAAGATTTATTGAACTAAACGAAAAAAAAGCCTTTGCAACACGCAAAGACTACACCGTCGCCATCTCTCAAAGTCTTCGCTTTGCGGAATTTAGCACCTTTTCCATTTAGGCGGTTGCTGTGTCTTCATTAGGTCCGTCCCTCCGACACTCTTTATAGCATCGTTATACTATCATATTTTTCCTTATTTGTCAATTGTTTTAATATAATTTATACAATTTTAATTCGTAAATATAAGTTTATACAAAAATAAATACTTCAATAAATTATTAAACTAAGTATATTATGAAATATATAACTATAAAAACTTAAACTATTATAAATAGTGTACTACTGTTAAACTTATATATTGTTAATTATACGACTGCTAAACTTAAACTATTATGAAATATACTACTATACAAACTTAAACTATTATGAAATATACTGCAACTTATGTATTATAAAATAACGCTATGAACATTTGCATTTAAATAATTATTAATTTATAATAAAAAGCTATTTTAAATCAAAAATAGCTTGAAAATGTTATTTATAGTAAAACAATTTATTATATACTGTTAATACTATATATTATGAAAATATATAAATTTTGTATAATTGTACTTACTTATCATACAAAAAACTTATTATATTAAATATGCTAATTTTATATAGATGAATTTTATAAAATTATATTATGTATAATTATTTTATAACGAAAATTAGTACAATTACAATTGCGATAATAGCGCCAATTATAAATAATGGCGTTTTTATTTTTTTGATTTCTGTATCAGACATAGGTTTATAACCATAACCTTTTAACTCGCCATGACAGAACGGACATTCAGTAAAATGGTCTAAAACATCTTTTCCGCAATGTTCGCATTTAATCAAGTGTTTCTCATAATTTGTCTTTTTCTCTTTCTTTTCCATACTTTCCCCCAACATTAAATATATATTTTTGTATATTTAATTTTTTATAAATAATTATTTATTACTTGCAAAATTTAAATAATATTTTATTTTATGTCCTTTCGTAATATGGATTAAACAATAAATTGTTAAATTATTATTTAAACCAGATAAAAACACAAAAAGCTATAAATATAAGAGCCGCAATGGTAAAAATACCGCATATAACAAGCACTCCTTTGACTACTGAACTCATAATTAAACGACTTTCTTCTCTTGTCAATGGTGGTTGCTTGTTTATTTTCTCTTTGTTTTTTTCATAATCTTTATTATACCAAGGCATTCCGTCCACATTCATTGGCGCAATAACCCTCCCATCGTCCCCTTCAGGAAGATTAACTTGCTTTTTTCGTTTTTCTCTATGCGCACTGACATATTCTATACTGTTAATGACATTTTCTTCATTGTATTGCTCGCCAATATCATTTTCTTCATTATATTCCTTAGCGATGTCATTTTCATTATCTTTTATGTCGTCTTTTTTATCTTGATTAAATTCATTCATTATTTTTACCTAACTTTTTATTATATAATTTTTAAGATTATCTATATGTATTATGTCAAATATATATTAACACAATACTTTTATTATAGAATTTTTACAAATCATCTATATGTATTATGTCAAATCTATGTTAACGCAATATTGATTATATTTATTTATAATTAATTTTTAATATCAACTTATGTATAGTAATATCGTTATTAAGTGTTTTATAAATTAAACGCCTGCTTAATCTTTATAAACAGGCGTTTTTTATAACGAATATTGTTTTAATTATTTATTATCAGATTTTGGTTGATCTTCAACCTTCTTTTTTTTATTTTTTTTAGCTTCTATTTCTGCTTTTTTTGCTTTTTCCGCATCAAGTATTGCCGTTCTTTCTTCATAAAATCTCTTATTTTCTTCTATAGAATTATAAAGATGACAAGAAACGGTATGACCAGACTCAACTTCCTTTTCTATTGGTTTAATGCAATTACAAAGATCCATACAACTTGGACACCTTGTGTGAAATTTGCAGCCCTTTGGTGGGTTAGCTGGCGACGGAATACTACCTTCAAGTAAAACTCTGTTCGCTTTGTAATGTGGGTCAGGAACAGGAATAGCTGAAAATAGCGCTTTTGTATATGGATGAAGCGGATTATTAAATATCATATCCGTTGATCCAAACTCTACCATACTACCTAAATACATAACTCCAACAGTGTTCGAAATATGTTGAACAACTGATAAATCGTGTGAAATAAATAAATAGGTAAGTCCATATTCTTTTTGTAACTTCTTTAACAAATTTATAATTTGAGCTTGAATTGAAACGTCTAATGCGCTTACTGGTTCATCGCAAAGAATAAATTTTGGATCAAGAGCTAAAGCTCTGGCAATGCAAATACGTTGTCTTTGTCCACCGCTAAATTCGTGTGGATATCTATCTTTATGATAAGGTTGCAAACCGCAATCTTTCATAACATTTGTAATATATTCATCAAATTCTTCTGGTGGAACAATATTATGTTCTCTTACAGCTTCGCCGATAATTTCGCCTACTGGTAATCTCGGGGATAAACTTGAATACGGATCTTGGAATATGATTTGAATTTCAGGACGCATATGTCTTAACTCATTTTTGTTAAGTGAAAAAATATCTTGTCCGTTAAAATAAACATCTCCTTCAGTTTTTTCGTGTAATCTTAAAATGGTTCTTCCAACTGTGCTTTTTCCACAACCAGATTCTCCAACTAATCCCATAGTGGTTCCACGTTTAATTGAAAAGCTTATATCATCAACTGCTTTAACATGACCAACGACATGTTGGAAAATTCCAGCTTTAATTGGGAAGTATTTCTTAAGATTTTTTACAACTAAAAGATTGTCGCCCATATCAACAGCGGAATTCTTGTTTTCTTTATTTTTAGCCGCATGGTTTTCAACATTTGTTTCAACTTTAGCTTGTTCAACGGATTCAACTTTCTTAACATTCATAGCTGTATCAACTTCGATTTTTTCTACTTTTTTCTCAACGTTTTTGTTTAATTCAGTACCTTTAACAGTAGTTTTCCCTTGATTTTGTTGAGCATTAGGTTGTTTTGGTTGATTTTGTTGCGTTGGCTTTGATTGAGTTTGAACTTTGATTGTCTGTTTTTGATTTGTGTTCTTGTTTTCAGATTTACTCATAAGATTCCTTCCTCCTTAGCCATATCATTACTTACATAAGAAACAACGTTGTCTTCTGTGTAATGTCTGTAACACGCTACTGTATGTGTATCCGATATTTTAACTGTTGGTGGATATTTCCCTTCGCATTTGTCAACACACATATCACATCTATCTTTAAAATAGCAATAATCTGGCATATTTATCGGATTTGGAACGGTTCCTCTAATTGTATAAAGTTCGTCAACTTTTTTATTTACAGCAGGTTTTGATTTCATTAATCCAATAGTATATGGATGTACAGCGTGATAGAATATGTCTTCTACTGTGCCTTTTTCAATAACTCGTCCTGCATACATAACTACAACATAATCAGCCATTTCAGCAATTACGCCTAAATCGTGTGTAATTAACATAATACTGCTCTTGATTTTATCTTTAAGTCCACGGAGTAAGTCCAATATCTGAGCTTGAATTGTTACGTCCAATGCAGTTGTAGGTTCGTCAGCAATAATAAGCGCAGGATCGCACGCAAGCGCCATAGCTATCATAGCACGTTGTCTCATACCGCCAGATAATTCGTGAGGATACATTTTATAAACGCCCTCTTTATTAGCGATACCAACTATATCTAACATTTCAATTGACCTTTTATAGACTTCTTCTTTTTTCATTTGTGGATTGTGCAAAGCTATAACTTCATCAATTTGTAATCCAATTCTAAATACAGGGTTTAAACTTGTCATAGGTTCTTGGAATATCATTGACATTGCATTACCACGTAATTTCTGCATTTCTCTAACTGGAGTTTGCACAACGTTATAAACTTTATTTTCACCGCAGTTAAATCTAATTTCGCCTGCGATAGTTTGACCCTGCGGTCTTTGAACAAGCTGCATAAGTGATAAACTTGCAACGCTCTTTCCACAACCAGATTCGCCAACAACGCCAACTGTTGAACATTTAGGAACATCAAATGTAATGCCATCAACTGCTCTAACAGTACCAATATCCGTAAAGAAATAGGTACAAACATTATCAAATTCGACAACGTTGTTGTTATCTTTCATTTTTGTCATATATTCGCTTTCGGGAATATTTTTACGATTACGTCTTTTTTCTATCCTATCGACAACTTCTCTATTATGTTGTCTTATCTTTTTGCTATCACGATAGGACAAGTATTTACTGTTCTTAGCCATATCTATACTCCTCCTTATCGTTTCATCTTTGGATCGAATGCATCACGCAAACCATCGCCGACGAAGTTAAATGCAACAACTGTAACGCTGATTAAAATACCAACTGGAATCCAAATATACGGATATTCTGTAAGCATATCTGACGTTTGGAATAAGTTAACTATTGAGCCCCAAGTTGCCATAGGGAATTTTGCTCCTAAACCTAAGAATGACAACGTGGATTCAGTCAAAATGATACCGCCCAATCCCATAGTTGCATTAACAATAAGTTGAGGCATAACATTTGGTACCAAGTGTTTAAATATACGTTTTGACGGTTTAATTCCAGTAGCTTCAGCAGCAATCATAAATTCTTGTTCTCTTAAAAATAGAATTTGTCCTCTAACAAGACGAGCGATACCAGACCAACCTAACACGCCCATTAGCACCATAAGCCACATAATTCTTTCTTGTCCTGGAGTTTTCATTTGGTCAAACACAGAACCTAACATAACCATAATAGGTGTAAATGGAATACAGTTGAATATATCAACTAATCTCATTATAATCGTATCAATCCAGCCACCAAAATAGCCTGACATTCCACCCATAAGCACGCCTAAAACCATTTCCAAAGCGATAACAATGAATCCGATCATAAGAGAAATACGTCCGCCATACATAATACGAGTAAGAACGTCCATACCATTTCCGTCTGTACCGAGCCAGTGTTGAGCGTTAACGCCACTAAATAAATCCATAACGTATACGATTTGGTCAGCTCTTATTTGATATGTGTTTGCATTAAGTTTAATTCTATGTTCAGTAATTTGTGGATCTAACGGTTTTCCATCTTTATCATAAAAAATCGTATTAAACTCAAATTTACCTTCGCTTATTCCAGCTGCTTCCATTTTTTCAATTTCTTCCACCAACGCAAGTTTATAATCAACAGTATGCGAGTCTTGCGCAAGTTTATCTGTGATAATGTAATGTGATGGTCTGCAATATAATTTTGTATTCTCTCCAATGGTTTGAGAAATAGCGATTCCATCTTTATCATTTGAATATGAATATGTTGCATCTTCATAATCAAATGATGTTTTTTTCGCTAAATTTTTAAGCAATAAAACTTCAAAATCTTGATCTTTCTTTTCGCCTTTTTCATAATAATCGAAACAAAATGTCGACGCAATAAGACAATGTTCATCAACGTATTCTTTCAAAAACTTTGATACTATTGTTACATCTTCACCATCTGCATTTTTACCCATATAATTTTTTCGGAAGGTAATTACTTCGCCATCAACCTCAAACTTGAAAAGAACGAAGTTAACATTTTTGCCGCCGATTCCAGCTCCTTTACCAGCATTTTTGACAGCATCTTTAAATTCTTTTGAATTGTATATTTCGTTTGAATCTAAAAATTTATAATCACCATTTCTTTTAATCTCACAAATTTGAGAAGTTTTACATTCATATAGAAAAAATACATCATCAATTTCTTTTAGGCAATAAACATTTGCATATTCTTTTTGGTTAGCTTGATTATTGTCTTCAATATACATAATGTCATTTTCACTTTGTGAAAGCGCTTTAATATACGCTCCTTTTAACCAAGTACAAAAAGTATTTGATAATCTCTCCTCTGCATTTCCTTCAAAAATAAGCTTTGGACTATCAATAGGAATTTTCTTAGCGGTAGCGTATTCATCATTTTGCGTTTTGTACGCATAGAAAGTTTGTGATTCGCCATAAGGTGAAATCCAAGCTCCTATAAAGCAAAACAAAAACATAAAAATCAAAACAATTGTTCCAACAATAGCAAGTTTATTTCTAATAAAACGTTTGAATACCATCATCCCTGGCGATATAATTTTTATACGTTCGCTATCATCCAAGGCAACGTGTTTTTGCTCTTTCGCATTAGTATCGGGAGCATCATTAATCTTATTTTCTTTTTTAAAATCTTCTTTCTTCATTATGATTCCTCCTTAATTTACTCTAACGCGCGGATCGACAACCGCATATAATATATCTGCCATCAAGGTTCCCAATAAAGTCAATACAGCCATAAAGGATAAATAAAACATTGTAAACGGTATATCGCCAGCCATCATAGCTGTGAACGATGTATACCCTATACCAGGTATAGCAAATAATGTTTCAGTTATCATTGCTCCAGCAAATAATCCCGGTAATGAACCACCAACTATTGTAACAATAGGAATTAATGTATTTCTAAATGCGTGATAATTGATAACTCGTTTTTCAGGTAAACCTTTTGCGCGTGCAGTACGTATATAATCCGCATTTAAAACTTCCAACATATTTGTTCTTGTATAACGCATCATACCACCGATGCTCAAGATAACTAAGTTAGTTATCGGCAATACAAGGTGCCATGCTTTATCAAAAAATTTGTCAATTGGAGTCATCTGCTCGTGGAATCTACTTACCAACCCTATCGTTTCAAACCAATTCAACTTCATGGCAAACACATACTTAAACAGCGTCGCAGTAAAGAATGACGGTAAGGAAATTCCTATTAAAGCTATTATAGTGATGGTATAATCGGCAACGCCATATTGTTTTCTTGCCGCCATAACGCCAAGAGGTACTGCAATAATCATTTGTAAAACAAAAGATATTGCGCCCATAACAAAACTCAACCAGATTACTTCATTAAATTTTTGTGTAACTGGAACTGTGTATTGCCAACTATTGCCAAAATCACCTTTAACAGCTGTCCCTAACCAAAAGAAATAACCACTCACTACATCCTTATCCATACCATATTGGACATTAAGTTTTGCAAGTATTTCTGCATATGACAGCGTACCACCTGGCTTATTCGATAATTCACGAGCAACTTGTTGAATATAACTCGTGGGCAGACATCGCATTATAAGATAAATTATAAACATAACAAAGAAGAGTATTACAATACACAGCAACAGTCTTCTGATAACAAATTTCGTCATATTCGTTCCTTCGGTTCTGCCAAAGCAAAACTCATTGATTTATTTTTAACCAAAAATAGTTGTATTATCTTTGGATTCTTTTCAATATTTTGGGTTGTATACTCACATAAATTTAATACGTTGATTCTCTATCAAATAAATGCGCCCTTTTTACTCATAGGGGACTGTCTCCTTAGAAACAGTCCCTTTTGAATTTTTATTTTATAATATTTTTAGTAAATTATTTTGTGCCTTTAACTTTAATAAGTTCAACTTCTGCCATCCAACCCCAATACGTTGTTAAGTCTGGAGTGATTGTGCTCATATCAATCTTATTTGGATTGAATACGAAACCATCTTTTCTTTGGTATACTGGAAGTTCAACTGCCCAATTCATAACGATTGTTAATGCATCGAAGTACATTGAAGTTCTAATAGTTCTAACATCAGTTTTTCTTGCATCCATAATTAATTTATCCAAATTTGCATCTGTAATATAATAATGGTTGCTTCCTGTTGAATTAGATATTTTTTGTCCACCTGCATCATATATTGTGTTTGTGCTCTTATAAATCTGATTCATATCAGGATCTACTGTTGCGCCCCAAGCTGCTGCCCACATTTCTTGTGTGCTTGCATCTAATTTGTTCCACAATACATTACTGTTTGTTGGATCGTTTATTGTAAGTGTAATACCAATTTCTTTAAGTAAATCGGAAGCTAATTTTGCAACTGTATATGACGGGTGATCGCCAGTTCCATCGCCTGGAACAATAATTTCATAACCAGGTTTATCGCCCATTAATTTTGCTTCCAAACCTTTATCGCCACCGCAAGATATAATTTCATAATTTCCATTGCCAAGATCTTTAAATTCGATTCCAGCAGCTTGGAAATATTCTAAGCAAGCTTTCTTAAGAGCAACTCTTTGAGCTGCATTGCTTATGTCTGCATCGCCTGTGTATATATCATTATTTTTAATATCTTTTGAGAATGCAACTACATACTTGCCGTCTGATTTTTGAGGAGCAGCCCAGCTTGTATTAGAAATAGGATAGTTGATAACTGATGCTAAGTCGCCATAGTAGCTGTTAACTGACATTGCGCGATAATAAGCAAGAGCTGTCATAAAGCCTTTTCTTAAATTGATACTTGCTTCTGAACCATATTCATTACCAACTTTTACGTTACGAGCGCAAATGCCGATATATCCATATCCTAAGAAGTCTGTAAGTTTTGTAACAACTTTGCTGCCTTCTAATGAATCATTTCCATTGTCTTGTTTAATTGTCTTTACTAATGTAACACTCATTGATGGATTTGTAACATCAAATTTTCCTGATTTTACGCCATCATATTTTTGAGCGTCTGAAGTTTCAACGAAGTTGATGTATTTTGTTAAAGGTTGACCTTTAAAATAATTCGGATTAGCTTCAAATGTTACTACGCCATTGGTGTATTTAACAAACTTATATGCGCCGCCGCCCATAGGAGCTGTGGTTTTACTTCTAATCGCTGATAAATCGCCTCTTGTGAATCCAAATTTATTAGCATTATAATCATACAATTTTGCATCGCCATAATAATGTAATGGAGTAATTGTTACGCCAATTTGATAAATAGCAACTGCATCGAATCCGTTTACGGTAACTTCTACTGTATAATCATCAATTCTCTTAATACCTTCAACATTATCAATTGTTACGCCGCCCATTTCTTCTTGGCCTTTAATTGATACATAGTTGTCACCAAGTAATCCTAACACGCCCATAAAATCATATCCATAAGCTTCTGTGTTAAGCATTTCTCTAAGGTTTTCATGTCCTGGTGTGCCACGTGCTGCAAGAACTTCGTTAGCGTAATCAGTTGGAGTTGGGTATTTGCCATTTAACATATCCCATGTCTTTCCTGTATATGAACCAACTAAGTCTTTCTTTGACCACGAATAGTTTGTAGCAACATAACTTTCACGAGTATACATTCTGCCTTTATATGGCTTATCTTCTGTGCCCGGATTTGTTGTTGTGTATCCGTTTGCGCCTTTATAATAAATACCATCTGTTTGAGGAACATAAACATATTTAACTTCTTTGTTATTTTCTGTTTCTGTTACTGGAACAACTCTGAAATATCTTTGTCCTTCATATTCTTCTTCTGCTGCTACATATGATCCGTCAACAAGTTTATATGGAGCGTCTGCATAATTGGATTGTTTAAATACAAAGCCTTTTTGTTCTCCCTTTGCATCTTCTCTATAACCATAATCTGTGCCTGCAAATCCCCATGCCGCCATACCAAAAGCAACTTGAACAGCGTCGCTGCCCATGATATCTTTTAATGTTGCGCCAATGATTGAAGCATTTCCAGCTGCTAATTTATCTACGCAATAATCAATAATTGATTGAACGTATTTAACCATAGCTTTTTCAAAAATGCCTTTTGATTTGTCAGCTACGCCACAGAATAAATCATAATCTGCTTGTGTAAATTCAAGTCCTCTTGCATCAATGTCTTTTAATTGATTAAAATCAAGTTTTGATGAATCTGGAACAAGAACGCCTTCAACTTCTTTCATTGCTTCTGTTGCATAATAATTTGCAATAAAATCAATGATTACTTCTGCTTTAGCTGCCCATTTCTTATAAACTTCATCGCTCATATTTAATTGGTAGTTTTTAGAACCAACAATATCAATTGCGCTAAGAGTTGTAGAACCATCATAGTCTGGGTCTATTAAAGCATACATTGTGAATATAGCGTCATCAATTGTAGCTTCTTTGCCATCAGCAAATTTCATACCTTCTTTCATTTTGAAAGTATAAACTGTTTTGTCTGTAACTGTTGTAACGTCATTTGTTGGAATTACATTTCCAGCTGCGTCTTTTCTAACTATTGTAGCATCTGAACAACCAGTATACTTATAGTCTGTGTTGTTAAATCTTCTTGTTTCGCCTTCGATACCGTTTAATACAACGTTACCTGCGCGGTCTAATGATAAAAGACCAATCTGTGTCATGCTAGCCACGTCCTGATCATATGACGTTTTTGAAAAAAACGGACTGAACTTGTTACTAAAGTAGCTATAACCTACTTGTAACGTATCTTCATACTGTGGTTTTGGATCGTCCGGTTTGCAAGCTGATAAAGCGCACACCGATAGTACAAGAGCCAACACCAATAAAACTGTTAACAATTTTTTAGCTTTCATTTTTAACCTCCTGGTTTTCGTTTTAATTTTCTATAAAACGGAGCTTCCTTTGGATAGTTCCGCATATAATAGACAATATTATCAACAAAATGTTGATTGCAATAAAGATATAATCTTGCACGATTGCTTTATTTATAAATAACATAACAATAAACGTAACCGCACTAACGATATAGAATAAGGTTTGAAGCATTATTCTTGTCGCAAAACCTTCTGACAGCTTGTCCTTGTTTTCTCTTTTAAGTGGATTTTTTCTCAAAAGCAAATCAATCATTCTATCAGATGCCATAAACATCGGTACCGCTCCCGCTAC
>JAVVUQ010000020.1:0-4765 GCA_036653075.1 Clostridia bacterium | reverse complement strand
GTCGTCGCAAACACGCCCTTTTGCATAAGTCCAAACATCCACAAACACCACATAACAATATACATTACGCCAATACTAATCTTAATGGATTTCAGCTCTTTTTCGTCATTAGCAATCTTAAAATACTTGCCTATGTATTCTGCGCCGTAACGAATTTTGCCTTTCGCATCTGTAACATCACATAGCTTGTAATCGTCCTTGTATTTTTTTGTCACTTAGTCAACCTCAGAACTTTCTGTTTACCTAATAAGTTTAACATATTCATTTTGCATTGTCAAGCGTATAAACAATTTCTTTCAACCTTTTAATCGTTTTTTTTACCCAAATTTTTGAAATATCGACTCTTGTCGCTCATTTTACTTTATTTATGTGATGTTGTATCGTACTATACCACTATTCTCACCGCTACGCTTAATTAACTAATTCTTTATTCCATTTGTAATTTGCTAACTGCACATATGTTGTATATTTGTAATAATATGAATAATTTAAGACTAATTTTACTTTATCTTTATTTGTGGATATTTTTATTGCGACTTCACTTTGTAAACAGAGTCCCTTGAATCAAAATTTTCTTTTATTCCACTTTAGATAAGTAATATAAATTAAATAGCTATCCATATAAATTAGCAAAGTGTTGATATGTTAACACACTACATCACATTAAATATTTATATTAGTTTAACATAACATCAATTCAAAGTCAATTAAAAATGCCCTATTTCTTTATTATTCTTATTGTTTATTTTAATATTTTCAATAATTTAAAAAAAACGTTGATTTGCGATTGGCATTTTATTGACAAATATTTAATAATTGATAAACTTACAAAAGTAAAAATATTTTAATTAGTTTATTTGCTTGTATTAATATTATCTTTTTTTAATATGCGGATAAATTTTAAGGTAGTCAATAGCGATAATCCTACGGCTGCGATAATAGTTGCTGCTGTTATATACCAAGGGCATACTTCGATAAATGTAAATACTACGCTTGTAGCGATAAGAGTTTCAATAAGTATAAAAATTATAATTGATAAGGTTTTTTTCATATTAATATTTTTGTTCATACAATCCCTCCTTTACTGCGATAAATTTTCCATTAATATCTTTGCTATTTATATCGGTAGTAGTTAAAATGATTTGCATTTCTTTATTGAAGTTCATAAGTCGTTGTTGTCTGCCCTTATCCAATTCGCTTAAAACGTCGTCGAGTAAAAGTACTGGTCGGTCGCCTGTTACCGAATAAATAAGTTCCGTTTCCGCAAGTTTTAATGAAAGCGTTGATGTGCGTTGTTGTCCTTGACTTCCATAAACTCTAACGTCTTTGTCTGATAAAGATAGTTTAACGTCATCTCGTTGAGCGCCCGAAGATGTATATCTCAATGAAATATCTTTTTCTCTTGAAGAAAGAAGTAGTTTATTGAAAGAATCGGTAATGTCGGCATATGACACGCCTAACACCTGCGTGATATATTCCGTTTCTAAATTTTCTTTATTACCTGATAGAGCGTAGTGTGTATGTTTTGCAATCGGAGCAAGTTTATCTATAAAGCTTTTTCGTTTGAAAACAAGTTTTGCTCCCTCTTTAATCAATTGAGCGTCCCAAATAGAAAGCATATCGTTAAATTCTGATTGAGAATGTTGTTCTTTAAGTAAATTGTTACGTTGCGTTAAAATCTTGTTGTATCGAGATAATGAATAATAATAGGATTTATCCGTTTGACAAATATCTATATCCATAAACCGCCGTCGTTCGTTAGGCGCAAGTTTAACAAGCTTAAGTTCGTCTGGCGAAAACCAAACAGCGTTAAAGTATCCCATAAGTTCGCCGATACGCAAAATAGGCACGCTGTTTACGACAATACTTTTTTTTCCACTTTTAAATAGCGCAATGTCTATTTTACCCTCGCCAAATTTAGATTCGTATATAAGCGATACCTTAGCTTGAGATGCGTCAATGTTTATCATTTCCTTATCTTTATCGCTTTTAGGCGATTTGCCAATTGCGCAAAGATATATAGCTTCAAGAGTATTTGTTTTTCCTTGAGCATTTTCACCGCAAATAACATTCAAACCTCTTTCAAAGTCGACATTTTGCGTCTTTAAATTCCTAAACCCTTCCATCTGTAACGACTTAACTCGCACTAATTTTTTACCTATCCTTCAATATCCGACCACTACCATATTACTTTATAAAAAAATCAATTACACCTATTTAACAATGCTTATATTTATTAAAATTATAATCTATACTTAATTGTATATTTTACCTCAACATAATCTATACTTAATTCTATATTTTACGTCAACATTAATCTATACTTAATTCTATATTTTACGTCATTATTTTATATCAATAGATATGTTTAAATAATCTTTTACTTCTAAATAATTCTACTAATAAATAGTTCCATCTATACTATATATATATTGATATTATAACACATTTAAAATTTGTTGTCAACGATATGACAAAATTCCTTAATTTCTGTTATATTGTTCGTTAAACTGCATTGTATAATATATAATGATAAATTGCAAAGTATGAACTAAATAAAAACGCTACAACTATTTATATTATAAATAAATCAACTATAACATGTATTGAGGTATTGATATGGAAACATTTAAAAAAATACTTGTGTTCAATGAAATTGTAAAGGGCTACGCTCAAAAAGGTAAAACAGTCAACGGAATGATAGTAATAGAAAATAATGGTTATGACTGTAAATGCAAAGCTACAATAACTAACGCATTAACAATGCCAAATCGCACTTGGTGGATAGCTTTAAAATTAGATTCCGAAATGAAAGTTATTCCATTGACTAACTTTAATGAAATATTTATGGTTAATAATGTAAATAAAGATTCAAAAATTGAAGCATTATTACTAATAATGGAAGAAAAAGCGCACGCCGTAGCTTATGCTTCATCGCTTGGCAAAGCATACAACGTAGCATCATCTGAGCAAGCGATAATTAAATTAGAAGAAGTTGTTTCTTCTGCGCAACAAACTTCTCAACCTTATTATCGTCAAATTAGAGAAGAATTATCAGCTGTTTTCAATAATTATCCGCCCTATATATCCCTAATTAAAGCGATAAAAAACTCTTATTGGGTAAAAGTTGAACGAGGACTTGCATATTATGCCGTTGGCATTATTATAAAAGATGATAAACCAACACATATTTGTTATGCTATTCCCGAACGCTTTGTAAATAAACCCGATAAAGCTTTCAATTTTTTAGCTACCGATACAAAGGGTTATTTTGTATTATATCAAGATGCCGATAACGGAAAAAATGTAAATTATCAACCATAATTACATAGATTATTGATTAATTATAAATAATTAATTATAAATTATTCATCACTATCAATTAGTAATTATAAATTATTCATCACTATCAATTAGTAATTATAGATTATAAATTATTCATCACTATCAATTAGTATTTATAGATTATAAATTATTCATCACTATCAATTAGTATTTATAGATTATTAATTATTCATCACTATCAATTAGTATTTATAAATTATAAATTATGATATAGTAAATTACATTTGATAATGCAATATTTTATTGTGTAATTGTTAAATATCTTGCATTAATTGTTGACTGTGTGTTATAATGTTATATACTTGATAACAAAGGAGATACAAATGTTAAAGTTTCCTGACAATAATTGGAAAGATTTTTTTATAATAGAAAGTCAAAAACCTTATTTTTTGCAACTATTGGAATTTTTAAAAAACAGAATGGAACAAGGCGCAATTATATATCCAGCCATAGAAAATATTTTTAATTGTTTTCGTTTAACGGACAAAAACAACGTTAAAATTGTAATATTAGGACAAGATCCATATCATCAATGCGGGCAAGCTATGGGATTAAGTTTTTCAGTGCCAGTTGGCGTAAAAATTCCCCCTTCACTGCAAAATATTTATAAAGAAATTACAACTGATTTACAACGCAACACTCACAATATAGGCGGCGATTTAACACCTTGGGCTAAAAGCGGCGTTTTGCTTTTAAATAGTCTATTGACTGTTGAAGATAGCCATCCGATGGCGCATAAAGATAAAGGTTGGGAGATATTTACCAATAATGTGATTGCTGAAATAAACAATAATGGAGCGCCTTGCGTTTTTATGTTATGGGGAAACCCAGCTAAAACTAAATTGCCTTTAATTGACCGTTCAAAACACTTAGTATTAACCGCTGCGCACCCCAGTCCGCTATCTGCATACAATGGATTTTTTGGCTGCAAACACTTTTCAATTGCCAATGAATTTCTATCTCAAATGAATATAACTCCAATCTCTTGGTAACAGTCCAACAATTTCATTTTTATAAATAATTATTTAAGCGTAACTATGTTTTGATTTGACATTAAAAGTTAAATAACTTTAAAAGACGTATTTCATTTGATAATTCATTTTTTTTATATTGTTTGTGCTTAAACATTATATTTATTATTGATATTTTACATTTCAATTTTATTATTTAAAATTTTACATTTACATATTGTTTTATATTTACATATTGTTTTATATTTATATATTTATATATTTTTTATATTTACATATTGTTTTATATTTATATATTTTTTATATTTATATATTTACATATTGTTTTATATTTATTTTAGTTATCCATCTCTACGTTTTTTAAATTTAAGCGTTATAATATCTTTGATGCGTTCATTTTGTTAATAAACTTTATTATTTGAATTAAATACCTAAAAAAGCGTAAACTA
>JAVVUQ010000019.1:0-22386 GCA_036653075.1 Clostridia bacterium | reverse complement strand
GATCCAACGAAGTTAAAGCAGAAGACGTATGAATTATTGTCGTTGTATTTAGCTTGTGGAATTGACCCTGAAAAATCGATTGTGTTTATTCAATCGCACGTCCCAGCCCACGCTGAATTAGCTTGGGTGCTTAATACTGTTACTTATATTGGCGAACTTAATAGAATGACACAATTTAAAGAAAAGTGTAAGTCGCATACAGATAATATCAATATGGGGTTAATGGATTATCCCGTATTAATGGCGTCGGATATTTTGCTTTATCAAACTGATTATGTTCCAGTTGGAATAGACCAAAAGCAGCATTTAGAAATTACTCGAACTATTGCCGAACGATTTAATGCTCGTTATGGCGATACATTTGTAGTGCCAGAAGCGAAAATCAATAAAGTAGGCGCTAAAATAATGAGTTTAGCTGATCCAAAATTAAAGATGAGTAAATCGGACGAAAATGAAAACGCATTTATTTCTATGATGGATTCTCCAGAGATTATAATGCGAAAAATGAAACGAGCTGTAACAGATAGCGGAGAAGAAATAAAGTTTGACCAAATTACAAAAGCTGGAATATCGAATCTTTTAACAATATATTCATTGATGACAAATAAAAACCTTAAAGAAATTGAACAAGATTTCATTGGTTGCGGATATGGAACCTTTAAAGATAGAGTTGCAGAAACGGTAATTGAAGGAATAAAAAATATTCAGTCGGAACAAAAACGCTTATACAATGATAAAGCTTATTTAGAAAGCGTTATAAAATCAGGCGCAGAAAAAGCATCATATTTAGCAAGAAAAACTTTGTCAAAGGTATATAGGAAATTAGGTTTTATTCCAAGATAATCATATAATGCAATTTGAAATTACATATACATTATATATTATAAAGGAAAATATGTACGGATATATTAACATAGATAAAGACACATTAAACGAAGGCGAAAGAGGGTTATTCAACACATTTATGTGTGGAATGTGTTTGTCTACAAAAAATTTGTTTGGAAATCTCAAACGATTAACAGTAGGATTTGATATAAATTTGTTCAATGTTTTGTTTCATTCGTTTTTAGATTTTCAAGTAACGCCTGTAATGGATATATGCGCAATGTCACCGATAAAAAAACGTCCGCTTATTATGCCCGATGAAATAAGCGATAGTTTATCGGTTGGAAATATATTGCTTATGTATTATAATCTAAAAGATGACGTTAACGACGAAAATAGTATAATAAAAAGAATAGTATTATCATCGCTTAAAAAATCTTTTTTACGCGCAAAAAATCTAAATCCGCCTTTACAAAGAGATATTGAATGCGCTCAAATGCAATTACTTGAATTAGAGAAAGATAAGTGTATTATTTTAGACGAAGTTTGCCACCCCTTTGCCGAACTGTCAAAAAGTTTAGCTACGGGTATATTAAAAGACAAAAGCAATAAATATATAGAAAATTTGTGTTATAATCTTGGTAAATGGGTATATTTAATTGATGCGTTAGATGATTTAAAAAAAGACGTCGAAAATAAGAATTACAATCCGCTACTATCTTGCTTTGAATGGAAAGGCTCAATTGAAGAATTTGTTATAACTAAATATGACGATTTACAGTTTGTCTTTTATACAACTCTAAACAAAATTGCCGAATGTTTCAATGATTTGCAGTTAGTAAAATATTATTGTATTTTAAAAAATGTTTTTTATGTGTCGTTACGTAAAAAGACTGAAAGTATATTTGACAAGTATACTAATTGCAAGGTATAATTATTTTGTTAATATTTAAATAATAATTATATGTTATAACTAAATAGTTTGAAAAATTAATTTCCAATAAAAAAAATAAAATTAATTTTGAATTATAGTAAAAAAAGCAAAAAATATCAACGATTTATTAATAAATGTGAATAGAAATGAAGGAGAAAATAAATGAATAATCCTTATGAAATATTAGGTTTAGATAGTAACGCAACTTCAACTGAAGTACAAAATGCTTATATGAATTTAAAAACTCAATATGGCGAACAAAGATTTACCTCAGGTTCTCAAGGAGAGGAAGCTACAAGAAAACTTGAAAAAATTGAAGAAGCGTATAAAGAAATTTTATCTAAGCAAAATTCTACTTATGCTCGACAAAGCGATAATAACAAAACATATGGCGAGAATAATCAAAATTGTAAAGCTGAATATCAGAATGCTTCGGATAATGAAGAAATGTATAAGCATATTGAAGATTTAATTAGAAACGATAAACTGCCCGAAGCGCAAAAATGCTTAGATGATATGAGCGCAAGAACAGCGGAATGGCATTATTTACAGTCAATTATATACTATAAAAAGAATTGGTATTTGGAATCAAAAAAACAGTTGGAATTTGCGCTAAATCTTGACCCGAAAAATCAAAAATATCAAAACGCAATGGACAAACTAACAAAAATAATGGCAAATAAAACTGTCAATCCAGAAAGTTTTTCTTCAAAAGAACAAACAGGACAAGCTGGTTATGCGCCAAGAACGGAAGGCGGTAGCAACACCTGCACAGGTTCGTGCTGCGGTGATATGTGCTTAGCTAATATGTGCTGTAATTGTGGACAATCTTGCTGCTTTCATTAAACTGCTTAAAAGGCAATATTATTAATGAAAGTGCTATATTAATAAGTTTAAATATTTATGACTAAATAAAAATAATAGGTAATTAAACATAAAGGATAGTTAATGATGAAATTGACTGCAAAAAAGGGATTTATATGTGATATGGATGGCGTGATATACCACGGAAATAAGATTTTAAGTGGAGTAGCGGAGTTCTATAACTGGCTTATTGCTGAAAAAAAGGAATTTATATTTTTGACAAATTCAAGCGAACGCTCGCCAAGAGAATTACGACAAAAATTATTGAGAATGGGATTGGACGTTGGTGAAGAACACTTTTATACAAGCGCATTAGCCACCGCTAATTTTTTAAAATCGCAATGCCCAGGAGGCTCAGTATATGTTATCGGAGAACCAGGTTTGAGCAACGCTTTGTATAACGTAGGATTTGCAATGAACAATATTAACCCAGATTATGTAGTCGTGGGCGAAACTCGTACTTTAAATTATGAAATGATAGAAAAAGCGACTTTACTTGTACGCAAAGGCGCAAAACTTATCGGAACAAATCCGGACTTAACAGGTCCAACTGAAGCGGGTATCGTACCTGCAACTCGAGCGCTTATCGCTCCAATTGAAATGGCATCGGGAACGCACGCCTATTTTTTAGGAAAACCTAATCCATTAATGATGCGAATCGGATTGAGTATGTTAGGCGTAAAAAACGACGAAGCATGTATCGTAGGCGACAGAATGGACACCGATATAATAGCGGGTATTGAATCGGAAATTGACACAGTATTAGTGCTTTCAGGCGTTACAACAATAGACGAAATAACACTTTATCCTTATCGCCCAAACTACATTATGAACGGCATTTGCGACATAATAAAATAAATATATGGATTATTTACAATAATAAATAATGATGATTAATTATTAATTATTATCAATAAATAAGAGTATATTTTACATAATAATAGATTATATTAAAAAAAGTTTATAATAAACAACAAAATAATATAAAAAATAATAAAAAATATTGCTATTACATAAAAGAATAAAATATTTGTTCTTTTATAATATCTAAGCTAAAAACGCTTGACGAAAATCAAATAATATTGTATATTTTATTAGTTAAGCAAAACATAAAACAAAATAGAATTGTATATTTTATTAGTTAAGCAAAACATAAAATAATATTGCTGCTATGGCTCAGTAGGTAGAGCACGTCCTTGGTAAGGACGAGGTCACGCGTTCAAATCGCGTTAGCAGCTCCAACGAAAAAAGTCGACATTTTTACGATTACGTAAGATGTTGGCTTTTTCTTTTTATTATAATATGATAGAAAAATTATTACTACAATAAATATAAAGAATTAACTGACAAAAAAGCTTTAAAATATGTCGATTATTTTTTGTAGTTGGACGTTAATGCGTTCAAATAATCTATATTAAGTCGTCTATTACTATTGACAATTATTGATATAGATGTTATAATGCAATCAACTAAAGCAATAAAGGGGTTAAATCTATGAATATCTTAGTTTCAGGACTAATAAATGTAGAAACAAGCGTTCCTATTAGAGAATTTCCAATAACATATTATCCGATTGATTATTTATTTGGAGATATCAGTAGCGTAGTGTCTGGCGTCGGTTTTAACATCGGTAAAGCGCTTGCTTTATTAGGCGATTCTATTGATATGGTGTCCTTAATAGGTAATGATTTCTATGGAGATTTTGCTGTTAAAAAATTGAAAGAATGTGGTATAAATACAAGACTTGTTAAAAAAGATTTAGATTTGACCTGTCACAGCGTTGTGTTATACGATAAAGATGGTAACAATTTAAAATATTGCGATTTAAAAAATGTGCAAAACAAACAGTATATTCAAAATGCAGATAAAGCGCTTATGCGAAGTGAAATGGCGGTATTATGTAATATTAATTTTTCACGTTCACTTTTGCCAAGAGCAAGGCAATTAAATATTCCAATTGCTACCGATTGTCACGTATTATCAGATGTTTATGATAGTTTTAACGAAGAATTTATGCGGTATGGCGATATATTATTTTTATCTAATGGCGCAATTAAAGGAAATGAGCATAGATTTATACAACGATTGTCAGAAGTTTATGATAATAGAATTATTGTAATAGGTATGGGACGAGAAGGCGCTATGATGTATAATAGAGAAATTAATCGAATTAAACACTATGAAGCGCCCAAAATAGATGCAATAAGGAATACAAGCGGAGCGGGAGATGCTTTGTTTGCTTGTTTTATTCATTATTACGCAAAACAACAGGACGCAGAAAAAGCGTTAGCGTACGCTCAGACTTTTGCTGCGTATAAAATTAATGCGATTTCTTCTTCCGACGGTTTTTTAACAGAAGATGAACTTGAAAAATATATGTGACAATCTTTAAGATTATATATTTAAAACAAGTAAGTATAATATATATAATAATAAAACAAATAAGTATAATTATGTAAAAATGCTTGCAAATTGTAAATTCGTATGGTATAATAATAAACGCTGCATTATATATGTCAGCAACTTTCGTATGTAGTGAATACGGAAGTTATCCTTACTTTCATTTGAAAGTCACAATGTCCATAAGGAGGTGCGAATATGAATAATTATGAGGTGTTATACATTATTGATAATACTCTTGAAGATGCGGCAAAAGAAGCATTGATTGCTAAGTTTTCAGAGATAGTTACTAATGATGGCGGAACAGTTGAAACAATCGATAAATGGGGATGCAAGAAATTGGCATATACCATTGATTATAAAACTGAAGGCTATTACGTATTGATGAACTTTACGTGTAATGCTAATATACCTGCAGAAATTGAACGTGTTATGAAGATAACCGATTCAATTATTCGTTATATGGTAATTAGAAAATAAGGCGCAAAAAGCCAAAGGAGAAAAGGAATGAATAAAGCTATATTGATCGGAAGGTTAGTAAAAGATCCAGAACTTACAGTGACGCAATCGGGAATATCAATGTGTAAATTTACTTTAGCTGTTGACAGACCTAAAACGAAAGATTCTACCGAAAAACAGGCGGACTTTTTGCCAGTGGTTGCGTGGAGACAACAAGCTGAATTTGTTTCAAAGTATTTTAGAAAAGGCTCGCCGTGCGTAGTTGTAGGCTCGATAAAAACAGGTTCATATGAAGCGCAAGATGGTACTAAAAGATACACGACAGACATTATTGCGGATAGTATAGAATTTGTTCCAAAAACAACAGATGATTTTACTGGAGCGGTTGGTGGAACAGAAAAAACCACAGCGCAACAAAAAGTTAAGAAAGTTAATATTGACGATTTGGAAGTTATTGAAGATGATTCAGACTTACCATTTTAATCGGCATAAATTGCATTGATATAAGGAGAAAATTATGAATAACGAAGATAAGTCAGCAAAAAGACCGATTCGTCGCACAATACGTAAAAAAGTTTGTTCATTTTGCGTAGATAAAGTAGAATCGATTGATTATAAAGATATATCAAAATTGAGAAAGTATATTACGGAGAAAGGAAAGATTATTCCTCGCCGTATGAGTGGCGTTTGCGCAGCTCACCAACGTGATTTGGCGATAGCTATTAAACGCGCACGTGTTATGGCATTATTACCATTTGTAGGCGAATAATTGTCATCATTTTATATTGAGATTTAACTTTTAATATTAATATAATTAAAAATTGAAAGCGTAGTATTTGTTACTACGCTTTTTTTATATAATCAATAAAAACAAATTAAATTTATATATTCAATAAAAACAAAATAGATTTATATATTCAATAAAAACAAAATAGATTTATATACACAATAAAAACAAATTAGATTTATTTATATATTAAATAAAAAAAATAGGATATGTAAAAAATGATATTATATTTTAGATAATTGATAAAATTAACGTTATAAATAATATATTTTATATTTGTTTATGCAAACAATTGATTTATTTAAAAAAAAGGTTTATTATGTATTTGAGAAAATGGAAGATTTTAAATAATTTTATGTAAATTTAGAGCAAATTATATTATTGTATGAACGACTAATCAAATTTCACGCTTTTTGTTGAAGTAAGCTTTTTAATTTTATAAATTAAGGGGATACTAAACGTAAATTTAGGAGAAGTGAAAATGATAAAAATTATTAATAAGAATGGTAATGGTCAATCGACGTGGAGCGGTGGAGTTACGACTGAGCTATTTATTTATCCTTTAAATAGTAAATATAGCGAACGAAATTTTAAAGTTAGGGTAAGCTCGGCGTTAGTAAAAGATAAACAATCTATTTTTACGCATTTAGATGGAGTAAAACGTTATTTAACACCTATAAATACAACATTTATACTTAACCACGACGGTGTTAAAGTAACAATAAAAGAAAAGGAAGTTGATGTGTTTGATGGCGGTTGTCATACCGAATGTATTGGCTCAGGACAAGATTTGAATTTAATGTTAAATGGCGCAAAAGGCGAGATGAATGTGATATTTAAAAATCAGATTTATTTAAAAAGTAAAGATGCTTGTTTTGCGCTTATATACGCATATAAAAATACTAAAACTTTAATTAATGGACAACAATATAATTTAAATGAAAATTGTTTGCTTTATATTGATGATGACGATAAAGATTTAGAAATTATCAATAGTGAAGATGTGGTTGTTATGGAAATTGTATCAATTGAAAAATAAAAAATTATTTAATACAAATAAGGAGATAGAACTATGAATTTTGACAATCTTGGAATAATGATGGACTGTTCACGAAACGCAATTATGACGGTTACGCAAATAGAGAAGTTTATCGACATAATTTCAAAAATGGGATATACAAATCTGCAATTATATACAGAAGATACGTTTGAAGTGAATAATGAACCTTATTTTGGTTATTTAAGGGGCAGATATAGTAAAAGCGAATTAAAGCAAATAGATGAATATGCAAAAGCTGCTGGAGTTGAGTTGATTGCTTGCGTGCAAACGTTGGCGCATTTAGAAAGCATTATGCGTTGGGCTCCATATATGCCTATTTCAGATAATAAAGATATATTAATGGTAGATGACGAGCGCACCTATACGCTTATTGATAATATATTTATGACATTAAGCGAGTGTTTTACATCTAAGCGTGTTAATATAGGTATGGATGAAGCGCATATGGTAGGATTAGGTAGATATTTAGACAAATACGGGTATCAAGATAGATTTGAGATATTAATTCGACATTTAGGAAAGGTTGCTAATATAGCAAAAAAATATGGATTTAAGCTGATGATGTGGAGCGATATGTTTTTCAAATTAGTTAGCGGCGGTAATTATTATGATGAAACCGTTAAATTTAGTCAAGAATTAATCAAAAAAATACCTCAAGATATTGATTTAATTTATTGGGATTATTATAGTGTTGATGACAATCACTATGAAAATATGATGAATGCGCACAAGCAATTAGCGAATAATATATGGTTTGCTGGCGGCGCTTGGACGTGGACGGGATTTACTCCGCATAATGAATTTGCCATTGCAACGATAAATAGCGGTATTAGAATGTGTAAAAAATGTGGCATTAAAAACATTTTTATTACGATGTGGGGCGATAACGGCGGCGAATGTTCCTATTTTAGCGCATTGCCAGCGCTTATGAGCGCAGCTATGACGGCTCAAGGAATAGAAGATGAAGAAGCTATTAAAGCAAAATTTTATGAAATAGTGGGCGAAAGTTTCGATAATTTTATGAAATTAGATTTGCCTTGTAAAATAGGAAATGCTCAAGCTTATGAGAATCCTGATAAATATATGCTATATAACGACTTGTTTTTAGGAGAATTAGATAGCACCGTCGCCGATGGCGATAAAGATGTATACAAAACATATGCAAAAACGCTCAAGGATTGCGTCAAAAATAGTAAATGGGATTATTTGTTTGATAGCGCTTCAGCGTTATGTGAAGTACTTTATATTAAGTATGATCTTGGCGTAGTTACAAGAAAAGCGTATAAGGAGGGAGATAAAGAAAAACTAATTGATTTAGCGTATAAAGATTATAATTTATTAATTAAAAGAATTGAGAATTTTTATACGAAGTTCAAAACGCTATGGAGCATTGAAAATAAACCAAATGGTTTTGACGTTCAAGACATTAGACTTGGCGGACTATTAATGCGTGTTAAAAATTGTAGAGAACGCCTTTTACAATACGTTGACGGGGCTATAAATAAAATAGATGAATTAGAAGAAGAATTATTAGACGCTTTTGGTCAAAAAGAATTTACTAAATCTCCCACTTCCATTAACTTTTGGAGTATGACAGTAACGCCTAACAATATTTAATAGTAATTTTATTTTTAGCGCAAAGGATTGCGATATTAAATTTAATTTTAAAATCGCAATCCTTTATTATTATTTTTCTATATGATAATATTGAAAACAAAATATTAAAAGCAAATTTTGGTTATATATTTAATTAAAAAAATATTTCAATTAGAATTGTAGTTGAATAATTTAGTAGATAGATATTTTTCGCCTCTATCGGGAAATACGACAACAATTAAGCCTTTTTTAATATTTTCAGCTACTTTTAAAGCGGCAAGCATTGCTGCTCCCGAAGACATTCCTACAAAAATTCCCTCATCACGAACAATACGCCGAGAAGTGGCGAATGCTTCTTGCGTTTCAATCATTATATGTTCGTCAATAAAATCCGGATTGTATATGGACGGGACTAAAGCTTCTTGCATATTTTTTAGTCCTTGAATATAATGGTTTCGTATTGGTTGCGCTTCGATTATCTTAATATGTGGATTATTTTCTTTTAAACCTTTTCCTACGCCCATAATAGTGCCGCTTGTGCCTATCGCAGAAACAAAATGTGTAACTTTACCGCCCGTTTGTTGCCAAATTTCCTCTGCGGTCGTTTTATAATGCGCTAATTTATTGTATTCGTTAGAAAATTGGTCGGCATTAAAATATTTTGTTGGATTATTCTCTACAAGTTGCTTTACTTTACGTATTGCGCCGTCTGTGCCATCGCAAGCAGGCGTTAAAATTACCTTTCCACCATATGCTCGAATCATTTCTTGGCGTTCTATGGATACTGCTTCACTCATAACTATTTCTACATTATATCCTTTAACAGTACCAATCATAGCAAGCGCTATTCCAGTATTTCCACTTGTCGCTTCAATAATTGTTTTATCATAAGTCAACTTATCTTCAAATTCTGCTTGCTGTATAATCTTTAACGCTATGCGATCTTTTATGCTACCAGTTGGATTGAATCCCTCTAATTTAGCGTAAATCTCTACGTTTGGTTTTATTAACATTTTGTTTATTTTGCATAATGGAGTGTTCCCAATTGTTTCAAGTATAGAATTGTACATTTAAATATATCCTTTAAATTTATTTTTTATAATTACTGATATTATATTCCTTTAATATTGATAATTTTTATATTGTTTTTTCTACTGATAATTATAATTAGATTGTTAAAATATTATTGCAATTAATATAAAGCTTACACATTATATAAAACACAAATTAGCTTTACCTATCATTTCGTAATTAAGATAAGCATAAAATAAATCGGACAACATAATTTTAGCGTAATGCTTTAAATTGTCCGATTTTTTGATGATTTTTAGCAATGAATATCATAATTCATAATTATAATATAAAGCTGATATTAAAATATGATTAAAGCTAATTTTGTCATAAAATTGCAGTTATACATGTAATAAGCGGTATATTGATAAAGCTAAACGTTACAATATAATAAATGCAAAATTCGTTATTTTTGTTCAGTTTCTGTTTCGATAATATCATCTTCAATTTCTTCAGAAACAACAGCGATAGTTGGAGCGTTAAATGCGCGCCATACAAGAGCCGCTAAAGCTGCGCCTGCGAAAGGAGCTACAATAAATACCCAAAGTTGACTTAAAGCTTCTCCACCAACAAACAATGCAGGAGCTATGCTACGAGCGGGGTTGACAGAAGTGCCAGTTAAAGGAATTCCTAAGATGTGAACAACAGTTAAAGCAATACCGATAACAATACCAGAACCTTTAAAGTCATTATCTTTGGTTGCGCCAAATACGGCAAGCACAAAAATAAAAGTAAGGATAACTTCCACGACAATAGCGCCCCACATATTAATACCAAAAGCCGAAGCGCTGTTGTAACCATTTTGACCAAGTCCCAAAGAGCTGATTGTAGTAATAGTACCTGTTGCGCTAATAATAATTGCGGATATAACGCCGCAAGCGCATATAGCTCCAGCAATTTGTGAAATGACATATCCTAAAAAATCTTTCCAAGAGATTTTTTTATTAATTGCCATAGCGAGAGAAACGGCTGGATTTACGTGACAACCAGAGATTCTACCGATAATGTACACCAAAATTGCAAGAGTCAATCCGAACGCCAAAGAAATGCAAACATTTACAAGTACAACGCCAGCGCCACTCAAAGCTTGATTTGCGTTAATAATGGCGTTATTGAAAGTTGCTGTTCCGCAACCGAACAAAACTAAAGCAAAAGTTCCAAGAAATTCAGCGAGATACTTTTTCAAATTTGAATTTGCCATAATAAAACTCCTTTAAAAGTTAATTAGTTAAATAAAAGTGGCTAATTGCACTAAAAGTAAATATTTATGTAAAATTAAATATAAAGTAAAATATTTTGCATAAATATAAAATGTATTTATATTATGTAAAAAGTCATATATTTAATAATATATATCCTTATATTAATTATACTTATTTGCAATTATTTTTACAATTTTCGTTTTATGCCGTATTGTTAGTCACGTAATAAAATAACCAATGTTATTATAACACATTAAAAGTAATTCTGCAAACACTATTGACAAATAATTGAGATAGATGTATAATTTAATATAGATGTAATCTGTCTATGAATCTACTATTATAATATATAAGTTAACAAAAAGTTATGATTAAGGAATGTACAAGAAACATTACAAATACATAAGTTAACAAATAGTTATGATTAAAGAATGTACAAGAAAATCAAGAATTAAAAACGTAAGGAGAAGCGTATGAGGGATGTTCAATCTATTTATAAATTATGGATAGACAAAGTAGATGATGTGGAATTAAGCGATGAGCTTAAGCAAATGGACAGCAAGCGTATCACAGACAGTTTCTATAAAGATATTGAGTTTGGAACGGGTGGATTAAGAGGTGAGATTGGCGCAGGAACGAACAATTTAAATATCTACACAATTGGACGGATAACAGAAGGCGTTGCTCGTTATGTGGAAAATATGGGTGGAAAGAGGGTAGCTATAAGTTATGACAGTAGAATTAAGTCAGATTTATTTGCTATGACAGCCGCTCAAGTGTTTGCAGCGCATAATATTAAAGTTGTATTGACAAATACGTTAATGCCGACGCCTTATTTATCCTATATGGTAAGGCATTATAATTGCGCTGTTGGTGTGATGATTACTGCAAGTCATAATCCTAAGCAGTATAATGGCTATAAAGTGTATGGAAGCGATGGGTGTCAATTGACAGATGAAGATGCGGATATCGTTACCAATCTTATTGAAATTGTGGATAGTTTCAGCGTTCATAAAATGGACGTTTCAGCTGCATTTTCAAGCGGTTTAATAATTTACTCACATAAAGATGTAAAAGCTTTATATCTTCAAAACGTATATGATTGCGCCGTGAGGCATAATGCGGAAAATCTAAAGATTACCTATTCGGCGTTGAATGGCACAGGAATTCAATTAGTTCCAGCAATATTATCTATGATAAAAGCAGAGGTGAGTCTTGTTAAATGTCAATGCGTACCAGATGGCAATTTTCCAACGTGTCCTTATCCAAATCCAGAAAAAAAAGAAGCGTTATTGAAAGGGTTAATGCAAGCGCAAGAGGAAAACAGCGATATACTCATAGCTACCGACCCTGACGCAGATAGAATGGGCGTTGCCGTCAACACAAAAGATGGTTTTAAACTGCTAACTGGAAACGAAGTTGGCGCTTTAATGGCAGATTATCTTTTAAGAGAAAAGCCTTACAATAACGATAAAAAACCTATAATTATAAAAACAATAGTCACAACAAAATTGGTGCAATCGTTGTGCGAAACATATGGAGCGGAATTAATCGACGTTTATACTGGATTTAAATATATAGGCGAGCAAATTGCGGAACTTGAAGAAAAAGGTGAAGTAAATAGGTTTATTTTAGGTTTTGAAGAGAGTTATGGCTATTTAGCTGGAAGTTATGTTAGAGATAAAGACGCAGTTTTAGCCTCTATGCTGATAGCTGAAATTGCTGCGTTTTACAAGAAAAATAATAAAACATTATGCGATAGAATGGACGAATTATATAAGCAATATGGTTATGTGCAACACAAACTTTTATCGTATAAATTTGACGGAAGCGCAGGTAACGCAAAAATGAAAGACGTTTTGGAAAATTTGAGAAAAAATCTTCCAACTGAAATTGAAGGATTAAAAATTTGTAAAACAACGGATTATATGCAAGATGGAATTGGAATGCGTAAATCAAACGTTTTGAAATTTGAATTTGAAAATAAATCAGAGTTTATATTGCGTCCTTCAGGCACTGAACCGCTTATTAAAGCTTATTTGACAGCAGTGGAAGATGAAAAATTAAATGAAATCACCTTTACAAAACTAAGCGTCTTTTTATTACAATTAATGAAATAAAATTAACATTAAATCGTAGTATTAATGATAATATAGCAATTGAGCGATAATGAGTATACAAAATTTGCAATTCAATAAAAATAAACAAAAGTTTTATGTTTAAATGATGGCTTTTCAATAAATTCAAATTGTTTCTATTGTATTAAACGGAAAGATTATGAATAGAATAGAATACCGACAAAAGAGAGTGAAAAAACTGAGTGGGGCGGTAAGCAATTGTTTATTGTATGTAAATTTGGTGGTTCGTCGTTATCGTCGGCTGAATCTGTTAAAAAGGTAATAGAAATTGTTCAAAGCGACGCTGCAAGGGGAATAGTTGTTGTGTCAGCTATGGGCAGTATGTATAAAGGTCAGCGAAAAATCACTGACCTATTATATGACGTTTATAATGGCGATAATGAAGCGTGGGCAGAAGTGGCTCAACGATATAGTAATTTAGGGAAAGAATTAGGCATTGATGAAATTGACGAATGGATAGCGGAAGCTAAGAGGAACATAGAAGAAAAAAATAGTTTAGATTGTACATTGTCGAAAGGCGAGTATTTGATGGGTTTGATGATGGCTAAGCTTCTATGCTGTGAATTTATTGATGGCGCTCGTATTGTCAGATTTTGTTTTGACAAAAATTGGGACGTTAAAGGAACAATGAGTTTATCTAAAGCCACGTTAAAAAACGTTAAAAAAGCAGTAATCGCTGGATTTTACGGAGCTGATGAAAATGGTAATATCGTTACATTTAGTAGAGGTGGCAGCGACATAACAGGAGCGATAGTTGCAAATGCGGTAGATGCAGATTTATATGAAAATTGGACAGATGTAGACGGCTTCTTAGCTATAAATCCAAAATTAAACGACAATGCGGAACTAATAAGATGTATTAGTTACAGCGAATTATGCGAGTTATCATATTATGGAGCGGAAGTATTACATTACCAAACAGTAATACCGTTGATGTTTAAAGCGATACCATTAAACATAAAAAATACTTACAATACCAAAGCTGATGGAACGATGGTTACTTATCAGGTGACTGAAGGCGTAAAAGGTATGGCGTTACGTAATTATATAATGTTAGATATTGAGTGCTTTGACGTCAAAAAAGTATCTAAAGCATCAGTAGAGGGCGATAAAGTAATCGAAGGCATAAACGGACTTATTATTTTAACAAATAGACAGGACGCCGTTGAACAGTTTATCGCAACTAAAGCGATAACAAAAATGCGAGTAAAAGACGTAAGCGTAATAGCCGTAGCAGGTTGCTGCTTTAAAGAATGTAGTGAGATTTGCCATACATTACAAAATGCAAGACTTTATCCGATAGCGTTAGAGCATAAAAGTCACTCTGTCACAATTATTATTGAACGAGAAAAGAGCGAATTAGCCGCTAATGCGCTTTATGAAGCGTTATTCAAATGAATTGTTGTAGAAAATAAAGTTTAATTGTTATAATATATAGTAAAATACTGAGATAAAATAAAAAAAATATAGAATATTATTATATGGAATAATAAAAAAATATAAATATAAAATAAAATGTAAGTAGGAACTAAAATGTGGGATGTAATTTTAGATGCGTTAATTGATAGTTTAAAAGTGTTGCCTTTTGTGGTGGCAGTTTATATAATAATAGAGTTAGTCGAACATAAATTTGAAGTAAATCCGCAAAGTAAACTGTTAAAGAACGGATATGCTCCGTTATTTGCGGCTGCAACAGGTTTATTGCCGCAATGTGGATTTTCTGTTATGGCGGCAAAGCTCTATGACAAAAAGTTAATAAGGACAGGCACAATAATGGCTGTGTTTTTAGCAACAAGCGATGAAGCTATGGCGGTGCTTATTACTTCGGCAGAAAAAGCGAAAATGATATTACCATTACTTATTATAAAATTGATTTTTGCGGTAGCGGTAGGATATGCCGCAAATTTTTTGCTAAAAAAAGAGAAAATATCGATGATGACCACAGATATTGATTATGAAACGTGTGGGTGTGGAAAGGAGCATACGCATAGCGTATTTGAACATTATTTTTTATCGCCATTTTTACATTCGTTAAAAGTTTTTATATTTATATTTATAGTAAACGTAATTTTTGGTATAATCATTTTTAATGTAGGCGAGGATAAATTGGCAGAAATGCTTAGCGCAAATAAGTATGTTGAACCATTATTAGTCGCTTTAGTGGGTTTGATTCCTAACTGCGCATCATCTGTTGTAATTACGCAAGCATATGTTATTGGTGGAATACATTTTGGAAGTTGTATAGCGGGATTATGTGTAAATGCTGGGCTGGGCTATGCGATATTATTAAAAAACACAAAAGAGTGGAAACGTAACTTATTGCTTATTTCCTCAATGTATGTATTGAGCGTACTATTGGGAATATTGCTTAACGCTATCAATTTTGAATAAATATAATTAGTTATGTATAATTATTAATTTAGAAAGTGATAAAATCAAAAAATATAGAATTGAATAAATGATTATATACAATTGATTAAATGCAAGAAATGTGGTATAATATAAAAATGATGCCAATTGTGGAAATGCTTAATAAATATGCTCAATCAAATAACATTCGATTGCATATGCCGGGACATAAAGGCGATATAGAAATAGAATCGCTTAAAAGTGTTGCAAAAATTGATGTTACTGAATTATCGGTGACTGATAATTTGTACAATCCGACGGGCGCAATTAAAGAATCGCAGCAGTTATATGCTGAGTTGTTTGGTGTTAAATACGCATTTTTTGGCGTAAATGGCAGTACTGCGGGGAATTTAGCTTTTACAGCGTTATATGATAATTATGTTGTAAGTAGAAATTGTCATCGTTCAATATTTAATGGATTGCAATTAGGAAAAAAAGAAACTGTGGTTATCAACAACCGTTTTAATCGTGGTAAGTATTTGCCTTTAGAATTAGAAGATGTAATAGTCACAATAGAAAATTCGCCGTTAACGCAAGCTGTAATATTGACTAATCCTGATTATTATGGATATACGATTCCGCTTGAAGAAATATATGATTATTTAAAAAGTAAAGGTATAAAATTATTTGTTGATAGCGCTCACGGCGCTCATTTTGGGCTAAGTGAAAAATTGCCGCAAAATGTTATGCGTAATTGTGACGCCGCAGTTGTGTCTACGCATAAGACTTTGCTTGCATTAACACAAACAGCTGTTGTGATGTGTAATGATGATTATTTAGCGGCAAGTTTAAAAGATAAATTAAGGTTGTTTACTACCACAAGTCCAAGCTTTATATTACTTGCAAGTATAGATTACGCAAGGGAAATGGCATCGTCAGCAGCAGCAGATTACGAACGAATATTAAATTTACGGAAAAAGTTAGAATATGATTTAAAACTTAGTTGTGATGTTTTATTAGAGCATAATGACGATTTTACACGGTTAGTATTAGATTTAAGCAGATTAAATATAAGTGGATTAGACGCCAATACTTTTATGGAAAATAATGGATTATACTTTGAAATGTTTGATGACATACGTTTAGTCGCTATTATTACGCATATAGATAAAAAAGATGTGTTTGACAAAATTTATACCGCTTGTTTAAAGCTATATAAAGCGGTTAAAAACAATGAAATTAAAAAATCAAATATCAACTTTTTAAAAATTGAAAGAGAACAGATTTATTTTCCATTGCAATTAAATGAGGTGAATTCTACGATGGTTTTGCTGAAAAATGCAGTAGGTAAAATTGCCGCCGCTGATGCAGGCGTTATTCCTCCTTGTATTCCGATATTGCTTAAAGGCGAGAAAATAAATAGTTATGCGATTGAAGTGTTGACTACATTAATGGATTCGAACTGTAAAAATGTTTATGGAGTTATAAATGGTTGCGTTGAGGTATTTGAATAACAAAGTTATTTTTTTAAAACACACAATTAAAAGTATTGATTTAATAGATAGTAATAACAATTATTATAAATTATAATACGAATAGATAGATAACGATTAAATTTAAAAACAAATTAAACAAGCAATAATGATTTTTTATGTTAAGAAACGGAGGTTTGGTATATATGAAAGGTTTAATTACATTTGAAGGGTGCGAAGGTGTTGGAAAAACTACGCAGGTGCAGCTTTTCAAAGAATACTGTGAAAAAAATGGTATTGATGCTGTTTTTACAAGAGAGCCTGGAGGTAGTGTTATTGCCGAAGAAATAAGAAAAATTGTTTTAAACAGCAAGCACGATAATATGTCGAATGAATGTGAGGCGTTGTTATATGCAGCGGCTCGCAATCAACATATTAATGATATAATTATTCCTGCTTTAGAGAGAGGAAAAATGGTTTTTTGCGATAGATATTTTGACAGCACATATGCGTATCAAGGTTTTGCAAGAGGACTTGGCGAAAAATTTGTTGAAAAATTGAATGAGTTATCAGTGGGCAGTTATACGCCAGAATATACGGTATTTTTAGATTTAGACCCTGAAACAGCCTTTAAAAGAAAGGGCGGAGCTGATAAAAAAGACCGATTAGAAATTGAAAATATAAGTTTTTATAATAAAGTTTATGATGGTTACAGAACGATAATAGAAAAAGAGCCTAAACGATTTATAATAGTTGACGCATCAGGCACTATGGAGCAAACAAGCGAAGTAGTTGTTAAAGTTTTGCGAAATAAGGGAATAATAAAATAATATCATATAAAATTATGGCATAAAAATTCAATATTGGAAAGCATACAAGTAGAATAACAAAATTAGATAATAAAGTTTAGCGAAAGCGAAAGGAAAATAAAAATGATAGAATTGAGTAAAGCCATAATGCAAATGGAATCGTTTAAAACTTTTTATAATGAAGTTGTGGAAAAAAGAGCATTTCATAGTTACATTGTAGAAAGCGAAGACACGTTAGCGCGAAATTGTTTTACTAAGATGATGGCGATGACTATTATGTGCGAAAAAAACGGATGTGGCGAATGTCCAACGTGCAATAAGGTTAAAAATAAAACTCACGTTGACGTACTGTATTTTCCGATGGAGGGACGCAAGCAGATAAGCTCTAAAGATGATATAGCCATATTTTTTGATAGATATTCATTTAAAGCGTTAGAGGGAGGAAATCGAGTATTTGTATTTGATTCGGTAAATTCAATTCGAGATGATTGGCAAAATAAAATGCTCAAAGCTTTAGAAGAAACAATAAATAACAATTATATAATTATTCAAACGGATAATAGTGAAAAATTGTTGATGACCGTTAAAAGTCGATGCTCATTGATACGATTGCAAAGCTTTGAATTGGAAATGATAAAGCAAATATTATTAGATAATGAGATATCTGAAAAATTATCGCAATTAGCGAGTGTTGTGTCAAATGGAAATATTACAACGGCGATGAATTATGTAACAGATAAAAATTATTTAATAATTACTGATTATGTAATAGAAACGATAAAAAATTGTCGAAGCAGTAAAGATTGTATAGAATATATAAATAAATTAACAGCAATGAGAGATAATGCAATGATTATGTTTAATGCGTTTATAAATGTATTTCATAGCGCAATGGAAATAAACATATTACATTATGAAAGAAAGTATTACAGAAGCGAGGATATAAGCGTAATTGCAGAGAACTATAACGCTACTGCGTGCGCGCAGATAATAGAAATAGTAAACGAGTATAAAAAAAAGTACGAATTAAACGTAAATTTTACAGCATTGACTGAAGATTTATTGCTTAGAATTATGGAGGTAAAATACAAATGCCGACAATAGTAGGTGTTAGGTTCAAAAGCGCAGGGAAGATTTATTATTTTTCGCCTAAAGATATAGAATTTCAAATAAGCGATGGCGTTATTGTGGAAACAATTAGAGGCGTCGAATATGGCAGAATTGTCATAGCTAATCGAGAAATTGACGAAAGCGAAGTGGTGGGACAGCTCAAAGAAGTTATAAGATTGTCAACTTCCGAAGATGATGATCAATACAAAAAGAATAATGAAAAGAAAGAAGAAGCGATGAAAGTTTGTAGAGAAAAAATTGCCAAACACGATTTGCAAATGAAATTAATAGACGTTGAATTTACTTTCGATAATACTAAAGTAATATTTTACTTTATGGCGGACGGACGGATAGATTTTAGAGATTTAGCAAAAGATTTAGCAAGCGTATTTCGCATTAGAATAGAACTTCGCCAAATAGGAATAAGAGATGTAACAAAAATGATAGGTGGGTTAGGAAGTTGCGGAAGACCATGCTGTTGTAGTTCTCATTTAGGCGATTTTGAAAGAGTGTCAATAAAAATGGCAAAAATTCAAGGTTTATCATTAAATCCGGGAAAGATAAGCGGGTTGTGCGGACGTTTGATGTGCTGTTTAAAATACGAAAATGAACATTATTCTGAAACGAGCAAAATGATGCCTAAATTATATAGCGAGATTGCTACTCCAGATGGCAAAGCTATCGTGGAAAGCGTGGACTTACTTAGAAAAAAAGTTAAAGCAAGATTTGACAAAGTAGATGGCGGAGTTGAATTTAAAGAGTATACGCTTGACCAAATAAAAGCAAAAATTACTATCGCTGACGACGCAAATGACGACGTTGACGATGACGTTAAGGATTTAATTGATTGACAATTTAAATTTTATATGTTAAGATAATAATTGTTTTTCATAGATATATAGTTGCATCGCATAAATATAATTAATAATTAATTAAGATTTTTACAATTAATTATAATTAATTATAATTAATAAAATTTTATCTGCAAGTGTGTTTATGATAAAACAAAATATAATAAAGGAGAATTGAATATGCCACACAAAATTACAAGCGAATGTATTAAATGCGGAGCTTGCGCAGCGCAATGCCCAGTAGGATGTATATCGGAGGGAGATGATAAATATATTATCAACCCAGATGAATGTTTAGATTGCGGAGCTTGCGCAGCTCAATGCCCAGTAAGCGCAATCGAAGAAGCATAAAATATATTACTTAATCTTAGTAAATGATGATTGGATATTAATAGGACTATATTATTAACTTTCAATCACCATTTACTATGGCTTTATTGATTTATTTTCAATCGTTATGAAGTATTATAATGCGATTAAACGCCATAATACAAATAGATTAATACGAGTGTTAACTCAATTAAAATTATATAATAGTATAAAAACATAATATACGAATTTTAATTATAGTTATTTTACAAAAATATTTTATTTTTTTAATAAAATAGTAAATAACTATAATTAGATTTTTATAAGAGATGATACAAAACACAATTAACTAAATTTAAATAAGAGGTTAAATGAAAAAGTCTTTATCTTCAATATCATATGTAGCGAAGAATTTTTTGCGGTTATTGCTAATGGTATTAATACCATCGGCGTGTATGGCTTTGTCGAGAACTCAATATCAAGTAACAGACTTTTTTATAAATTTAGCGACAAATATAGGAAATTTTAAAATAGATAGCTTTTTTTTAGATGTTTACCGATATTTTTCTATAATTAATTTTGAAAGTTGGGGACATTCTATTTTTTGGCTTGTTTGTATGTTAGTGTGTTTATCGGGCGCGGGTTTAGTATTTAGTTCGGTTGAAAGGCATATGCGTTTAGGCGCAGGGTACTCATTTAAATGGAAATCGCTTATTAACGACAGTATAATGATGACATTGCCGTATGGAGCGCTTATGATAGCGTCGTACGAAGTTGTCGCATTTATAATAAGCGGAATGGTATCGTTATTATATACTTTTTTAGGCGGAACGGTTCTATTTCTTATTCTTTCGTTAATCTTAGTAATAGTAGTATATTTGCTTTTTGTCGCATATTTTGCATTATTGAGTCTTACATTGCCTTCATTATTAGTAGATGGTTATAGTTTTAGATTTGCAGCAAGTTATTCTATTAGTTTGGTTCAAAAAGAATTTTGGAATGTTTATTCAACTTTAATATTGCCTTTAATTATTTCGTATGTGTCGGTTGGACTCATTAAAGGATTGTGCCTTATATTGGGATTTTCTTCTACTACAAGTATCGTTATAAATTATATATTTTCTTTCATTTATTATACTTTTTGGATGATGTATTTACCCGCTACTTGTATGAAACATTATATGCATTTAACGGGCGCATTAAGAGAGGATATTCATACATCCTTTAATCATTGGCGATAATTATATTTTTAAGACAAGCTTTAAAGGTAATATAAAAACGATAGAATAATAAAATAATACAACAATAAAAACAATTAATTATATAAATATTATATATTTTTATAAGAAAGTATAAACGTGACATTAAGAACAATCTGTTTAAAATGGAGGGACGTATGAAGATAATAAAAACTAATGTATTAGCATTATCAAATTGGATATTAGTACTTAAGATATTATTTATACAAATTATAATATTGTCCGCTTTTGTTGCGTTTGTGGTTTTTGTGTTGAATATATCAATGTCAGAATTAGTGTCAGTTTTTGACAATGAATTATTTGTATCGGGAAAAAATTTAGCTTTGCAGTTTATAGCAAAAAATTATAGCGCCGATGCGTTTATGAGCGCCATTGCGCAGTTTGGACAGGATATTTTGAAAGCGTTTGAAACAAATCGAATTGAATTCAATGATTTTTTTAACAAAGTATCCATGACTTATTTGATAATACTTAGTTGCATATTTTTATTGAGGTTTTTAAATGGACTGTTAGATTTGCCATTAGTAATGAATATTAATGATTTTATGACAAGCGGTAGTAGAAAATCATTTTTATGGCGTGTTTTTAAATGTATCGGAAGATCGGCGTTATTGCAATTACTGTATATGACAATGACGGGATTGTTAGATTGGATAATTATTTTAGCAAGTGTTGGTTTTTATATATTAGTATTCTTTCCGTATGGATACATCGGACTTGCAATTACAATAATGATAGCGTTATTAATGTTTTCACTTAGAATGACTGTTTTTTCGTTTTGGTTACCAGGTATGGCGGCAGACGAAGCAAAAATAATAAAAGGTCTTAAAAATGGGCTTAAAATTATAGTTGATAGATTTTGGCAAGTATTTACCTATACTTTAGCCGTAC
>JAVVUQ010000018.1:0-22436 GCA_036653075.1 Clostridia bacterium | reverse complement strand
TCAAGTAATTGTTCTAATATTTATCTATTGTAAAATTTAGAATAATCCGTAATCAGTATTAAAAATTTTAAACTTTAATTAATTTAATATTTAAATATAAGGATAAATATAAATAAATTATATAAATCATAGTGGGTATAATCATTTGTTATTTTTAAGAAAATATGATAAAATATATTATGGCTAAACTTATTAAAGTGAGAATCTTTAAATTATCGTTATTACATAGATAAAAGATAGTTTTATTAACTTTATTAAGAAAAAGAAACATTATTTAAAAACGTCAATAAAATAAACGAAAAAACAATACAAAATCTATCAATATAAAGGTAAAAATGAATCCTTTTGTATACGTTGTAATATTCATATATTTAATACTTATGGTATTTTATATGTTTTTTAAAAAATCCGCTTCTTTTCCTGTTGCCTCATTGTTGAAAATGTCTTTATCTGCTATTTTTTTAACATTGGGTATATATGGCTATTATACTTGCGGTTTTTCTATTGTTAAACTGTTGTTACTACTTGCGCTATGCTGCGCCCTATGCGGTGATTGGTTTTTACGCTATTTAAGCCGAAACGCTATGAAATTTAATATAGGTATTGTTTTTTTCTCTCTTTGTCAGTTTTTTATAATAGCTATGTATATGACAATTAATCATTTTTCATATTGGATTATTTTAACTATATTTTTAACGGTAATTAATACTTTTTTACTGTTAAAATTACTTGATAGTAATAAGTCTAATCTTGGAATAAATTTACCATTCCTTCAATCCTATATGTTTTCTATGTCATTACTTATAAGTTCGGCTATTACGTTTATTATCATAACGCCTGATTTTTCCACCTTTAATACGCTAATATTATTTGGAGGCGCATTATTTTTCCTCTCTGACATATTGCTTGGCGTATACTCGTACATATATAAAAAACGTATACTAACAATGCTAAATTCATTAACTTACTTTTGCGGAATGTTACTATTTTCAATTTCATTGATTATTTAATATATTTCAATAGCTTTTTAAAACTGTGATTATATTTAATCAATTTGAATGATAATGATATATATAAAAAAACTATAAACTATTACTTATCGTTACGGAGTTTACTTATGAAAAATTTTTATAAAAATTTTGACCTAATTTTAAAAGAAGAACTTGTGCCTGCGCAAGGTTGTACAGAACCTATCGCTATCGCTTACGCTGCTGCTTATGCAAAGGAAGTTTTGAACGCTTTGCCTAAAACGATTACTGTTTATTGTAGCGGAAATATCATTAAAAATGTTAAATCTGTTGTTGTACCTAACTCAAACAATATGTGCGGTATTCAAGCAAGCGCGCTTTTAGGCGCTTTTGGTGGAAAAAGTAGTCTTGGTATGCAAGTATTATCGCAAATTACGCCCGAACAAATAAAACTTGCCAACGAAATGAATAATCAAAATATTTGCATAGTAAAACATCTTGAAACTTGTCATAATTTGCATATTATCGTTGAAATGAGCGATGGAAATAATTGCGTTACCGTCGAAGTACTTAATCTACACGATAACATAGTTAAAGTTATTAAAAATAATAAAATATTACTCAATAAAGAATCTGACGATTCTAAGTTTTATGGAACTTTTACTTCTCGAGAACAATTAAGTTTCGATAATATCTATGATTATGCGAAAAATGCGGATTTATCAAACATAATCGATTTGATTAAAATGCAAAAAGATTTCAATTACGCCATAGCCGTCGAAGGTATGAAAGGAAATTACGGAATCGCTATCGGCATCACTAATATAAATCATTACCCCGACAACATTTATACTAAAATGAAAGCTTATGCCTTAGCTGCAAGCGAAGCGCGTATGTGCGGCTGTAAATTACCCGTTGTCACTAATAGCGGCAGCGGAAACCAAGGCATCGGCGCAAGCGTTCCTTTAATTTTATACGCTAAATATAATAAGATTTCCGATGAGGATTTAGATAGAGCTTTAGTCTTTTCTAATCTTTTAACTATATACCAAAAAACTTTTATAGGCCGTTTATCCGCCTTCTGCGGCGCTATTTCAGCGACTTGCGGCGCAGTTTGCGGCTTGGCTTTTTTGCAAAATTATGACAAGCAAGTATTGCGTAATGTTATAATTAACACTCTCGCAAACGACATTGGCGTTATTTGCGATGGAGCTAAATCAAGTTGCGCAGCTAAAATCGGATGCGGTTTCGACGCTGCTATCAACGCTTATTTCTTAGCGATAGACGGAAAACGTTATCCAGACAAATGCGGCATAATAAATGAGGACGTAGACATTACAATTAAAAATGTAGGTAGAATGGCTTCAAAAGGAATGCAAGATACTGATAGAGAAATTTTGCAAATTATGCTCGAAAATTAATATTTTTGACTTTTTTACTATTATAATAATTCAAATTAAAAGCTATTTTATCTATACAAATTAATGACTTCCTTTGTGTCAAATTTGTAAAAATAAAATAGCTTTAGTTTTAAATTAAAAATATAAATATATACCTATTGTATATTGTTTATTTTAATAATTTATTTAATATTGTTTTGTCGTCTACAAATGGGTTTAGCGACGTGCGATTTTTGAAATATTCTCGTAACGTAATATTTATATATCTTCCCGTTTCAGTATCATACCATTGTTTTTTGTTGTAATACATTTCAATATCGCAATCATAGCGCATTCCCTTATATCTCATTGGATTTGTTGTTGCGATTCCATTTATATCTGTAATTATTACGCAATTGCCTAACGCATCATAGCTGTATTCTCCAACCAAGCAGTTTTCTTCATTAAATATAGCTACAATATCACCTTTTAAATTCGTATGATAATAATAAGCGTGAGTTTCACTGTTGCATGTATGTAAAAAGCCAATTAAATTTTGATTGCCATAAATATACCTTATCGTTTCCAAAAATGTATCATTATAATGCAATTCGCATAATATTTTTTCGTCGTCTACAATAAAATCAATATAATATTTTAAAATATTATCAGCGATGTGTTGTTTGTTTATTATAACTCCATTTGCGTTATAATTAAAGTTTACTATATGATTTTTATCTGCTATTTCAACTAACAAATTACCCATATTCCATCTTAATGTTTTCCCTTTATATGTAATCGGACACCCTACTTCATCATAAATAAAATCTGAATAACTTTCATTATTTATATTTATAAGTAAATCATTTGGATTTTTTTCATATTTAAAGCAAATCGTTTTTTTAGGAATAGGCAATTGTTTATCGTATGAAAGTTCATAATTTTTTATATTTATGATATTATTATTTATATCAAAATCATATGTTATTGTAGCGTTAAACATCGGATTATTTTCTCGTATAACTCTTGCATAAATATCGTATTCAAATGTAGCAGCCTTTTGACCATTTTGTTTATGACAAGCAATATTTCCATTTCCATCATACTCGTATTGAGTATTAAAAACAGATTCGTCGTCTAATTTATTAGTTAACATATTTATGCTTATATATTTTTTTAATGTTGTAGTTCCAAAATTCTTTTTAACTCCTTTTATTTCATTCCAAGTATCTAAATAAGAAAACTTTTTGTTTAAACCAACAGAAGACTTTAATTTTCTATTATCCAATTTTTCTTCTATTATATCTCTATCATCTTCTCTATAATAAACATTCAATTCGGTTGAAACTTTATAAATTCTGCCTAACTCATCGTAAAAATAAACTTCTTTCCATTGATAAACGCCTAAATTTACTGTAATGCTTTCAATTGTATTGCAATCAAAACATTTATAGCAATATGTATAATAGTATTTAGCTGTTTCAATTTTTTTGTTACATTCTTTGACATCGTCTACGTTATTATAAGCAAGCATTTTTGATATTCCGTTTTCAAGATTATATGTTAAATATCCATATTCTTTAAATACTTTGTTTATTCTACCATTTTTATCAAATATTTTTTTAAATGAAAACATATCACTATATCTTTCAATATTTCTATTTAGATTATCGTACTTATAATAAATCGATTGTCCATTTGCGCCGTCAATTGTTTTACGCAATAAACTTTGACTATTGCTAATTAAAAAACTATAATTTAAACTGTTTATGTTTTTTAGTTCATTAGCATCATTATTACAATAAATATTTATAATATAAGGAACGCCGTATGCGCCATTAATTAATTTTTGCGATTGAATAAACCGTCCATATTTATCACAGGTTAATTTATATCCTTCGCCATTACCAAATATAATTTCAATGCAATCATACATATTGTTATCGCAATAACGTTGCAGTTTTATTATTTCAATTCTATTGCAGTTTTTACAAAAACAGAATTTTTTAATTTTATCACAAACCAAGTTATCTGAAAAATTATTTGTTTCATTTATACTAAGTTTATTCCCATTGTCGTATAAGTATTTTGTTACTAAAATATTTTTATCATAAAATAAAGCTATTTCTTTGTTAATTATATCCGATTGCGAATTTTCGACTTGAAAAATATTACCATTAAAGTCCGTTATATTTTTAATTTTTCCTAAATAGTCCCTTTCAATATCCATATGATAAAGCTTTGATTCATATTGCTTTTTTATTGTAGTTAAAAACTCACCGTTATAATACTCAAAATTTGACGCAATACCTATCGGCTTTCCATCAGTTAGATTGCAATAATTTGAATTATACATATTTATATTTATTAGGTTTCCAAACACATCATATTTATATTCTCTAATAAATCCATTTTTATCTTTTTTACTTTTTAATTTTCCATTTTTATTATAATCATACTCTATTACTTTATCGCTTCTATCGATAATACAGTATTCGCTATTAGTATTAAATACTTCAAATAGCTTACGCTCATCTGCATTTTCAAATAAAAAATGTGTGTCATAATTAAAACTTTTACCGCATATTTCAATAGTAATATTTTGCGCGTTATGAATATATCCTTTTTTATTGTTGAACCAAATGGAAATTAACTCGTTAGTTTTATTTGCGCAACATTTTATATTTTGCATAATATCTTTATATGTAAAATTAGTTTCAATGCTTTGATTATTATTAAAATTTAAAATTACTTTATCACATTCATACCACTTGTTATTATTTAATAAACAAGTTTCGTCGCATTGCCCATTAAACGTGTATACTCTATAATCTAATTCCTTTAAATCAATATCATCTTCATTATAATTATTTCCATTTTTATTGTTTTTTGAAGTTAATATCTTGTTGAAATTTAAACCTAAATTTTTATTTTCAATTTTATAAATTCCATTTTCTGCGTACTCAAAGATACTTTCACTCTTACCATATTGATTATATTGGTATATGTACACAACGTTTTTTTCATTAATTATATAGGTTTTTAATCTATCATAAATAAAGCTATAACTTTTAATCAACTCTCTTTGTTTTAAATTATCTTCGTGATTAACGTATTCATTTATATCACTTATACTCATATCTAATTGCGAATACTTAATATCAATACATTTTCCTTCATTTGATTCTATTGAATTTAAGCGTTCATAATTTTTGTACAATTCATAACCATATCTAACCGTATTATTTTTACAAGTTACACTTTCTAAAAAACTTTTCTCATTCATATTAAGTACTATTGATTCATTTTCAATATCTATTGAAATAGCGTTTTTACTATAACTAAATAACGCAATTTTTCCACTACCATCTGTTATTTGAGAAATATATTTACTTTTATTGTTTTTATAATTATTACCTTTAATATACTCAATTTTAAGTTCGTTTTCAAAAACATCTTTTTCGCTAATTAAAATTCCATCTTCGTCAAATGTCATTTTATTATAGTTATCATCAAGTAAAACATACCCTTTTTCTTCTATTTTTAATATAAGACCTAATGAATTGTCATCAATATATATATTATCTATATTTACATATCCCTTTTTAAAATAAATGATTTCTCCCGCTTCATTTATATAACAAAAGTTACTATCCACTTTGATTATGTACTGCTGATAATTGAATTTCCAACCTTTAATTATCAATTTATCTGTTAAACTGCGCGCTTTTTCATCCGCTATATAATTTATAGTTAAATTAAGTGGCTTTTTATTGCTATATAAATTTGCCAAACTCTTTTGTATAAATAATTTTCCTGTCCTTGTGTTTATTTTATAATTTTCGTCTTTTCCAATTTCACCATGTATATATGATTGCCTTATTTCGCTTCGAGTATTTTTTATAATCGTTAAATCCACAATAGGACACTCTGTAACTGAATTTTGATTGTAAAATTTTACCGCTTCATTTTCTGCAACTATCACAAAATAATTACCATTCAATGCGTAAGCAAGCGCAGAATTTAATGAAAATGTACTTTCATTGTTTTCACATATAATCGATGTTAGTTCTTCGTTGCATTGCGGGTCAGCTACGTTTTTATCCACTAAATAAATCTTAGCTTTATTGCTACCATTTAAATCTGCATCTTTCCACTTTAACGTTACAGATATATCCGTTATAACACTGTACATTTCTATCGGAGGAAGTATTAAACAAAATGCGATTTTATAATTCAATACCGACGACCGCCCCGCTTTATAATAATCTTTACTTTTTACTATATTACCATTGTTATCTACTTGCCACATATTGATTCCATAAGCGCTTTGCGGTAACTTATTTAAATTTTCTTTTTCGTCAATATGCGACATGATTTTTATGTGATTTATATTTTTATCATTTTCACTTTCTTCTTTAATTATAATATTCTTTAATTCCTTTCCATCGTTATTCGTGTCCTTAAACATTTGACTTTCACCTCTTTGGTTCGATTTTTTAAGCTCGCTTTATATTTACTATTATTTTCATTATATAAAATTAAAAAAAATCTATGAACGCTATGATTTTATAATAATTAATATTTCAGCTTACATATATAGTATCTTTGAGATGCTCCAATTTGGACACTTTTTAAATAAAATAATTTTAATTTATTATATCATTTTTAAATTTGTAATTTATATGCGCAAAACACAAGAATAATTCTATTTCAACAAATAAAAAAATCGAATTGAAAAATTTATGATAAAAAAAGAAAGAATAATTCTATTTCAACAAACTGAAAAATCGAATTGAAAAATTTATGATAAAAAAAAGAAAGAATAGATTAATTCTTTCTTTTTTTGGTTATATTATTGTGTTATTGTTTAAATTTGAATTGATTTAATATTTGATACTGTTTCTTTGGGATTTTCCGATTTAAAAAACGCATTTCCCATAACAAATGAATTTGCGCCCGCTGCTTTTGCCAATTTAAATGTTTCGATTGTTATACCGCCGTCAACTTGCAATAAAATAGTTTTATTTAATTCTCGTATTACTTTTAATTTATCTAATGCGATAGGCATAAATTTTTGTCCTGAAAAGCCTGGTTCAACGCTCATAATTAGAATCATATCTATTTTATCTAAATATGGAATTACGGTTTCGATTGGAGTATTTGGTTTAACTGATATTCCACATTTTACGCCGCAACTTTTAATCTTACTAATAGTTTTTTCCACGTCATTTGTCGCTTCATAATGAAAAGTAATGATGTCAGCGCCGCTTTTAACGAAATCATCAACGTATCTTATTGGATTTTCTATCATTAAATGAACGTCCAAAGTTAATTTAGTAATTTTTCTAATATCTGCGACCATCTTTTGACCAAAAGTAATATTTGGTACAAACAGTCCATCCATAACGTCGCAATGAATCCAATCTGCTCCGCTATCCTCAATTAAGTTGATGGCTTTGCTCATTTGCGTGAAATCTGCCGATAATATCGACGGAGATATGTAATCCATTTTTTCCTCCTTCTAATGACATTCTTTTTTAAAATCGCTTAATAATTCTTATCGCATAATATATAAAGAATTCATTAGAATTATATAATGATATTTATTTAATAATTACAAATGCAATTGTAACAGCGCAATAGGTAATTATATAAATAATTACGATATTATTACTATTAAAAAAATAAATGCAATCAATTAATCATATTTGTTCTTTTCTGTTTCTCTTAATTCGTTAAATAAAGCAACGTACCTTTCATATCTATGGTTGTTGATTTTGCCCTCTTTAACCGCTTGAATAACTGCGCAATTTGGTTCTGTCGTATGGCTACACATATTGAATCGACAATCTTTCGAATAAGCGAATAAATCTGAATAATAAAGGCATAAGTCATTTGAATTTATATCTAAACCTTCTAAAAGTGAAAATCCAGATGTATCCACAACATATGTATTATCATAAATGGTGTATATTTCGCTATATCTTGTAGTGTTTTTACCTCTCGCTATTTTAGTGGACATACTGCCTATCTCATAATCGTTACCTGTTATAAAATTGACAATTGATGTTTTTCCAACAGCAGACTGTCCTAAAAAACAGGAAGTATTGCCTATTAACTCATTTTTTAGCTCTGCCATACCATTGCCGTTGTATGTGGAAATGTACAGTACCTTTTCAACGACATCACTATATGAATCTTGAATTTCTTTATAAAAATTATTGTCAGATAAATCAGTTTTATTTACTACAATAAAAGGTTGAATTTTTTCTTTTGCGCAATTTACTATTATTTTATCTATCAATAATAAATCAGCTGTTGGTATAGTGGAAATAACAATAAAAGCTCTATCAATATTGGATATTCTTGGACGTATTAGACAATTTCGACGTGGAAGTACATTTTCAATTGAGCCATAATCGCCTTCTTTACTCATAATAAACTGCACATTATCGCCAACAGTCACTTCGCTGCCTACATATCTTGTTTTTTTTCTGGCTTTACATTCATACACTTTATTTCCACAATCAACATAAAATGTTCCGCTTATTGCTTTAATAACTTTTCCATTTATCATATTATTCATAAATTTTCTAAATGCTTCTGTCTAAGCTGTCCGCACGCTCCATCAATATCCACGCCCATTTGTCTTCGTAGCGTCGCCGACATTTTAAGCTCAAGTAATTTTGCTAAAAATTCTTCCGCTTTATCCTTAGACGACGCCTTATAATCTCTTTCTTTTACACGATTTAGTCTAATTAAATTTATATGCACCGACATTCCTCTAAGTAATTCGGAAAGTCTTTTTGCATCTTCATCGCTATCGTTTTTACCGCTTATAAGAGTATATTCAACTATTATTCGTCTACCTGTTTTGTCAAAATAACGATGCATTGCGCCCACTAACTCATTAATGCTATATGCCTTAGCAATAGGCATAAGTTCCATTCTCTTATCATTAAAGGCGTTATGGAGCGATATAGTAAGCGTAATTTGCATATTCATTTGCGCTAATTCATCAATTTTAGGCACAATTCCACAAGTTGACAAACTTATGTTTCGCATAGCTATGTTTAAACCGTTTTCGCTATTAACTAAATGTAAAAACTTTATTACGTTGTCAAAATTATCGAGTGGTTCGCCGCTGCCCATTAACACTATATTTGTCAATTTTCTATTTTCGATATTGCCGCCCAATAATTTATTTATAATAGTAACCTGTCCTAAAATTTCGCCCGCTGATAAATTACGAACTAAACCATTAAGCGTGCTTGCGCAAAATGTACAACCCATACGGCAACCAACTTGAGTCGACACACACAAGGTATTTCCATATTTATAACTCATTTTGACGCCTTCAATTACATTTCCGTCATATAATTCATATAAATATTTTTCGGTTTTATCCTTTCCTTCTAATTTTTGAATGATTTTTATAGGTTGCGCAATATACTTCTCATTCAATTTATTGCGTAATTCTTTACTTAAATCCGTCATTTCATCAAAATCAACGCCTCGACTTAACCAAAAGTATAACTGCTTTATTTGATAACTTCTCATATCGTCTTTTAATAGCTGAAATAGTTCCTCATAAGTATAATTTAGCAAAATGTCTTTCATTTAATTCTCCTCATTACCGCTATAAAAAAGCCTTCTGTTCCATCTCTATATGGATAAAGCTGAACGCATTTTCCTTCAATATAAGGCGCTTCTCCTAACTGTTTCGGTAATGGCGCTTTTTCTAATATAAAATCATTTTCTTTTAAAAATTCATCAATTACATCAATATTTTCTTCTTTAAATATCGTACATGTACTATAAATAAGTTTACCGTTCACTTTCACATATTTACTCGCCTGATTTAAAATTTCACTTTGCAATTTTACCAATTCTTTGATATTGCGGTCATTTTTATTCATTTTAATATCAGGTTTAGAATAATAAACTCCATATCCGCTACAAGGCACGTCACAAAGAACTCTATCAAATTTATTAATAAATTCAGGCGTTAGTTTTGTAGCGTCATTTACGATAGCGTTTATTTTTACGCCCATACGCGCGGCATAAGATTTAATTAATTCCACTCTATGCGCATAGATGTCACAAGCCGTAACTTCAGCAGATGTTCTTTGTTTAATGTATACACTCTTTCCGCCTGGAGCTGCGCAATTATCTAACACTTCGCCTTCCGCCTGCGCCGCCTGCGCAACAAGCATTGAACCTATTGATTGTATTGTATATAGATTATCTTCTAACTTTTTAATTCCATCTGACTTAACAAAATATGCGTCATCTACAAGCGATGGTTTATATTCTATACCTCTTTTAATCAAAATCTCTTCAAACTTTGCAGAATTAATTTTACTCGGATTTAGCCTTATATGCGTAACAGAATAATCAGGCTCATACATTAAAAAAGCTTCGGTTTCTTCATATCCTATTTGCGCGATTAATTTTTTAACCGCCCACAATGGAAAACTATACTTTATAGACAAATTTTCTTGGGCGTTTTGAGGATATTTGATTTTATTTTCATTTAATTCGCTACTAATTTTCTTTAAAACTGCGTTTATAAATCCGCTCATCGCTCCCTTGCCAATATCACGGCTTAATTCAACAGTTTCATTTACCGCCGCATAATCCTTTATATTCATATACTTAAGCAAATAAACTCCAATCTCTAATATCGGCATTATTGATGGTTTTACTTTTTCTGTATAATTATTGATTATATACCTCAATTCTATATCTTTATCCAAAACGCCATAAACTAACTTTGTAATCATCGGTTTATCTGATGTTTTAGCGTTTGTTAAGTATTTGTTTAATTCAATACCCGAAAAAGCGCCTTGCCTAATTATACTATCTAAACATTTATATGTGTAATAAAGCGGAGTTAGCGTCATCTTTCACCGCCCAACATATCGCCCGATTTTATCTTTTTGCCATTTACAAAATCCCTGTAACTCATTCTTTTTCCACCTTCAAGGCAACACTCTGTCACCTTAATACTACCTTTTCCACACCCAATAATTATACCATTTTTATTCGCTTCTAAAACTTTTCCCGCTATGTTATTATCAATTCTATTATTAATCTCGCTACAAAATATTTTAAATATCTTACCATTTAAACTTGTCCTTGCCGCTGGATTTGAAGACAACGCTCGTATCTGATTATGTATTTGTTGCGCTGTCTTATTCCAATCTATCTGCTCGTCATTTCTTTTAATTTTAGAGCAATAACTACTTTTGCAACAAGTTTTATTCTCGCTGTTGTATTTAATTTTATTTTGCTTTATAGGATTTTTTTTGCCTTCTTCAATATTGTCTAAAACTTTTATTAATAAAGGCGCTCCTATTTCTGTCAACTTTATAAATAATTCGTCCGCTGTCATATTTTTAGAAATAGTCACCTTTTCATAATCTAAAATATCGCCTTCATCCATATTTTTTACAGTTTGCATTATTGTTACGCCTGTTTCTCTTGCGCCGTCTTTTATTGCGCTTTGTACTGGCGAAGCCCCCCTATATTTAGGCAATAATGAACCGTGAACGTTAATAACTCCATACTGCGCAATGCTTAATATTTCATTCGATAGCATTTGCCCATACGCCGCTGTAACCATTATATCGGCGTTTAACATTTTTAAATCTTCTACTCCATCACGTGAAATTTTTTCAAATTTATATAATTTAAGTCCTTTTTCATTGGCATAAACGCTTACTTCGCTTTCAATTAGTTTATTTCTATTTCCCTTTTTATCAGGTTGACAAACAACGCCAACTATCTCGTGACGAGATTTTAGCAAATCTTTTAATATTCGTACAGAAAAATCTGCTGTTCCCATAAAAATTACTTTCATTAATTCTTTGGAGCCTTCCTTATCATTTTATCAACAAAAAGTATTCCATCTAAATGATCTATTTCGTGCAAAAAAGCCCTCGCTTCATAATCGCTTGCGCTAACATCGCATTCGTTTCCAAATCTATCATAATAATGCACTTTAACTTCTTTAGCGCGCCTTACAATACCTCTATATTCCTCAATGCTTAAACAACCTTCATTATCAATAAGCTGTTCTTTACTTTCGTATATAATGGTTGGATTAATCAATTCGTATATTTTATCCTCACTCTCAACTATACACACTCTCCTAAGCATTCCAACTTGTGGCGCCGCTAACCCTAACCCGCCTATTTCGTGTAATGTATCTTGAAGATCGTCAAGTAACTCATATAATCTTTCATCATACTTTTCTACGGGTTTACACTTTTTACGCAAAACATCATCGCCTAATTTAAAAACTCTTCTTACTGCCATCTTCCTATTCCTTTTATATCTATAAGTAAAACTTTTTTAATTGAATAATTACTAATTTCTTATTTATTTCTATTTATTTATAATTATTTATATTTATTTATATTTATTTCATTATTATTTTAGATTTATCGCAACAAATAAATATTAACTCATATTTTGCGGATTTATTTCTACAAAAACTGAAACAGTTTTATTATGTTCTTGAGCAATATCAAACACTTTTGATATTATTGCATCTGCTCTTTCGCTTTCCAACCTCATTAAAATTTGAAATCTAAATTTATTTTCAATTCTCGCCATAGGCGAACGCATTTTTTGTAAAAAAACAAACTCGTCTTTTTCGTTTTCTCTAAGTTCTTGAATTAATGCGTACTGCGAATTAATACAATCTATACATTTTTCCGAATCCAATCCGCTATATAAGATTCTAACAATAGTGCAAAAAGGCGGAAATTTTGTAGCTTCTCGAATATTTATTTCTCTTTTATAAAATCCCACATAATCTTGAGCCGCTGCATATTTTAAAGCAAAATGTCCCGGCGTATAAGTTTGCATTATAACATTTCCAATTAAATCTTTTCTACCGCATCGTCCTGATACTTGCGTAATAAGTTGAAAAGTGCGTTCGCTACTTCTATAATCGGATAAGTATAAACTTTGATCCCCTTCTAATATGCCCACCAACGTAACATATGGAAAATCATGTCCTTTTGTAACCATTTGCGTTCCAACTAATATTTGCGCTTTTCTATCTCCAAAATCTTTTAATATTTTAACGTGTGATTCTTTGGTTTGCGTTGTATCATAATCCATTCGTAAAATATTCACTTGTGGGAACATCTTATTAAGTAAAGCGACCACTTGCTCCGTTCCTATCTTCCCTTGGCGAATGTACTCACTTTTACAGTTTGGACATAAATCAAACATTCGGTATTTTTTACCACAATAATGACATTTTAATACGTTTTCATCTTTATGATAATATAATGACACATCGCAATCAGTACATTTCGCTACATATCCGCATTTACTGCATATAACAAAACTACTATACCCTCGTCTATTTAAAAAAAGAATCGCTTGATTCCCTTCTGTTATAGTCTTTTGCAATTCTTCGATAAGTCGATTGGATAAAAATCCTTTGTTTCCACGCAATCGCTCGTCAGTCATATCCACTAACTCAACTTTAGGCATAGGCTTTTGATTTATTCTTTCCGACATTGTAAGCAATTTGATTTTTCCTTGCAATGCCGAATAATAACTGTCTAACGACGGGGTTGCGCTACCTAACACTAATCCACATTCATTTTGCTCCCTTCTAAAATTCGCAATGTCAAATGTATTGTACCTTGGATTATTGTCGCTTTGATAACTTCCATCGTGCTCCTCATCTATTATTATTATGCCAATATTGACTAACGGCGCAAATATTGCGCTCCTTGCGCCTATCGCTATCTTTGCGCTACCATCACGCAATCTTCTCCATTCATCATACCTTTCTCCAGCAGATAACCCACTATGCAACAGCGCTACGCTCTCGCCAAATCTATTTCTAAATAACCGCATCATATTAGGCGTCAAAGATATCTCTGGCACAAGCATTATCGCAGTTTTACCTTCGGAAACGATTTTCTTTATAACCGCCATATACACTTCGGTTTTTCCACTGCCAGTAACTCCGTGCAACAAAAATATATCTTCTCTATCTTTTAAAATATTGTCAATACATTCGTTTTGCTTATCTGTCATTTGATGCGTTTCGTCTACGCCATCAACTGTTCCATAAGGCCTACGATTTATGTTTATTTCAAATATCTCAATAATACCCTTTTTACATAACGTCTTAACAGCTGAATTTCCATATAAACTATTTAAACTCTCTACCAAAAGTTCTCCGTCGATATCTAACTGTTCAATGATTTTTCTTTGATTAATCGCCTTTCCACGTATAACCTTTAAAGCTTCTTGTTTCTCAACAACTAACCTTGCGCTCTTTTTAGTAAGCGCTTTTATCTTACTCTTTCGCATCTGCGATGGCAAAAATAAACGTAAACAATCAACCATTCGTAAATGATACTTGCTTTGCATATATTTACATAATTTGAACATTTCAGGCAGTATAACAGGATAATTATCAATAACACCTATTATTTGTTTTAACTCTTTTTTCGTGTATGTTGTCGTTTCTGCTTTATCAACAACAAAGCCTTCAATTACCCTTGAACCAAATGGTACATAAACTCTCGTTCCTATCTCAATACCATCGCTTCCACTGTAATCAAAGACTCTATCAACTTCCGAATTGGAAATATCAACAATGACTTTATATACCATCTTTCCTCACATATCTTATCCTTAGTAACTCATTTTCAACTCAATAAAAATGATTTATTCCTCTAACATCATAATTTTAAAGGTATATTATTTAAAAATAAATTACTATGCCTGTAATAATAGTCTATTTTATTCTTAGAATCAACTACTATGTCTGAAATAATACATACAAATATAATCAATTTAAATACTATGTCTAAAATAATGGTATGTTTTTTAAGTTTAAATATGCTATGTCTATAATAGTAGTATATTATCCAATATAATATTAGCTATATCCGATTTTGGCAATAATTCAGTTGTGGCGCAAATGCCTTTGCTACTAATAATAGTAACTTTATTTGTATCGACGTTAAAGCCTGCGCCTTTTTCGGTTACGTCGTTAGCGACCACCATATCGGCATTTTTTTTCACCAATTTATTGTGAGCATTTTCTATTAGATTTTCTGTTTCTGCGCTAAAGATGACAAGTTTTCTATTTTCTTTAATTTTGCCTACTTCTGCGGCAATGTCTACATTTTTAATAAAATCCAAGTGTAGTTGTTGTGATTTGATTTTTGTTTGAGTAAAAGTAGTTGGTTTATAATCGCAAGGCGCAGCTGCTTTGATTATTATATCGTTATTTTTTACTCTATCTATTACGGCATTAAACATTTCGTCGGTAGTTTCGACAGTTATAATATTTTCATTCCCGTTAAGGTTTGCCGTATGGCGTCCTAATATTAGAGTGACGAATGCTCCTCGGTTTTGCGCAGCTTGGGCAATAGCGATTCCCATTTTACCGCTTGAATAATTCGTTAAATATCTTACGCCGTCTAATTTTTCTATTGTTGCGCCTGCTGTTACGAGAATATTTTTGCCTTCAAAGTCTTGTTTTTGATTTAATAAATCTTCTATTTGCGCAAAAATTTCTTCAGGTTCAGCCATTCTACCTTTTCCTACGTCGCCGCAAGCCAATTTTCCGTTATTGCAATCGATGATGTTGACGTTACGTTTTTTTAAAATATTAATATTTGCGATAAAAGCGTCGCTTGTATACATTCCCGTATTCATAGCGGGCGCTAATAATACCTTAGCTTTAGTCGCCATAATAGTAGTCGTTAGCATATCGTCGGCGATGCCATTTGCATATTTTCCAATAAAGTTCGCTGATGCTGGAGCGACGACAAACAAGTCCGCTTTTTTTGCAAGTGAAATATGTTCCACTTCCCAAGGAGTTTCTCTTTGAAACATATTTGATATTACTGGACGTTGCGATAAAGTTTCTAATGTTAAAGGTGTTACAAATTCAGTGGCGTTTTTTGTCATTATTATATCCACGTTAGCGCCGCTTTTTTTTAATAGTGATACTAAAACGCAAGATTTATATGCCGCTATGCCGCCTGTAATACCTAATATTATATTTTTATCTTTAAGCATAAATTAATCCTCGTCGTCTACAATCTTAATTCTGCCGTCTTTTAATTCTTGCGCCGCATAAGTAATAGTCTTTATGTTGGTCGCTAATTCATCGTTCATTTGTTTAACGTTGAGTTCTTTTGCGCGTTTGCTTACTGCGCAGCACAAAATGTATTTATTCCCAGCTATTTCTGTCAATTCATCAATTGATGGTTTTGTAATCATAATGTTCTCCTTTATTATTCAATGTTTTGCACTTGCTCTCTTATTTTTTCAATTTCATTTTTCAATAGGAGACTAATATTTGTTATGTTTAGATTATTTGATTTACTGCATATTGTATTAACTTCTCTATTATATTCCTGCACCAAAAAATCCAATTGCCTTCCGATTGCTCCTTCTTTTTCTACCATATCTTTTAATTGTTCAATATGAGAAAATAATCTTGTCAATTCTTCGTCTATATTAGATTTATCAGTGAAAAATGCTACTTCTTGAGCGATACGCACCTCATCAATTTCTGTATCGTTTAAGGCTTCTGCAATTCTCGTTTTTAATTTATCTCTATATTCAACGGCTACCATTGGAGCGTAATTTTTAATTTCTTTTACGTATTCTTCAATTATAGCAATTTTTAATATTATATCTTGATGTAATTTATCACCTTCATACACACGCATTTTATTCAATTCTTCAATTGCTTGCGCTGACGCTTGAATAAGTAAATCTTTCCATAACTCATCGCCGTCATCTTCTACTTGCACTGAAACTACATCTGACATTCTAATTAGACTATTTACTTGAAAATCGTTAATTAAGTCAAATTCCAACGCCAACTGTTTTGCTACCTGTGTATATTGATTTGCTAAATTTATATCGGCTTTTACTTTTTTATCTTGTTCGGAAAAATCAGAAAAATTCACAAAAACGTCTAAATGTCCTCTGCTAATATTAGCATTTATCAATTTTCTTAGTTTATCCTCATACGCATTAAAAATTCTCGGCATTTTTATATTAAAATCTAAATATCTATGATTTACCGATTTTATTTCCACCGTTAATTCTCTACCGTTTTTTTCAATGCGAGCCTTTCCATATCCAGTCATACTTTTCATTATGTTTTCCTTTACAGTAACTTATTAATTTCGTCGGGCAACGCTTTTACTTTTATTTTCTTCCCATTTTCAATAACCGTTACGCCTTCTCCATCTCTCACCGTTCCTACTTTCCTAACTTCTAGTCCTGCGTTGATTAAAGCCTTAGTAACGCCATTTTCGTCTGCCGTAGTTATTAACATACTTCCGCTTGATAATAACCTATATTTATCCAAATGTAATTGCTGACAAATTTTTTCAGTAACTTTTCTAAATGGAACATTTTGAGCCTCTATATCAGCGCCAACGCCTTTGTACATTAATACCTCGCAAAGAGCGCCATAAACTCCGCCTTCTGTAATATCGTGCATACTTGATATGTTTTCAATTGAACACACTTTTCCTTCTTCTACTACGCTTACATAATTTAAACATTCTTTTGCTTCAAGTAATTCGTCCTTATTCAAAGATATCAATTTATTGAAATTGTTAGCTATTACTGCCGTGCCTTCTAACCCTAAATCTTTTGTTACCAAAATGCTGTCGCCCGATTTAACTTGCGCCATAACATTATCATTAATCTTTATGCCTATTGCCGTAGCGTTAACAATTATTCTATTTACTGCGTCCGTAATTTCCGTGTGTCCGCCAATAATTTCAACATTTAACTTCTCAGCCGCTTTTTCAGCGTCAAACATAACTGTCTTTATCTCTTTTAACTTTGATGCAACTGGCGCTAATACTGTCAATAATACCGCTATCGGTTCGCCGCCTTCAGCAGCTATATCGTTACAACAAACGTTTACCGCCAAACTTCCACAATTGCCCGAACCACTTGTTATTGGATCTGTTGTTACTAATATTATTTTATCTGTTTGTAAACTTGCGCTATCACTGCCTATCGCTGCGCTTAGTTTAACTTCTTTTCTTCTTTTTTTTATTACCGACAAAACATTGTCGTTTAATTCTTCCGGAGTTAATTTTCCAATCATTATAGTTTAGTTATGAACTCCTTACCTATATTTTGTTCATAAAAATACGCAATATTAAACACATCGTGTTCATTATATGTCTTTCCCATAAACTGCAATCCCATTGGCATTCCGCTCTTATCTTTTCCGCAAGGTACAGATATCGCTGGACGTCCAGTTAAATTTGCAGTTGCTGCGAATACATCGTTATACTCTAATTGTTCCGCATTATGCATTCCTACTTTGTGCGCTGATGATGTAGCTGTTGGGCACATAATTATATCATATTTAGTAAATATATCTTTAAAATAATCTACTATTAACGTTCTTATTTTTCTTGCTTTATCGTAATATTTGGTGTAATTTGCTGTCGAAGTAAAATATTGACCTAATATTAATCTCTTTTTTGCTTCTAATCCGAAATATTCGCCTCTTGTTGCTTGAGCTGCGTCTTCAAAGGTTATTGCGTGATCAATAATATTTCCCGATTTTACTCCGTCCATATTACTTAAATTTTTAACAGCTCCGCCGCAGCAAAGTATGATGTATGTTGTTGATATGTATTGAGCAAGTTTAAAATCAACTTCTTCTACAACATATCCTTCATTTGTAAAGAAATCTGCCGCTTTCGACACACATGCTTTAACATCTTCATCTACTAATACATTAAACGATTGTTTTAGTACCCCTACTCTAAGCAATTTATTTGTATACTCCAAACAATGCGTATCAAAATTGGTATTCTCTTGTCTTATAGTAGGTTTATCCAACTCGTCCACGCCATATATGGTTTCAAAAACCAACAAGTTATCCTTCACTGTTTTTGTAAGGCAACCAACGTGATCTAAGCTATGCGCAAGCGGAAAAACACCGTGTCTACTTACTCTGCCAAACGTAGGTTTAAGTCCTGTAATTCCACAATACGCCGCTGGCTGTCTAACTGATCCGCCTGTATCTGTTCCTAACGATGCAAAACTACTGCCTACTGCGACTGCTACGGCGCTTCCGCCGCTGCTTCCGCCTGGAGTTAAATCTGTATCTATTGGATTTCTTACTTTACCAAATGCCGATGTATCGCTACCATTTCCCATAGCGAACTCGTCCATATTAGTTTTACCTATAATAACTGCGTCCTGTTCCTTTAGCTTTTTAACTGCTGTTGCGTCCATATCATAAATATGTCCTTTTAACATATTCGATGCGCAGCTTGTCGGCATTCCTATTGTGCTAAAATTATCTTTAATCGCAATTGGCACGCCTGATAAAATTCCAGTGTGCTTATGCAATTTAATTTTTTTATCCACAAAAGAAGCGTTTTGTATCGCTGTTTCTTTATTAATAAAAGTGTACGCATTAAGATAAGTTGTTGCGCGCGCTTTATCTAAACACGCATTTGTTAATTCTACTGAAGTAATTTGTCCTGTTTTGACTAACTTCAAAACACTTCTTAAGTCCATTGTCGTTAAATCCATTTTTAAGCTCCTCATTGCCTATTTACATTCAGGCGCAATATTTTTGTTTTCAAACAACTTTAATTCATCATTAATCGACTCATCATCATAAACGTTATCTAAAGAACTTGTCGTGGGCAAAACGCCGTCAGTTTTCACTAATTTCATCCATTTAGCGTGATTTATTATTTTGTTTAAATTAATTAGCAATATTTGCATTTCATTCTCATCTAAATCCACTCGGGTTTCATTAGCTAAGGCTTCTATTTCTTTTTCTTCAAGCATAATCTTTCTCCCATTATTCTATATCATAAAACCTGCAATTTTTTACTTTTTTATTTTTATATTATTACCTATTATTGATAATTTATATACACTCGTTTATTTTACTTTTTTATTTAAATATATCTTGTTTTTTAATTAAAATCATTAAATTCAACTTATATATCAAGTCATTATGAGTATTAATTATATCATACAATCGCTTTATTTGCAAGTGAATACATCTTTCATTTTGCAAATTAGTTTTCATAATATTATGCTAAAATCATCTTATATATAAATAATATAAGATTTTTTCTATAATTATCTATCGTGTAAATGTAATTTATCTAACAATTCATCTTCATTCCATAACTCGATTCCCAATTTTTTTGCTTTGTCTAATTTGCTCCCCGCATCGATTCCTACTATTAAGATGTTTACATTTGAGCTAACGTTAGGTAATACTTCGCCGCCTGCATTTTCTATGAGTTTAGAGGCTTCGCTGCGAGTCAATGTCGGTAATGTACCTGTTAATACAAATCGTTTGCCTAAAAATACGCCTTCCTGCTTTTGTAAAATTGGGTTTAATCCAAACTCTTGTAATTTATTTAATAATTCAATATTTAAACAATCGCTAAAGTATTCCATTATACTTTCCGAAACGGTTTCTCCAATTTCGTTAACGTTCATCAATTCTTGAGCGTTAGCGTTTTTTAACGCGTCTATATTTTTAAATGTTTTAGCTAAATCTCTTGCAGTTTTTACGCCTACATTTTCTATGCCTAACGCATAAATAAAATTAGGCAATAATACGTTCTTACTTCTTTTTATAGCTTCTAAAATATTTTTTATTTTTTTATCTTTAAATCCATCTAACTTACTTAAATCATTCTCTGTCAATTCATACAATCTGCTCGCTGTTGTAACATTCAGCTTTTCTGCCATTTGCGTAATGGTTTTATCTGATAATCCTTCAATATCGCAAGCATCTTTGCTACAATAATGCGTTAATCTTCCTATTATTTGTGGAGCGCAACGCATATCATTTGGACAATAAATATGCGCGCCTCTAACAATCAATTCGCTATTACAAGCAGGGCAACGTTTAGGCAACTCGATTTTTTTACTATCAACGCTATCTTCCGCAACGCCTAAAATCTCGGGGATAACATCGTTACTTCTTCTTATATACACTTGCGAATTTAACATCAAATTTTTACGTTCTATATCGCCTATATTATTGAGCGTTGCTTTTCTTATGGTTGCTCCGCATAGTTCGACTGGTTCAACATACGCCAATGGAGTAAGTTTCCCTGTTCGCCCTATTTGCCATTCTACTTTTTTCAATTTTGTAACTACTTCTTCCGCTTCAAATTTAAAAGCTACTGCCCATTTGGGGAATTTTTCGGTATAACCTAATTCATTTCTTATATTATTATCATCAACTTTAATAACAATTCCATCTATTAAATAATCTAAATCATTTCGAATTAACGCTACTTTTTCAATTATTTCCCTTATTTCTGAATAATTCCTTGCTTTTTCAAATAAATCATTAGTTTTAAATCCATTTTTTTTCAATGTTTCGACTAATTCCGTTTGACTATTAATTTCAAAACTTTCGCTATATCCAATACTATAAAAAACCATTGATAACTGTCTTGATGCAGTTACTTTAGGATCTAAATTCCTTATCGCTCCAGCCACGCCATTTCTTGCATTTTTTAAAATATCCATTGGATGAGTTTCATTATATTTTTTTAAGGCAGAGAGTTTCATATACCCTTCGCCTTGCAATTCAATTAAATTTTTTATTCCAATTTCAAGCGGTACGTTTTTTATAGTCCTAACTTGAGCGGTAACGTCTTCGCCTACTTCGCCATTTCCTCTTGTAGCTGCTCGCACTAATTTTCCTTTATCGTACGTTAAACTTAAATTTAATCCGTCATATTTATATTCTACGGTAAACACAACATCTCTATCTTTTTTGATTTTTTCAACCCAATTTTCCAATTCGTTAAAGCTTTGCACTTTATCTAAACTATACAATCTTTTTCTATGCGTATACTTTTCAAAACTTTTAACTATCTCGCCGCCAACTCTTTTTGAAGGCGAATTTTCTAAAACAACACCGCTTTGTTTCTCCATAATTATGAGCCTATCATAAAGCGCATCATAATGTTTATCACTAACCGACGGATTATCTAATACATAGTATTCATACGCCCACTCGTTTAATTGAATTACTGCG
>JAVVUQ010000017.1:15318-23103 GCA_036653075.1 Clostridia bacterium | reverse complement strand
CAGGATATAGTTATGTCAAATTTTGCTAAATATTACTTGGATTTTGTTTTTACATTTTTTGAAAACATTGGATTGTTTTTTAAAGTGCAGTTTGGCGCAATAGGCAAAATCTTTACCGTAGATATACCATCATATTTTAAAAGATTAGGTGAGGTTGTGCCTGAATTAGATTTTTTAGGCTGGGTTATGTTGATTATCGTAACCTTGATTAACCTTGCCTTTGCTTTTTTTCTTATTTACCGCATAGTACAATTAATACGTCGATTTATTTTTTATCGCGCTGTTAATATCGACAAAGATAAATTGGTCGAAGAAATTGCGCACGCAAAACAGCAAATTGCAGAACTTACTAAAGAAAAAAACAAGTTGTTTGAATTGCGTATGGGAATGTATCCAGGCGATTTAAATGCTGTAGTTACAGGCGATGAAAAAAATGGAAAGATTAAAGGAACAAAAAATCCACAATTGCCAGTGCGTTTTGCTAAACTTACGGCGTTAGACGCGCAATATAATTATGCGGTTGATTATATTGATATGAGTGATTATAAGCCATCGCTTGCGGAACTTACGGACAGATTTATCAATTTCGCCGCTTCGCAAATGAAACTATATTATAGTAAACATATTATTAGAAGTTTTTTTGCCGGTATGGCGGCAACAAAAGTTATTATTTTAGAAGGTATCTCTGGTACTGGTAAGACAAGCTTACCGTACGCTATGGGACATTTTTTCAATAATCCTTCGACAATTGTTTCAGTTCAGCCTTCTTGGCGTGATAGAGCTGATTTAGTTGGATATTTAAACGAATTTTCTAAACAGTTTAATGAAACAGAATTTTTGGCGGCGATTTATAATGCAAATTATAGAGATGACCCCAATTTTGTCATACTCGACGAAATGAACTTAGCTCGTATCGAATATTATTTTGCTGAATTTTTATCCATTATGGAAATGCCCGACATTTCTGAATGGGAAATTGAATTAGTCGCGCGTAAAGAAGAAAACGATCCGCAATTTGTAAAAGAAGGGAAATTACTTGTTCCACAAAATATGTGGTTTATAGGTACTGCCAACCAAGATGATTCTACTTTTACTATTACTGATAAAGTTTATGACCGTACTATTACTATCGACCTTAACCAAAGAGGCGAATATTTTGACGCTCCATTAACTGAAAATGTTACGTTGACAGCAGAATACCTTGACAAACTTTTCACAGATTCTTTTATTACATATAAAATGAGCGACATAAATAAGGCTAATATTGATACAATTGATGATTTTATTACAGAAAAAATGAAGGTTACTTTTGGTAATCGTATTAAACGCCAAATCGAACGATTTGTACCCACTTATGTCGCTGCTGGCGGTACGGAAAATGAAGCTATCGATTTTGTGCTAATGAGTAAAATTTTTAGAAAATTTACCTCGTTAAATCTTTCGTTTTTATCTAAAGAACTTAATGACCTTATATCTCTGATGGATAAAAAGTTTGGAAAAGCGCAAATGAAACGTAGTACTGAATATATTAAATATTTAATTCGTACTGCTTAAAAATAGCTTATTACTGAAAATATTCAAAAAATAACTATTGTAACATAATAGTAAATATAGTAAATATTGTATAAAATACGTATAAATAATTCAATCTTGCAAAGCATTTGCCTAAAAGGAAAAAATGAAAAATATTGTTGATAGTTATTTGAGTTCAAATGAACAAGACCGTAATATCTATAATTATATGAAAAACTGCGTTATTGCAGGGAACAATAAAGTAGCGCAAACTTTAATTACCGAGTCGATGAAGATTGATATGTCTTGGATACAACAACTTGATAGAGCAATGGATTCCATAGAAAAAATTGCTAAAAATCCTAAAAGTTTTATGAAAGAGGAAAATGAAGTTGTACCTATTGAGCGCGCAAAAAGTATTAATGGCGCATCAATTAGACATTTATCGGCGCACACTAATTATATACGCAACATCGATGAGATAGGAGATGTTCAACCAAGCAAGATTTTAACTTCTGTATCGGATATCAATATCGCAATTTATGAAAATAAGTTTGTTTACGCATTGGTTTTACGACTTAATGTTTTCTTAAAAGAACGCTACGACGCTATAAAAAAGCAAATTGATACTATTGAAACTACTGAAATGCAAATGCAATCGGCATTTGATGTAGGCTTTACGCATATAAATTATGATATGAGAGTGAAACTTGCCTATAAAAGTAAAGACGTGGAAGAATTTGAGTTTAATCGTGATATTTTAACTAAACTTGAAATTATGATGAATAGACTTAAAGGCATTAGAAAATCACAAGTATTCGAAATTTGTTCAAAAATGAAAGTTATTAAACCGCCGATTATGAAAACAAACTTGCTTATTAAAAATATTGATTATAAGAATTGTTATAATTTATGGCTGTTTATTAGCGCTTATCGTATGGTTGGCTTTTCTGTCGCTGTTGGTAAAAAAGAGTTACCAGTAGATAACGACTATTTCGATGATTTAACCTACTTTGTTTCTGTTGGCGTTATGAGCTTAATTGAAAATAATAAGGATAGAAAAGACATTTTTGATAAATTGCCACAAAAAACTAAAAAAGCGAAAAATTATAAATTGCATAGAACAGTAAATTTTGAAATATCATCTCCTGGCGGGAGCAAAGTTAAAGAAGCTGAACTAATTAATCAATATTATTATGACAAAATTAAAGAATTGTTAGAAGGCGAAGAAACAAAGGATTTAACCGATATTAATGATATCAAAAACTTAAGGTTATCCTTTAAAAAGTTTTACAAGAATTTAAGCAAAATTAATACCTCTCTTTGCGAAGAAGTTTTACGATTAAATGTTCCTAAAGATAATAGGAAAAGACGTTCAATTAAAGGAAAAGAAGAATTGCTTGTTACCAAAAAAAATATTGTAAATAAATATGATTTAATCGTCAAAAGCAAAGAAGATGAATTAGCCGCTTTGAAAAAGAAACAAGAAACAGCTGTACAAGAATCGGAAAATCTCGTTAATGAGATTATTGCAGAAAAGAAACGCCTCGCGGACATTGCCGAAAGTAAAGCAAGAATTAAACAAGAAAAACAAATCGCTGCGGATAAACTTAAAAAAGAAAATCAATTAAATAAACAACTTCAGTTTGAACAACAAATGAAAACTAAAGCTGAACGGAATATGGAAAAACAATTGAGAAAATTAGAGAATAAAAACGAGGATAAACAGTAAATATTTGATTTATCTGATATTACGATGATTATATAAATATTTATTAAAGCATTTGCTGATTTATTAAATATAAAGTATTTAGATTAAAATAATAATGAGAATTTAATTTCTATGAAATGAACAATCAAAGAAATTTTGAAGATTCATTTTTATAGCGAAGGTAAAAGATAAAATGAGTGATAAAACAAAAAAAATTATTAGCGTTACGATATCGATTATATCATACGTGATTGTCGCTATTGCAATTATAATTATGGTAGTAGTTATGATTGCGCGTATAAATGGTTCTCAACCTAAATTGTTTGGATATACCTTTCATTTAGTTGTTACCGATAGTATGACACCTGAGATTGCCGTTGGCGATTTGGTTATAGCAAAAGAATGTAGACGAGAAGATGTTAAGATTGGAGATGACATTGTATTTAAAACTCAAGATAAAAACCTTATTTCGAAGGGAATTACTACGATTATACATAGGGTTGTAAAAATCGAGCATACTTCAAATGGAATTGAAATAAGCACTCAAGGCATTAAACAGGGCGCTGGCGTCGACGAAATGCCCGCAGGCGAATTGTTGGGAATTAAGGTCGCTAAATCTACTTTTTTTGGAACAGCGTTGAAATTTCTTTCCGATATAAAAAACTTGCTGTTTTTAGCTGTTTTTATTATCCTATTGTTAGTTGCTGTAACTCTTATTAAAAAGGCAATTTTTATAATTAAAGAACCTCAAACTGACTCGGACTCTGTTATTAATAAACAAGAGGATAATAAGAAAATCGAACAGGAAATTGAAGAATTGAAATCAAAAATTGATAATGATAATAATAAAGCTGATACACCTTATCATAACAATGATATTACCACATCTAAGAATCAAGATACGCATAATACCATTGATAATGAAAGTAATGAGAATATAAAAAATAATAAATAACATAGATATCTCATTTAACCAAATTTTAAGGTCAATAACGTAAATTATTGCGTTAATGGCATCAATTATAGTAAATATGAATGGGGCAAAATGTATAAACTGCAAATTACAAACAAAGGAAAAGCGACTTCAGCAAATTTAGAATTCCAAAAAATATTTGATATTTCATCTACTGAAGACAATATTTTTATCTTTAAAGATGAACAGTTTTTTGTTACGCCAAAAGATAAACTGTTCAAAGCGCCTATGATTATAATAAAATGCGCCGACAGAAAGAAAAAAATGCGGTATAGCCTTTTTATACAAAATAAATCAGGAATTAGTAGCAGCTTTTATACAGGCGCAGATTTTACTAACGAAATTGAAACAGTTGTAAAAATGCAACAACGCTACGAAACAAATGAAAGCACAGGATTGTATAACACACAAGTGTTAAAAAGTAATTATGACAAATGGATTGCCGATACCACAAAAGGCTCATTATTGATTTTTTTGGAAATGGTTAATTCTCAATTGTATAGAGCGCTATACGGAAATGGCTTTCATAGCAGAATAATGAAAGAAATTTCTAAAATTATTGAAAAACAACTTCAGTGCGATAAGATTTATTTGATAGATGACTCAATCTTAGGCGTTTGCTATAATGGCGAAAAAGATAGAGAAATAAACTATGAAATTATAAAAAATTGCTTGATTCTTTTAAACAAAACAGTTGCTTTTGGCGATGGTAATGACATAGCTATGCCAGACATAAGATTCGGTGTTTTAGATATGACTATGGCGCAATTATCTTATGAAACAGCTATAAGATATGCAAAAATTGCGTTGGATAATGCTAAAAGAAGTGAAAAAAGCAAAATATTTATAATTAATGGCAAAGAATCAAGGCGACCTACCGATTTTGATGCGCACGGATTATTAGATTTGATGATTGCTAATAATGAAATTGATGTCTATTACCAACCGCAAATTGACACAAAAACAAAAAAAATCGTTGCGTTTGAAGCGTTATGTAGGATTTTAAGCGATAAGCGTAATGAGATTACGACATTTGATTTTATTCGTAAAGCAGAAATAGGCGGAGGCATTATCAATTTAGGTAAATATATATATACAAAAGCTATGGCGTTTGCTACTAAGATACAAGAATATGGAGTAGAGGTTTCTATAAACGTGTCGCCTGTACAATTAATGCAAAATGGGTTCGTAAATATATTTTTAGAAGCGTACAGAGGTTTTGGATTAAAAAAAGGGTCAATCTGTATTGAAATTACCGAAGGAGCGCTAATGTATTCTTTTGAAGAAGTGCAAGCTAAATTATATCTGCTTAGCGACGCTGGTATTGATGTGCATATTGATGACTTTGGCGTTGCGTATTCTTCTTTAATGTACGTAAAACGTTTGCCAAGTACGGTACTTAAAATTGATAAAATATTTATTGATGATTTAGAGTCGTCACGTGATACGGAAATGATTGTTAAAAGTATTATCAATATGGCTAAGGGATTAGATAAACGCGCAACCGCCGAGGGCGTTGAAACACGTGGACAATATGAAATTTTAAAAAAACTCAATTGCGATTTTATTCAAGGCTATTATTTTTCAAGAGCTTTGCAAGCAACCGAAGCAATAGCATTTTTAAAAGATAATATTTAATATAATCATTATTGATTATTTTCAATTCAATATCAAATTGCAAATTTATATAATACAATAATTATACCAATATAATAACTTAATTTACTTAAATTATACTAAAATAATAACTTAAATTACTAATAAATGGTACAATCAGAAATGAGCATAAAAAATATTGTAAAAATGATAATATAGGGATTAACTATGAAAAATTTGTTTTTAGTGGAAATTGATTCGGGTGGAGCTATACTTTTGCTGTTATTACTTATAATACTAACGGTGGGCGCAGGCGTTTTTCTGTTTTTTTCCATAAAGCGTGAAATAATAAGATATCACGATGCAACAAGCAAAAAAAGAATTTTTGCTAAAAAAGAAGAAATGGATGAGTCAATAAATTCCAGCATTAATGTGGCGAATACAAGAACAAAGTTCTATTTATTTAGAGTGGATATTAATGGATATGATAGCATTGTAAAAAGTTATGGCGATGAGCAATGCAAAATTTTGATTCATACTGCAATGTCGATATTAGACGGGCAATTGCCTATCGGGGTTAGGATATGCCGATACGCCGATGACCAAATATTTATAGTTATGCGTGAATCGCTGAGTTTTAATGTAGAAAAATATTCAGCTATTATGGTTGAATTGATGACAAGACCTATTAAATTAGACAATGGTTTGTCTGTTGAAATGGACGTAAACGTTGGTGTTGTCGCATTCCCCGAAGGCGGAAAAACTTTAGATGAATTATTGCAAAGTCTTGACGTTGCAACTGTTACAGCTAAGCGAATGGGTGTCAATAAAAGCGCAATTTACTCTCACACACTCAGTGAAAAAGCGCAAACTAAAGAGTACGAGTTTTATAATGAAGTTAAAGCGGCAATGGCAAGAAAAGAATTTACATTGCATTATCAACCGATTATTAATATTGATACCGAAGAAGTTTGCGGCGCAGAATGTTTAATCAGGTGGGAACACGCAACTAAAGGATTGATTTTGCCCTCTAAATTTTTGCCTATTATGGAGAGAACAGGGGATATAAATTGGGTAGGTTTATGGTCGTTTGAACAGATGGTTCGACAATTAGTCGAATGGCAAAATAGATATGAACAACGTTTTTGGCTGTCAATCAATATGTCTGTGCGACAAATAGCTAATCCCGATTTAGTTACGGAATTTAAGCGGATTTTAAAAAAACACCACGCTGAAGCTAAAGATTTTTGCATCGAGATTTTTGATATAGCTATGTATGAAAAATCTGAAGCGTTTAAAGAAACTATCGATAAGTTAATTCAAGCAGGTTTTATGGTCGCCATAGACAAATATGGCAGAGATTTTAACGGTTTGACTCAACTTGAGAAATTGCCTATTACGCAAATAAAATTGGACAACGTCTTTTTGGAACATTCAAAGGAAAGCTCTATGACTGAAAGCGTAGTTTCCGCTGTTATTGAATACTGCGTGAAAAAAAATATAAATTTAATCGCCGACGGCGTAGAAACGTTTGAAGATTTACAATACGCAAAAGAAAAAGGAATCCATATCGTTCAAGGCTACTATTATAGCAAACCAAAAGAAAAAAAAGAATTTATCGGCGAAGTTTTGTTAACGCCGTGGAAAGCTTAATAACTAACTATTTTAAACAAGTAGCTTAAATACTACTTGTTTTTTTATTGTAAAAATTAATATAATATCAAACTAATAATTAAAGTATTATTTATATAAATCAAATAAATATTCAATTACATAATTATGTATAATTAAAAAATTATAAAAAATATATTTTATTATGCATAATTCATTGAAATATTCCTTTTATTATCCATAATTTATTGAAATTAACCTTTATTATACATAATTATAAATAAGTATAATTATTAATATTAGCATCGTTATTGCATAGCTTATCTATTGCGTAAATTAGAGCGTCGGCTTCGTGAATTGTATTGCTTCCGCTTGCAGATAT
>JAVVUQ010000017.1:0-15308 GCA_036653075.1 Clostridia bacterium | reverse complement strand
AATGTTTATGTATTAATGGAGCGCAGTGTAGTCCGCCACGAGTTATGATGTCGAATTTATCGCTTAAATTTGATGATAGCAGCATGCTATCAAATCCATTTTGGTTGATAACAAATGAAACTATTCCGCAACTGTTGGGTACGCTAATCAAGCGAATAGCTTTCATTTTCTGTAAATTTTCGGTTATATATTTTTGCAAATAATTTCTATTATATTGCATTTTGGACATATTTTCTTTTGTCCAATTAGCAGCGGCGCCTAACGCTAAAATTCCGCCAATATTTTGTGTTCCCGCTTCGTACCGTTCGGGTGAAAAATCTGGCATTTCTTCTATATGCGACATTACGCCTGTACCGCCATATACGAATGGTTTTAAAGTAATGTTTTTATTCATTATGAGCGCTCCGTTTCCGCCTATTCCACACAGTCCTTTGTGAGCTGGAAGCGCCGCCATATCGATGTTATTTAAGTTTACGGGAAAGTATCCAGCGGATTGCGCAATATCTGCTATAAAAGGAATATTGTTATTATTAGCGATATCAGCAAATGCGTTTATGTCGTTTGTTCCGCCTGTAACATTGCTACAATGTACGGCGACAATAAGCTTAGTTTCTTTAGTTATTGCTAATTTAAGCATTTCTATTGGAACGCTTCCACTGTCATCGGGTGATAAAAATGTCAATTGCGCTCCTAATCGTTGCAGTTCGTAAAGCGGACGAAGTACCGAATTATGTTCCATAACGGTGGATATTATATGAAAAGGCAATTTTAATGGCAAGTTGGCAATTCCAAAAATCGCAAGATTTAAAGCCATCGTACAGCCATTTGTAAATATAACATTATGATTGTTGCAATTAAATAAATTTGCAACAGAATTTCTGGAATTATTGACGGCAACAGCTGAAATAACTGAGCTATGCCCGCCTGAACGTAAAAGATTTATATTATTATTTGAACCGTCAATTAAAGCGCGCATAACGTAAGGCGGTTTATATGAAGATGTCGCTGCATTATTAAAGTATATCATAACACTATATTCCCTTTTAACATATTATGGTAATGAAGAATTCATTGCTATTATTAAAATATCGACATAATCAAATAATAAATATAAATTCAACATTCGTTCTTTGCGATATTTAAGTTTACTTAAATGAAATATTTAATGGTTGTAGTCATTAAATTGTATTAATTATTTATTGAATACATATAAGTTGTTTAAATAAATATCTATTGAGCGTGTCTATATTTTAATATATGCAAACCATATTAATAAATGGAACAGGAGGGTGGTATGAGATACATAATATTGGCATTTAAATCACAGTCGGAGGCAGCTAAAATCTTACAGCTAATCAATGCTATCGGCGTTAAAGTAACAATGGTTAACACTCCCTACGGCGCAAAAGTAGGGTGTGGAATATCTTTGCGAATTGATGAATTTGATTATGATAAAGTTAAAAAAGCTCTTGAATCCATTCACCTAAGTACTTTTGCGGGGTACTTTTCCGTTGCAGTCACGCAAAATCAGTCTTTAGTGACAAAGCTATAATGTCGTCTATTGTAATAGTTTTGTTCTATATTGCTACAATTTTATAATACTTTTTCATCAAAACGTATACAAAAAAAAATTAAGTTAATAATAAAGGGATATAAACGCCAAAAAGGCAGATAAAGGAGTATATTTTATGGCATTTAATCCCTTTAAGGAAAAAGCACCTAAAATCAATGATTGTTTTATGGACTGGCAGCAGATGTCGCCGAAAAGTTATGATAAACATACGGTTGACCCTTACACACGCACTCGCTGTATATTGATGAACGGGGCGGAATTTAATCAAGTTTGGTTTTCGCATATGTTTAGTAGAAACTGCAATAACAACGATTTACGCAGAGATTTGGCAGTGTTACGACGTAGCGAACAGCAACAACAAAAACGAATTGCCGCATTGAAACCTAAGGATGAAAGCGTACTTGAAACTACGATAGGATATGAACAATTAGCGGTAGATTTAACGGCTGAAATGGCAATTAACGAACCAGATAAATATTTTGCAAGCGCATTAAATTTTGCTTTGTTAGAAGACTTTGACCATTTGTACAGATACGCTGATTTACTTGAAATGGAACAGGGCATTTCAGCTGAGAAAATAGTGGGCGGTTATACTGAGATTATGCCTGGACGTCCAACAATAGCGGAACACCGTTATCCTTCTGACGAAATTAAACAACATCTTAAAGTAGGGCAGGCGCAACCTATTTCAATCTTGAACGCTTGCACAATAACAGCCGCCGAACAGCAAACTATGAACTATTATATGAACGTAGGCTCATTCCAAACAACCGATTTAGGCAGAAAATTATACGCTGAAATTGCTATGATTGAAGAACAACACGTTACAATGTACGGTAGTTTCATTGATACAAGCAGAACCTTCGTTGAAAATCTATTGTTACACGAATATGGCGAATGTTATTTATATTACAGCGTATTTATGGACGAAAGCGACCAACTAATAAAAGAAATTTGGGAACAGCATTTAAATATGGAATTAGCGCATTTGCAAATGGCAGCGGAATTACTCAAAATTTACGACGGCAAGGAATGGCAAGAAGTACTTGGTAAAGGCGATTTTCCTAAATTATTAAAACTTAAAGAACATAAAGATTATGTTCGTGATGTTATTAGAAATGAAGTTACCTATACAGAAAAAGGGGAGAACTTTATCGATATTAGCAAATTACCTGAAGATTATCAATATTTTAAATATCAAGAAAATGTAAATAGTAGCGTTAAAGATGTTGCAAGTCATAAGGTAATTGTCAATTATATCGACAAAAAAGGCAAAGATTATCGCTATGAAGTCGCTCCTCATCCAATCGAATGCCTTAGCGACAGAACTCGTGATAATACAGAAATCGCCAGAAAATAATAATATAAAATAACAAAAATGCGCAATGCGTAAAAAAGCTTTGCGCTTTATGTTTTTTATATTGTTTACATAATAAATCCGCATAATCAATATTAATTCATACAATATCAAATCAAAACTTAAAAATATGAATATCAGATTATAACTTAAAAATATCAAAATAAATTTATAACTTAAAGATATCAATATCAGATTATAACTTAAAAATATTAAGATAAATTTATAACATAAAGATATCGATAATCAACTAAATATTCCAATAAATAAAAACATTTATCAATATAAAAACTATACAAAAACAACTTCGCAATCAATAGACCACGAAGTAATTTTTGGAGCTAATGAGGGGACTTGAACCCCTGACCTGCTGATTACGAATCAGCTGCTCTACCAACTGAGCTACATTAGCATTTATAAAAATAAAGCGAATGCAAATAAAATTGCAAAATATAAAAATCAAATATAATTTATACATTTTTGCGCCGTTATAAACAAACTCAATAACAAAAACATAGTTATTAAACCAATGTATAGCGTATAAGTGGTTAAATAGCGGCGCAATTTAATATAGTATTATATAAAAAGGTTATTTCTTTCCTTTTTTAGCTGCAGCGGCAGCTGTCTTAATAGCTGCTTTCTGAGCTTTAGATTCTTTAATTTCTGATGAAATTCTAATATTATCTGCTGCTTTTCTTTCTGCAGCAGCTTTCTGTTCAGCTTGTTTTTGAGCTTTCTTATCCATCTTAACAACGATAATTCCGTTCTTTAATTGATACAAAGCTTTTGCAAGTTGTGACTTTTTATGGTTAGCAGCATTTTTATGAATGATGTGATTAACTGCGGCGTTATCTACGTGTGACGCAGTCAATGGTAACAATTTTTCAGCCAATGCGATATCATTTTCGGAGATAGCTGCATTGAATTTCTTGATTGCGGTATTCATTTGGCTATGAACCATTTGATTTTGCAGTTTTTTAGCTGCTGTAACTTTTACTCTTTTCTCTGCTGATTTAATATTCGGCATATTTAAGCTCCTCTATAATGTTCTTAGCCGCTGAGCCTGCGCAGAGCAGCAATTATTCTTATACTTTCTTCTATCTAATGTCTTAAACCAATTTAAATTAGGTTATCAATTACATTAGCTTATGTATTCTATCATAAAAGCATAAACAATGCAACCTTTTTGACATCATTATATAAAAAAAGTTTTTATAATCACTATTATACAATTTTGAAAAGGGTATAATTTTGATTGTTTCGTTGCTTTTTGTTTTTTTGAAATTATGTTCGCTATTATATTATTATAATTGCGCAAACTGTAAAATGCAATTTGTTTATCAAATAGCGTTAAAAGATTTGATTTATTATTCTCATTCTATATGCGTAAATAGTATAAAATTTACAATTATGGCAATAATTATCCTAAAGCTAATCTAATATTTAATTCTATTATGCAGAAAATCGACATATGGACGCAAGGAGTCAAATTATGCGTAAAAGCGAGGGGACAATTGAACAGTGCAGAAAAGCGGTAATGCTACTTATAGGAAAAAGCATTATCGTTAGACATAACAAAGGGCGGAACAAAATAGCTGTTTTTGACGGCGTAATTTCAGAGGCGTATTCAGGCGTTTTTGTTATAAAAATAAAAAGCGCAATTCAAGATAGAATGTCATTTACCTATAAAGACATTCTCTGCGGAGACATTCGTATAAAAGAAAAAATGCCCAAAACGCCAATTCAAGAAAGATCAACCGTTAATAAATCACTTTAAACAGTTATTTTAAAAAAATTGAATAAATCAGATTTCGTAAAATAAATATAAATTACGTTAACAACCATAATTTCGACTGTAAAAGTGGCGCTAAAAAAGACAAAATCAAATTCAAATTTTAAAAATGATGATAGCGTTGTTATTTATCTTCTTTTTCTATGAGATGAGCGAGATCTTTTTATATGGTCATCTTCGTCATCGTCTTCGTCTTCATCGTCATCTTCGTCCTCGTCATCGTCTTCGTCTTCATCTTCATCGTCATCGTCGTCTTCGTCATCTTCAATTGAAGCGTCAAAATCCTCGTCAAATTCGTCAACGGATTTATAGGTATCAAAATCCTCTTCTTCTTCGTCATCAAATTCTTCTTTAAATTCTTCGTCTTGTAATTCCTCAAGAGGTATTTCTTCTGTTTCTTCTTCAGGAGCAGGGTCGTCGTCAAGATAAACACGCCAATCGTCATCTTCGATGATAGGTTCGGAACATTCTTCTTTAGCCATACGACATTCCTCACACATATCTTCATCAAAACTAATAAAGTTGCGTTTGCAGACGGGACATAATTCCCTTATTTCTTCTTCTTCTTCAATAAAGGTGTTAAGTGGCTCGCCTATTTCGGCTTTACAGACATCGCACATTTCTTGACGAGAATCGATGTAATTTAAGTCGCAACGTGGGCATTTAACATAGTTAATTTTAGCCATAAATAAATATGTTTCTCCTTTAAATTCTATCGGATAAATATCCAATTAGGCAGCATAATAATACATACTATATATAAATTTATAATAATTATCAAATAGTAAATATATTGAAAATGCTGTCATATTATATATGCAATTCTTGAAATTGTAAACTATATTTAAGCATTTTTTTAAAAATAATTTCATTTATAATTTTTTATTAAATCTATGAATCAAAAATAGGTTTTATACACATTAAAAATTATAAATTTCACTAAAAACTTGGTTTTATAAAAAAAATTTCATTTAAATTTACATTGTTAATTGCGTATTATGTTCGTATATATTCAATTTATAATTGCAAACATAATAATATTTGAATTTAATATTATTTATACAAAAAGAAAATATGCAAATTTTTGCTTTTTTCGCAACCTAATAAAATAAAAAATTGGTGTATAATATGTATGGGTATATGTAATATTTTCACAAAAATATATTCCGCTTAATGGCAATTTTTTAAAATAAACCATTACTTATATGCAAAAAAGGAAGTAAAACTTGCGTTTACACTTCCTTTTATTTTAGGGCAAACACAGCCCTTTTATTTCGATGCAATTACATAACGCATATACTATAATTAATTTTAATATTATGTTTATATTACATTATTTAACGCATATACTATAATTAATTTTAATATTATGTTTATATTACATTATTTAACGCATATTATTAATTATTTTTTATTTCTTTATAGATACCGACGTCTTCAAGATTCCTAAATCTTTCGTCTAAATCTAATCCATAACCTATTACAAATTCATCAGGTATTTCAAATCCAACATAATCTATCGGCACTTCTATTTTACGGCGGTTTGGTTTGGATAATAATGTACATACTTTTACTGAAAGCGCTCCTCGAGTATACAACATTTTAATTAAATAATCCATTGTTATTCCAGTATCTATTATATCTTCTACAATTATTACATTTCTTCCGTCTACCGAACAATCAAGGTCTTTTACAAGTCGAACTTCTCCACTACTACGAGTGCTGCTTCCATACGTTGATATTGCCATAAACTCTAAATTTACATCTATGTCTACCGCTCTTGTAAGGTCGGCAAAAAACATCACAGCTCCTTTTAATATACATACCATTAGAGGCATTGTTTTGTCTTTGTAATCATTTGTGATTTCTTGCGCTATTTCCTTTACTCTTGCTTGTACTTTTTCATATGGAATCAATATATGGTCCATCTCTTTATGCAGTTTCATAAAACCTCCGTAGTTATGTCTTATATTTATAATCATTTTAAAATTTGTTTATATTTAATTATATTTAAACTATTTAATATAGCTATTAATTCACTTTTTTTTAATAGTTATATAACCTTTATTTTTTGTATTTTCGTCTATTTTAATTCTATCACTAATTTCAACGCCTAAAATCATTAATATTTCGCTGTCAATGGATATCAGAGGCAATGAATTTCTTAAGTGTAATGGCACTTGCCGTTCAATAAAAAAATCTTTTAATTTTTTTGTCTTTCCACCATATTTTTTAAAGAAATCTCCTTCTTTTCGCAATCGAAGTATCGATTGTTGTGGAACTTTATCTTTATCAAATCGCAAAATTCTAAATTCGGATAAGTTGAAATTACTTGATATGATAGGTTTGTTAGAAACCGTTATATGGAATCCATTATAATCAATCTCTTTATCGGTATATGGTAAGAACCAATTGTTGATTGAGATTTCATTATTATCTATTAAAATTTCATTATTATCTATTATATTTTCATTATTATCTATTAAAATTTGATTATTATCTATTAAATTTTCATTATTATCTATTAAATTTTGATTATTATCTATTAAATTTTGATTATTTTTTATGGATTGACGAACCTCAATTTTATCGAAAACTCTTTGAGCGATAACGCCATTGTGTAAATTCAACAATTTTCCACTCTGTTTATTAGATAAATCGCATAGGGATAATAAGTGTGATTGTTGCGCATCTACGAGTCTATCAATTTTGTCAAGCAATTTCATGGCTACTCGAATTTGTATTGCGGGGTGAAGATTTTTAAATGTTTCAACGTTAACAGTAGCGCATATTCCATCGCTTTCGATAGGAATATTCATTACAGCTTTTTCAAAATAATCTTCATCAATTTGCGCGCGCATTGCGTATTTATTTATATTAGCGACAGCGTTGCCGTAGCGTTCTTCCATAATAGGCACAAGGTTATGTCTAACGTAATTTCTTCGATAGGTAGTGTCGACATTTGTTTCGTCGTCTACGTGAGAAATAGAGTTTAATTTAGCGTATGTTTCAATTTCATTACGGCTGCAATGTAAAAGCGGACGAGCGATTTTGCCATCGATTTGTTTCATTCCGACGGCGCCCTTATTTCCGCTCCCACGCATAATATGCATAAGAACTGTTTCTGCTTGGTCATTAGCGTGGTGCGCAAAACATAAGTAATCGCAATTATCGCAATATTTATATAGAGCCTTTAATCTTAGTGTTCTTGCTGCTGTTTCAATGCTTATTTTATTCTGCTCGGCATATTTAGGCGCATCAATAGTAATAATATCACATTCTACGCCTAACATCTTACATTCTTGCTTAGTAAAAAGAGCGTCGTTTTCGCCATTAAGACGTATATTATGATTGACGGTAACTCCTTTTAGGACATAAAAATGTGTTTTTTGCATATCTAAAAGTAGATGTAGCATTACCATACTATCCACGCCGCCGCTTAACGCAAGCGTTAATTTTGAGTTTTTAGGAAATTCAAACACTTTCATTTTACCATTATATCAAATTCCAATATAAATTACAAGCAATTATGCGATTAGTCTTAGAAGTTTTGTTGAATTTATCAAAATTCTATATATTATTGTCTATGTAATTGCTATTATGATGTAAATATGTTATACTATAAGGTATGTATGAAAATATAGCAGAATTTTATGACGAATATATGAAAAAGGATTACGATTACAAAAAGTGGAGAGATTACTTTTTGAGTTTTTTGCTACCATCGCATAAAACTGGCGTTGATTTAGCGTGTGGCACAGGAATTATGACCTATTTACTTTCAGAATCAGAGAAAAAAATGATTGGTATAGACAATTGCTCTGAAATGCTTGTAAAAGCTCAACAACATAAAAAAAGCAGTTGTTTCTGTCCGCAGTTCGTTTTATGCGATATGCGAAAGTTTACGCTTAATCAAAAAGTCGATTTTGTTACCTGCTGTTGCGACGGCTTTAATTATATAAATCAATCGGATATTTCTAAACTTTTTTTTCGCATTTATAATTATTTAGAAAAGGGCGGAATCCTTATTTTTGATATTTCTTCCGAAAATAAGTTGCGTAACGTAATTGGAGAAAATATTTTTTATTCGGATACAGAAAATTTAACATATTTATGGACAAATGAACAGTTGGAAGATAGCGTCGAAATGTCAATTACACTTTTTTATAAAGAAAAAGATGGTAAATACAACAGAAAAGATGAAAAACATATACAATTTGTTCATAATTATACATCTATTTTATTTGACTTAAAGAATGTTGGATTTAGTGAAGCGCATTGCTATAAATTCTTAACTCTTGATTTGCCATCGGGAAAAGAAGATAGAATTTGTTTTGTCGCTAAAAAATAACAAAAATAACAAAAATTATGAAAATAACAAAAATTATGAAAACAACAAAAATAATAAAATAATAAAAAAAACAATATTAGTTATATATATGCTTAATATATAAAATTGTAAATATATTTATTAATATTGCAAATATACGATATAAAAATTTAATTTTAAACATTGAATTATAAATAATATAAAATAAAAGGAACAAATAATTATGAGTAAGATTATAAAAGCGTTATTATCCAATGAAGTGGCGCTATCGGTAATAAATAGTACGGATATAGTAAATGAAGCGATTTTTTTGCACAAGTTATCGCCTGTTGCGGCAGCGGCTTTAGGGCGCACGCTTACAATGGCGTCAATTATGGGTACGGAACTTAAGAATAAAGAAGATCGATTAACAATAATGATTAATGGCGGTGGCGAGCTTGGAAAAATTACTGTGTGCGCATTTAGCAACGGAAATGTTAAAGGTTATGTGACGAATGCAAATTGCGTAACGCATACTACACCGAATAATAAATTAGATGTTAAGTTAGCGGTAGGAAAAGATGGAATGTTGACGGTTATAAAAGATATGGGATTAAATCAACCGTTTAACGCTTCTGTTAATTTAATTAGTGGTGAAATTGCGGAAGATTTCGCCGAATATTTTCTTAAAAGCGAACAAAGAGCGACAGCGGTTGCTTTAGGCGTTTTAATTGATACAGACGGGAAATGCTTAAATGCAGCGGGTGTGTTTGTCCAGATTTTACCCTTTTGTAGCGATGAAAGTTTAAAAAAGACTGAAAATGCGCTTTCAAAATTAATTGGCGTTAGCGGCGAAGTCGAACCAACTAACATTAAAGAGTTTATAACAGAAACATTTAAAGATTTTGATATTGTATTTGTAAACGAAAGCGAAACGGAATATCAATGCGATTGTAGCTTTGAGCGAGTGAGCAGAGTCATAAACAATATAGGGAAAAAAGAGTGTTATGAAATACTTGACGCAGACAATGGAAAAATTGAGGTTTGCTGCGAATTTTGTAAACGCAAATATATCTTTGACAAAGAAACAGTAGACGAAATTTTAGATAGCGTCAAATAGTTGCTTTTTATTTTTATATTTAACTAAACAATAAATTAATATTAATTCTAATTACATAACAAATAATTGTGATTTATAAATTAATATTTATTCTAATTACAAAACGAATAATTGCGATTTATGAATTAATATTAATTCTAATTACAATCTTATAATTGCGATTTATAAATTAATATAATATTGAATTACAGATTAATAAAAAAAACAGCAAAAGGTCTTAAATAGTAAAAAAATAAGATAAAGGATAAGATTATGGGAGATATTATTGATTTTAATAAAGGCAAGGAATTATATTTTACTATGGCGACTACCGCTGAAGAAAACGGAAATTATGATAAAGCGTTAAACTATTATAAATGCGCAATTGAAGAAAATGCTGAAAGTGAAGTTTATTTGCAATACAGTAATTTATTGTATGATTTAGGATACAATGATGCTGCGATAAATATTATCCTAATGGGAATAATTAAATATCCTGACGATGGCGAATTGTATTCAAATTTATTAGTAATTATTATTGAAAATATGGAAAGTATGGAAACAAAAAACAATGATTTACAATTTTATACAAATAAATTAACGCTTACTCCTAAGCTATTTGCAAAGTTTAATGATTTTTGTCAAGTTTCAGATTATTCGCCTTTTGTTAATAAAAGCGAAGTAAATTACGCAATATTAGATGAGGACTACAAGCAGCTTGATGATGACAGTTCAAATGAAGGCGCATCAGAAAATATAAAAATATGTTATGACGAACGGAAAGATAAAGATTTTGAACAAACTGAATTGTATGAAAAAGCTATGCAATTACTTTTTGATATAATTGCTGAAGTAGATTCAAATATAGAAGGTAAAAAATGGAAAATCCTTTTTGGCAAATTTAAAAAATTATGGAATTCTAATAATTTTACAATTGAAAAAGAACAGATTATTTATTTTGAAGGGTTGATTGAAGAATTAATGATATTTAATAAAAAACAAGCTAACGATTTAGCGGATATTATGCTTTCAACTAACGATAAATGGATAGAGGCGTTAACGGTTAAAGCTGTCGTAACGTCTAAAAGCAAAGGTGGCGAACAGTATATAAACCGATTATTTGAATTATCTGATGTAATGATTAAACCTGAATTTGTTGCGATGCTTGCGTATCAGTTGGAATATTATCAAGCTGTAATTGACAAGTTTGAAACTCAAAATGATAAAGAAGAAAAATGCTCGGAAGAATTTGATAATTATTACGCTTTAAGTCTTGCAAAATTAGGAAGATATGAAAAAGCGCATAATGAGTTTATGAGATTATTGACTATTTGTCCATTAGCGTTAAGTTACAAATACAATATATTATGTACTGATTTTTCTAAAAATGGAAAAGGCAAAAACAAGAAAAAAGTAGAGTTATTGAATAAATTCGCAGAAGAATTTATAACAGACGATTGGATATGCAAAGTTGTAGATAATCTGCTTATATCTCCAACCATTTTTGAAAACTTTGAGGAAAAATTGAGATTTATATTTTTTATTTGTTGCGTTGATGAAAGCAAAGATATAAAATTAAAAAAAATAGACGAATTGAAAATAATGGATAGTGTTAAAACGTTTGAACTATTAAAAGAAATGTTAATGTACACTGACCGGTGGTGTGATAAAGAAGTTGTCATCGCAGCGATATTACGATTTTATCCTAACAGTAAAGTGAATATTCTCAATAGAAACCATCTTTTTACCTTTAATACGCCTAAAACTCCTTTTTTAATTGATTTTTATGAGAATATAATGATGGATATTATATTTGAGTTTGAAGTTTGTGATAGCAATATCGCTTATGCGTTATATGACGAATTAGAAGATCTCAATAAACGTTTTCAAAGCGTTGGTGTCGATGAGAAAAAATTAAAGCTTTCAGAAAAAAGAACTATCGCAGCTATTATTATACAGCGATTAAATATTGAATGGATAGACAAAACGGATATTCTAAATTGGTATAAAACGTCTAATAAGAATATCACAAGATTTTTAGAATTACTTTATTAAATGAATTATTTACATTAATTGCAATCAATTTAATTGTAATTATAAGACTATATAATTGCAAAATATCAATAAAAGCGCATTTTTATGTAAAACTGCAATAATATATAGCGACTATCAAATAACGATTATGGTGTGACGGAACTCCAAGAAATACCGTACAAATAATGAATACTAAAATAATAGAATATATAAATTCAGAAAGCGAGTTTGCGTTAATAACGATAAGCGCTCCATTATCAAAAGATTTGAAGTATAAAAAGATAACAATTAGACCGTTAAAAATTTCCAATGTGGAGATGTATCAAGCGGAAAATTTTACGTCAAAGCAAGTATTTCACGAAAATATTAATATGAAATATTTATCGTTATGGATTGAGAAGTTTGCCGATGGATACAAGCAGTATGTTTTTATTACAAAATATGAAACAATTACCTATTTAGTATCCGAAAAAGGACATATTACCAAAAGAATAAGCAAAAATGACGAGCAAAGAGTAGTAGATTATAATCACGATAAACAGAAAAATTATATATTACAAGAGGGCGTAATAGCGCCTGCGCTTGTCGATTTAGGCGTGTTTGATTCTGATGGTAAATTAATTAAAGCTATGAGTGATAAATTTAGACAAATCGACAGATTTGTTAGAATTGTAGACGACGCTGTTAAGAATTTGCATAGCGACACTTGGACAATTTTAGATTTTGGCTGTGGAAAATCTTATCTAACATTTATTATGTATCATTATTTTACGACGATATTGCATAAAAAAGTTACTATGATTGGGTATGATTTAAAACAAGAAGTAGTAGAAAAATGCAATCAAACAGCAGAAAAATATGGCTACAACGATTTAAAGTTCTATGTAAACGATATAAATGGCGATGTTTACGACAAAAATGTGGATATTATAATGAGCTTACACGCTTGTGATAGAGCAACTGACGCAACACTTTCGTTCGCAATTAAACACAATGTTCCATATATTTTTAGCGTTCCTTGTTGCCAACACGAACTTAATTCAACTATTGAACAAGGCGGTGATTTAGATATATTCTTTGGCGATGGTATAATTAAAGATAGAGTTTGCGCTTTACTCACCGATGCGCTAAGAGTTAAAGCGTTGGAGTGTTTTGGCTATGACGTGTCCGTGTTAGAGTTTGTGGAATTTGCTCATTCTCCTAAAAATTTGATGATTAGAGCGCAATTTAATAATAAACGTCAAAAAAAATCAATTGCTCCTTTAATTGAATTTTTAAATAAATACGGCGCTAAACAAACTTTATTAGAAGAATTAAACAAAATAGAAGGATAGAAAAAACAGCAAAAAACAATAAATGTACAAAATAGCAAAAATAAAAGCATAATTTTAATATTATAATAAAAGCGTTTTATAATTTATAAAGCGCTTTTTCTGTTGCATTTAGCTGTGGAATTTTAGATATTGTAGTTAAATTAATAATAGATTTATAATGGTATAAATTAAGTTCATTTTTATAAGTGTAATTTATTTCAAGTACTATTTTATCGACACTATTGCCGATTATATAATAACTTATGTTTCCTTCAAAATTATAAAGTTTACCTTGTATATCGGTTGGATTAACTATTAACGGTAATAATGCAAATGACGACATAATAGTTGCTTCATAACAAAATCCATTAGGCATAGGCGTTTTTGAAAGCGGATATTTTTGCGGATTTGTTTCATTGTTAAACACGCTTGTAGGTTTAATACAATGGATTATATCTTTTGGAAATAACACTTCCATATCAAGCTGCCATAACGATTCAGTTAAGTTTTCAGATTTAATAACGATTTTTTGTTTACCATCATTTAAATACCAAAAGTTATTTTCGCAATAAAAAGATTTTGTAACAGCGTCATTTAAATTAGTGTAAGTATCGACACCATATATTATAGTAGATAAATTTCCAAAATACACGTTAGCTGTACGTGAATTGTCTTCATTGTATACTAAAAATTGCGCGCAAAGATTATTATTTTCCACCATTGACAAATAAGCGTCATTAATTATGGCAATTTCAGCTTCATAATTTTTTGCAGATACACTTAAAGCGCAGCTGCAAAAACTAAAAGCTACGCAAAAACATAGAATAATCGTTAATATAATCTTAAATTTCAACAGTACCTCGTATTATTTGTAAGGTTTATATTTTAAATTTTTACATATTTGATTTTTAATATTTGATTCTAATATTTGATTCTAATATTTGATTCTAATATTTCATTTTTAATATTTGATTTTTAATATTGGATTCTAATATTTCATTTTTAATATTTGATATTGTTAAGTTTAATGCTATTTAACAATCGAATATATCAAACAATTTATTATTTTTTTCTTTTATAGGTTTTCCATGAGGTATTAAATGCAATCCACATCAAAACACACATAAATCCGCTAACGAGAACAAGAACTATTCCAATAATTAGCATAGCGATTAACGGGATAATTGAACCATACGTAATAAAGAAAACGCCTGTTATAAATAGCAATGAAAATACAATTGCAAGCACAAGAGTCCATATTACATAATTTTTTGAAACTTCACCATTTTGTGACATAATTTCTCCTTTAATATCTATTAAATATTATATATTTTTTATTTATATTGTATTTAATCTTTATTTATATTGTATTTAATCTTTAATTATATTGTATTTAATCTTTAATTATATTGTATTTTATCTTGAATTATATTGTATTTAATCTTTAGAATTTTATATATTTATATAAGTAATTATAAATAAGTTAAGGTTAGAGTTATTGATAAATTTAATTATAAATAATGTGGATATGTACAATCATTTATGCAAGAAAATCAACATATTATATATTAACATAAATGTTTATAAATGTCAAATATATTGTGTATTATCTAAATACATAAAAATTCAATTAACCATTAAAGAATCGAGCGTAAAAATTCAATTAACAATCAAGTAGGCAAATAGTTGCGCATTTTATAGCGTTGAGAATAAGGAGTTAAAAATATGAATAAATGTATAAAAAAATACAATAATGCTACAGTTTTGTGTTTTCTGTCCATAGCGGTTGCGGTGATTAGTTTGTTATTAGGTTATTTAAGTATTAAAAATA
>JAVVUQ010000016.1:0-23784 GCA_036653075.1 Clostridia bacterium | reverse complement strand
GCCTCGGGGCGGACTTGAACCACCGACACGGGGATTTTCAGTCCCCTGCTCTACCGACTGAGCTACCGAGGCATAAAAATGGCGACTTGGAAGGGACTCGAACCCTCGACCTCTAGCGTGACAGGCTAGCGTTCTAACCAACTGAACTACCAAGCCACTATTATTAAGCGGTACTATTTTTCATTTGCTTCAAATTTTTGGTGGGCCTTCAGGGACTTGAACCCCGGACCAATCGGTTATGAGCCGACCGCTCTAACCAACTGAGCTAAAGGCCCGCTTGTATCATTGATGGTCGGGGTGACAAGACTTGAACTTGCGGCCCCATGGTCCCAAACCACGTGCGCTACCAAACTGCGCTACACCCCGTCCTTTGATACAACCTGTCGTTCCGCCTCAAATGAGAGCTTAATCATAATACATTATATAGAAGAAACTGTCAACTATTTTTAACCATATTATAAGAGAATTTGCAAACTTTATGTTAACTTTTATTAATTCCCATATTTTGTACGCTTATCTTTCGTTTTTTCTTAATTTTATTACTATATAGCTTAAATCTTATCGCTTTTAGATAATTTTTTACTCTTTATTTATCATTTAAAGCTTTATACAGTCAAATATACTATTTATATATTTCTCAATTTTCTCTTTTTTATTACAACCAATTTTTACTTTTCCTTAATTAAATGAATCAACGCCATATATTATTTATTATCTATAATTTTTTATATGACTATTAAACTGTAAATAGTATTGAATTAAAAAGTCTTATATTGAGGTTGTATCGCATAATAGATTTTGATGCAACCCCAATATTTAATAAAATAGTTTTTATTGATACTTTAAGCGTCAAAAATAGCTGTTAAAGCAGTAAGAGTGCCTATATTAGGAACAACTTGTGTTATTTCCAAATAATTTGTATTTTGAGCGCACATTGAATTTCCTAAAACCATATAAGCGACAGCTGTTTTCAAATCTGTTATTCCAGAAGCCGCCATATAGCCATCGACCATTTCTTTAGTTGCAACGTCCCCTGCTATATACATAGTTACAATTCTGCCAATTTCGCCGATATACGCCATAGTATCTGACAAAGCGCCCACTGGAGCTACAAAGCCAGACTGAGTATTTCTTGGATCTTGAGCAAGCTCAGCAGTTTTTCTAAGAATTTCCAAAGTTCCTATTTTTATAGAGCCTTTTTGCGGAATAATAACGCCGCTTGGAATATCCATATCATAACGTTCTATTATAATTATTGCAAAATTAAAGCTTTCAAAAACCGCTCCTGCGGAATTGGTTGTCTTTTTAATAATCGTACGTTTTCCGCCCGTTAATTTCGTGACGGTATCATTAATCATTGCTTTAGCTTGCGCAGCGACAGTTCCCATACCGTTAGTACCAAACCAAGTTTCTGTGCCACTTACAAAGTTGTTTATAACAGTTTCATTATCCATTACAAAATTTGCGTCGAATACTTCGCCCCATTTATAATTCTTATCTTCAAGCCAAACGCTGCCGCCGCCTGAGAAGTTAAATATACATTTTTCCATTTCTAAATTTGCGCTACCGTAGCCATAAGCGTTATAAGACCAGCTTTCCTCGATGCGTGTTTCTTTCAATTTACAATCTGTGCCTGCGCTAACAAGGAAGACGCCCATACAAGTAAATTTAATTACGCTATTATTAACTTCTATATCGCATCCATCTGTTCTTATTGCTGAATAGCTACCTGAATCTGCAATTGCAATTCTATACGCTTCTTCTTCAGTCATTGAGCCTTGTTTAGGCGTTTCAGTATTTCCTAATATAGTTAAGTTATTGTAAATCATTTTATTTGCGCTTATTGCATTAAACTGAGCAGTCGTAAGCGTGCTATCCGCTGCGTTTAATTGAGCTGACCAATCAGAGCTTGTTATCAAGGATATAAATATAGCGCTTTGCGGATTTACAACTTCTAATTGATAATTCGCAATAGACAATGCTTTAGGCTGATCAGGATATCCTTTAGTGTTAGCTGTAAATAATGGCAAATTTCTACCGTTAATTGTAAAATAGTTACCATTTATTACCATCTTATCGTCTTTGATATTTTCATTCCATCTTATGTACGAGCAAGCTGTATCATTGCGAATAATTTCGCCATTTTCGTTATATTCCACGTATTTGTTTAAATTTCCGCCATCTGGATAGATGTTTTTAGGCGATTTATCAGGATTAAATTGATTTTCTTTTAAAATAGGTATTATTTCTCTATGAATATCAATTTGCTGACAATATCTTGCGCTATAATATTTTTGTAAATCTTCGTGCGTAAATACGTTATATCCAACGTTTAATACAAATTCTACTACTATTGGATTAAAATCTGCATAACCTTCTATTTTATCGCTGTATTTTGCTGTCATTGTAACTTTTAATTCTTTGCCTAATATCGCTAATTCGTTTTTAAATAAAAACTTGTATCCGTCTATTAGTTCAGCTACGTCCTCTGTTTTTACTGCTTTATACGTTTCCCCTTCTTTTACCATAAATTCGTAATTTACTACATCTGTTGTTGGTAATACTTCTTTACCGCTTTGATTGCTCGTCAATTCTATATCAAAATAAAATGGATTTTGCGATCCTACAAAGTATGGCGCAACTGTCTTATTTATATAATCTGAAGTTTTATCGTTTATTTTGCTTATTGTGCTTTCGTACGCCGTTCGACTCTTTCCATTTTCAAATGCCAACAATCTATCTATTACTCTCAACTTTTGCGACTTCGATTCTCCCGCTGCGTTTACATAATTTAATATATATTCGCCTGTTTCTGATACTATCAACTCGGAATCTGTTATCGCTGTTTCTTTATCCCCTTGCTTTAACACTAAGTTTGTCGCTTCGCCAAAGGTATAACTGAATCCAGCAAATATTACCATTGTGTCACCGTCTATTACATAATTGCCCTTTTGCGCCGTGCGTTCTTTTACCGCTATTAAAAACGTTTTTATTATGCCGCCGTACTTTACTGTTATTGTATATACGCCAACTCTTTTTATATCAAACCCGCCTTTATCTAATTCATACTTGCCCTCTTTGATTTCAACTTCCGATCCATCGCTCATTGAAGCCATTACTTTCAATTTGGAAAAATCCGCTACGTTGTCATCACCAATGTAAAACTTTGCGCTTATCGCTTTCCTATCTACCTTAATGTCTGTTACGCTAACTGTATTATCTATGCACGCCGCCATCGACACTAACGCCAATACCACTATCAACATAACTACTAATACTTTCGTTTTCTTCTTATTCATACTCTCTCCCTTATATCTATATATTAAATATAAAATATATATTTATTTTAATTTCCATATTTATTGTTTTATAAAGCTCTTTATTATTACAACTAATATAATTACGTTTTATCAAATTAAATAATTTAGCCAATCAAATTAATGGAGGTCACCATACGTAACCTCCACTAAAATTTTAATTATGCAACATTCAATAATTCTGTCAAAGCAGCTATTCTACCTATTCCTGTAACGTCTTGTGAAATTTCCAAGTATTTTGCCAAAGGATCAATAATTGTATTAGTTAAAACCATATATCCGACAGCTGTTTGTAAATCAGTTATTCCAGAAGCCGCCATATAGCCATCGACCATTGTTTTAGTTGCAACGTCCCCTGCCATATACATAGTTACAATTCTACCAATTTCGCCGAAATACGCCATAGTATCTGACAAAACGCCCACTGGCGCAATAAAACCAACGCCCTTAACATTTCGTGGATCTTGATCAAATTCAGCGGTTTTTCTAATAATTGCTGGAAAATCTCCCACTTTTATCATTCCTTGTTGTGGGACAATAACGCCCTCTACTGGTTTCCAAGTGCTACAAATAACTACGCCAAAATTAAATAATTCAAAGTTTTTGTCGCCTGATGTTTCTTTTTTGATAATCGTACGTTGACCCATTGATAATTGTTTAACATTTGTATCTAACATCAATTTTACGTTGCCAACAAATGCTGCCATTCCGTTTGTGGTAAACCAAGCTTCTGTGCCACTTACAAAGTTGTTTATAACAGTTTCGTTATCTATTGTAATATTTGCGTCATAAACTTCGCCCCATTTGTAATTGTTATCTTCAAGCCAAACGCCCGATCCGCCAGCATTGTTTATATGACTTTTATTTAATGTTAAATTAGCGCTGCCATAACCATAAACGTTATTAGCCCAGCTTTCTTCAATAAGACATTCGTTTAACTTGCCTTCAAGTCCTTCGCTAACAAGATAGAATCCTATACAAGTAAATCTTATAATACCATTATTGATTTCTACGTCGCCGTCATTGCTCCTAACTCCTGCATAGCTACCCGAGTTAGCGATTATTGTCTTATATATTTCTTCATCGTTTGCATCTCCACGTGGCGTTTCAGTGTTTCCAACTATCGTTAAATTGTTATAAATTGTTTTACTTGCGTTAGTTTCTCTTAACTTTGCAGTTGTCAATGTTGAATCGCTTGATGCTAACAACGTACTTCTATCTACATTGTGTATCCACGTTAAAAATATGGAGCTTTGCGAATTAATAACATCCGTTTCATAATTACCAATTGTTAATACGTCTGGTTGGTCTTCATATTTTCCGCCTTTATTTGCGCACAATAAAGGCAATTTTTTACCGTTAATTGTAAAATAATTTCCGTTAATAACCATCTTATCATTTGCTGCGTCTGTTATCCATCTCACATAAGAGTTAGCTGAGTCATTGCGAATGATATCTCCATTTTCGTTATATTCTACGTATTTGCTTAAATTCCCGCTAATGTTGACGTTTTTGGGCGTTCCATCAGAATTCTTTTGATTGTCTTTCAATACAGGCGTAATATCTCTATGGATATCTACTTGATTAGAATATTTAGCGCCAAAATATTTTTGTAAATCTTCGTGCGTAAATACGTTATATCCAACGTTTAATACAAATTCTACTACTATTGGATTAAAATCTGCATAACCTTCTATTTTATCGCTGTATTTTGCTGTCATTGTAACTTTTAATTCTTTGCCTAATATCGCTAATTCGTTTTTAAATAAAAACTTGTATCCGTCTATTAGTTCAGCTACGTCCTCTGTTTTTACTGCTTTATACGTTTCCCCTTCTTTTACCATAAATTCGTAATTTACTACATCTGTTGTTGGTAATACTTCTTTACCGCTTTGATTGCTCGTCAATTCTATATCAAAATAAAATGGATTTTGCGATCCTACAAAGTATGGCGCAACTGTCTTATTTATATAATCTGAAGTTTTATCGTTTATTTTGCTTATTGTGCTTTCGTACGCCGTTCGACTCTTTCCATTTTCAAATGCCAACAATCTATCTATTACTCTCAACTTTTGCGACTTCGATTCTCCCGCTGCGTTTACATAATTTAATATATATTCGCCTGTTTCTGATACTATCAACTCGGAATCTGTTATCGCTGTTTCTTTATCCCCTTGCTTTAACACTAAGTTTGTCGCTTCGCCAAAGGTATAACTGAATCCAGCAAATATTACCATTGTGTCACCGTCTATTACATAATTGCCCTTTTGCGCCGTGCGTTCTTTTACCGCTATTAAAAACGTTTTTATTATGCCGCCGTACTTTACTGTTATTGTATATACGCCAACTCTTTTTATATCAAACCCGCCTTTATCTAATTCATACTTGCCCTCTTTGATTTCAACTTCCGATCCATCGCTCATTGAAGCCATTACTTTCAATTTGGAAAAATCCGCTACGTTGTCATCACCAATGTAAAACTTTGCGCTTATCGCTTTCCTATCTACCTTAATGTCTGTTACGCTAACTGTATTATCTATGCACGCCGCCATCGACACTAACGCCAATACCACTATCAACATAACTACTAATACTTTCGTTTTCTTCTTATTCATACTCTTTTTTTCTCCTTAATAATATCATTTTTGCGCTTTAATTCATTACATTTTATTTTTGATTTTAAATTTCGGTTATACGGTTCTTATCTTAATCTATATTGATTTTTTAAAATCCTACTCTAAAGGAAGATCACCTGTTCCATCGCCCATATCTTCCACAATAAATACTGAATCTTTACATCCAGTGCCGTCCGATACGCAAACAGTTATTGTAACGCCTAATACTTTTCCCTTTTCAAACACTACTAATCCTGTTTTTGTCACAGTTATTTTTCCATTTGTTACGGAGCCATTAGGTTGAACGATTCCGCCAGAAAATTCAAAATAAACTTTTGTGTTAGAGGTATTTGTAGGATTTATCCGCCACTTTAACTGATAGGTAGGCGTATTCTTATCTAACTCAATTTGCAACTTCTTATTGCCCGTTCCATCAAAATCTTTATTAACTATTGTAGCGTCGTCTTCATAAAACTCTATACTTGACGCAAATACGTTATCTCGCCAATTTTCTGGGTTTAATCCAAATAAACTGATAACGATAATTGCCATTGCGCATACAAATATCTCAATTATTACTATTAATTTCTTACTCATATTCTTCCTTAAAATCCTTGAATAAAGCTTTTATTACATAAAACTTTTTTCAAATACCTTTTTTACACAGATTTTTATATATTTATTTTATAGTTCAATTCGCTTAAAGTAAACTTTCATATTCCATAACAATAAAACTAATCGTAGTACTAAAAATCCAAACGACACTGCTAAAAGTCTTATCCAACCGCCAACGTAGCTTTCCATAAGGAAAAACATTGCGAAAGCGGCAAACCCCACTGCCATTAAAACGCCTGTTAAAACAGATCGTCCGACATTTTTATTCACATTCATATTACCTGTTATAGCGTAAGCGTTTAGGTACGGATCCAATAAATCGTATTGAAATGACCAAAGAATATGCGAAGTGTTTATAAACAAAAAAGCAAAAAACAACAAAAGTGTTTGTTCCATTCCAATCTTTGTTGAAAATAACAATACCAAACATCCCGCTATTATCGTAATTGTAGATGTTACTAAATTAATAGAAAGTTTTGCCCAAGCTATTTTGTAAGTTTTACTTGGCGCTGTTTTTAATACCGCAAATTCTGCGCCTTCGGTAGTTATCGCAGTCGCCATATTTGAATTTGTTGCAGTAAGTAAAGTTATACCAATTATGATATTGAATCCTATCATCAATCTATTGCCCAAATCGTTTGTACTCATTTTTCCCAAAATTGAATTGATGACATACATTAAAAGAGGAAAGCTTAATATTGAAAAAACATAGGAAGTTAACTTCGACGAATCTCTAACTATCGTTTTTATCTCTTTAGATAAAAAGGTTTTAAAACTGCTTTTTTGTACCGTTTCGCCGCCCACGTGTTTTTTTCTAACTGTTTTGCCATTTATGCCGCTAACGACTTTGAAATAAAACGGCATAGCTAAAAAATAAACGGAAAACAATAGCGCAATGCTTGCGCCAAACACAATGACATAATCCCAAACGCTTCTTAATGTAAATAGCATATTCATTGCATTTCTAAATACAAAAATATACGAATTTAGTTTTACAATAAATGCGTTTACATAACCCATATACCTTCCATATTCTTGCAATAACCTAAATGGCCGTGGAATAGCGTTAGTAACTACAATTAAACCCCATACTACGAATCCAAACGCCACTAAGTAAAATAACAACCCCACCACAGCATAAGTTTTTATAAAATTTCTAATAAACATTACTGGCAAACTCAATAATGCAGATATTAATACGCTAATCAATGGTAAAAAAACTATAAGAATTAAGATATTAAGTAAATATGATATCGTCATAGAAGCAAATAATGCGTACGCCAACAACGCTGGCACAAGCAAATATAGATTTTTACGGAATTCTTCTGCGTAATATACGATTATTTTACTAATAAAAACTTCATTATGCCGAGCAGGCAAGGCAAACAATATAACATTATCTTTTGATAAATATAAATTATTAATAAGTATGTTGGTATTTCCAATAATACTTATTATTTGAGTTACACCAATAAAAAACACCATAAAATTGTAATCTATTCTTAAACTCATTATTTTATTAAAAAAGAAATATGCGCCGCCCATTACTACGGTTATTATAAACATAGCCAATATTCGTAGTCCTAAGTATACCCCCGCTTTAGAGATTGTCTTAATCTTTAAAAGAGGTATCTTGTCCGCTAATTGCATTTTTACTAATGTATTTATTCTATTGTACATCGTATTCCTTCTATTTTTTATTTAATTCAAATAATTTTTCTGTATTACGCTTATATTATACTTTTTATTTGTTGTTATTACCTTAATCTATTTATTGTAATTATAATAATTAACATTGATAGATATTATTGTGTTTGCAATAAAATATAATATTAAAGCTCTTTTATTCCACATCTGCAAAGGACATATATAAGTCTTCTAAATTTATGCCCTGCGTTTTTAAATCGCTCAATTCATATACGCCTTTCAATTCGCCTTTACTTATTATGGCTATTTTATCGCAAACTTTCTCCACAACTTCGATAACGTGAGAAGAAAAGAAAACTATATTACCCTCTTTAGCGTGATTTTTCATACATTCTTTTATTTGATAAGCGCTTGTCGGATCTAATCCCGTAAGTGGCTCGTCTAAAATCCACACTTTTGGATTGTGTATAAGAGCGCTAATTACCATTACCTTTTGTTTCATACCATGTGAATAACCTTTTATTTCTCTATCTAAATCTCCCGTAAGTTTAAACATTTCTCCATACTTAAGTATTCTTTCATTCCTATCATTAGCTGAAACTTCGTATAAATCAGCGATATAATCAATATATTCTCTACCTGTTAAATGTTCGTAAACTGCGTGGTTATCCGAAACGTAACCTATTTTCTTTTTTGCTTCAAGCGGCTGTTTTGAAATATCATAACCGCATACTTCCATACTACCTTCAGTTATGCTTTGTATACCTACTAAACTCTTTATAGTTGTGGATTTTCCAGCGCCGTTATGTCCTAAAAATCCAAAGACTTCGCCAGCGTGTACTTCCAAATTAAAATCCTTAACCGCAAATTTATCGCCTCGTCCGTATCGTTTCGAAAAATGTTTTATTCTTATCATATCAATTCCGCTATTATCCATAGGTTCTGTAATACTCCTTTTACCCATTTCTTTTTTAAGCGCAGCGATACCTAAAATATCTTCTTTAAGCAAAATTGCCGCTTCGGTATAATGATCCGCCACTTTATATGTGTACGCATATATCGCCCACGTAATTAAAATAAATATTATATATCCTACATATACAAATATATCGTATAACCAATAAATCTTAAAACTCAATCCGTTCATTGTGAAAAATAAAACAAACTTTTCTTTAATCGGTCGCAAAAATTCAATTTTATCTACTATAAAATTTTTGTTTATAAAGAAATAGTCTACGTTTGGATCATAATTGCTGAGCCAACTGTTTAATACTATCATTAACGCTAAATAAATAGTGTAAACGCCTATTGCGCCTCTAATCATTTTAAAATTGGGACGTTTGTATATTTTAAGCGTTATGCCAAGCAAAGGCAAGAAAAACGCATACCAGTGATTGTACCAAAAATGTATTAAACCAATACTAAATAAATCGCTCGATCCAGTGTTTGGCAATAAAATAGCAAAAAGCGCGCCTACTACGTTAACAAAATAGGTAAAATAGAATACGCCTTTCATATTAAACACGTACGCCATTACCATAAGCAAAATTGCAGTATTGCATAGATGAAATGGCAAACCCGTAGGACTTAAAAATGACTGAAAGGTGTAAGTATAAAAATATTGCACAAATCCCGCCAATGATAATATTACCACTACACTCTTTCTTACATCATAATCTTTATTTTTAAACACTCCCGTAATAATTAACGGAGCTAAACAAGCAATATATATCATCACTCTGTGCTGAGGCGTAAAATCAACTACTTCTTTACCTGAATTTCCAAAAAATACAGAAAAGAAATATAACGGCAATACCGATAACATTATTGCAGGCAACAGCATAACTAATGTCTTTATTTGCTTGCCCATTTCCTTAAAATCTTTGTTCTTTATCTTTTCATACAAATAATAAACCGCTAATGCGCCCATAAACGCAAATTGCATCACAAATATTATTACTCGAGGATTAAACAATACATACTTATTCGTACCTATCGTCGCAATCATATTAAGATCAAAAAATATCCAATTAAGTATTACGACTATCGGCATTATTAACGCCATTATGTTCTTTAAAGCCTTAACCTTAAACCACATCACTACCGCTGATACTAATACACCTACTACCGCCAACCACCTAAGTATTACCACTAATACCAATTTGCCATTAGTAATAATTCCAACATTGCCCGATATACTATCAATTGCATTATTTTGAAACATCAAAAATCCATATGACAAAAATACCGCTACTCCAATTATCTTTAACGCCGTCACTAATACTTTTGATTTTTTTGATAGGATAATTAGCGTTGTCGCTATTATCATAGTTATTACTAAACCAATTACTATTGCCATCTTTACTCCATATCCAAATACGATTTACTGCGTTTATTGAATACTTAACCCTATCTTTGTTAACAATTATAATAACACTAAACCATTTATTCACTTTATACGCTATAATATCTACTTCAATATAGCTTTTAAATACCTTAAATATATTAATACTTACACATTATATCACTATTCGCTGTTATTGTCAACTTATTTCACAGCTATTATACAAATTTTTCACATCTTAAACACATTTATATTTTTTAAATATAAATTAATATATAATTATATTAAAAGTAATGGCTATATTGAAAAATCAATATAGTCAAAACTCCCAAATTTAATATTTTGCATAATGCTTTAAAAACGTTCATTAAAAATTTATAAATAATTAATCACAATAATTTTTATGATTACATAATATTTTAAAATTCTACTTTATATTTTATATAATCGTTTTACTTTATATTTTTATATAATTGTTTTATATAATCGTTTTACTTTATACTATTATCTTTTAAATTCTATAAGCGCGCTTATTTTCTTTGTTTGCGCAAGCATATCATAAGGCGTTATACTTATAGGAGTATAGCCTATATTAATTAAACTTTTTATCATTTGTGAAATTTCAGCGCAATCAGAAATAATGCAATAGAGATTTTTTGTTTTCATACGTTCTAACAATCCTAAAGTGCTTTCTTTTAAAGTAGATTGAGATTCTACGATGGCGCACGATGGTTTAGATTTCGGGGAAAAAGGTTCGTTGTCATTTTTATATTCGCAAATATCCACGCCGCTTTTTTGTAAAAGCGAAGCTAAAATGGAATTAAATTCGCTTATTACGACAGTAAAATTAGTATTAATTTTTGTAACAATTTCGTTGCACATTTTTCCGTATAATTTTTCATTAACGGGCAGTCTAAGTTGCGGTTCAAGCAAAACGTCTATACCGCATATTGACGCATACATTTTACGTTCTCCACCCACTAAATTTGCTTGTTCACCCTCAACTTTTAGCCACATTGCCACTCCGCCTTTAAACTGTAACGCAAGTTCTTTATAAAGCCAAGCGCCGCCTAAAATACGTGTATCCGCAACATTAAGCATAAGCATAAGTTTATTTTTAACACAAGTAGCGGTTACTGATTTTATTGACCCCATACCGCTATCGTCGCTAAAACTGCGTACTTTAAACTTTCCGCAAAAGGTTCTAAGGGTAGTAATTAGATTATCTACCCATTTTTCGCAAACTGCGCAAGTGGAAATATCCACAACTTTGCCATTATTGTTAGCGTATCCGATGGTAATTTTATCGCCTTTATGCCCAAAGTTTAATGTTATTCTATTTCTATATTTATATGGATAAAAAAGTCCTTGTGTAGCGTTAATATGCGTTTGTAACCCGCCTTGCTCTATCAGCGCTTCAATCGCTTCTTTCTTTAACGTAAGTTGACGTTTATTTGCAACATACTGCAATGCGCAATTACCACATTCATAAAACAACGGACAAAGAGGCTCAACTCGATGTAACGACGGATTTCCCACTGATGTTATATTACCATAATAGGTATCGTCCCGACGGTCAGTTAAGCAAACATTGACAATCTCATTAGGCAATGCGTTATCGACAATAATCGTCTTATCGCCATATTTAGCGACAGCCCGAAAATCTTGAGTTAAATATTCTATTTTTGTTTGTGTTTCTATCTTCATTTGTATTTTTTTTCCTTTTTAATGGCAATAAAGCCTTTAATTATACTATTTTTTTTATTTAATATCGAAACCAAATGTTTTACACTTCCATAATCTAAAATTCCACCGCTCATAACGGCTAAACAACGAAGCGGAACTGTATCCATTCCTTTAATCAAATTCACTCTCGCAGCTTTGTTTTGATTTCCCTTATTTGCCTTATTAACAAACAATTTAGACACAAACATCATTAATCTGCCCAACCATTTCTTTTTTATGTCTTCGCCAACAGAATTTTCATCGAATAATTGTTCGCTTTTCATTAACGGCGGTAAGGGTTTTTCATAAATTGCTTTAAATTTCTCAAAATCAACTTCGCCATTAACAAAATAATCATTTATAAAAATATTGGTTTCTGCAGTGTTTTTAATGTTATCACAAACATCATCGCATATATTTTCATTTATAATACTAATATCTTTAGTAAATATAATGTTTTGAGAGCTATTGCCTACCATAATTGTATATATGCCATTGTCTATTTGCCAGCCATTTATTGTATCGTAATGTTTAAACGCATCAAAATCTAAATTTATCTCAATTTTTTTACATTCTCCGCAATTGAGGAAAACCTTTTCGAAGCCTTTAAGTTGTTTTTTTGCAGTAAAATATTCTGTTGTTTCGTGTCCGATATACACTTGAGCAACTTCTGCTCCGTTGTAATTACCAGTATTTTTGATAGTTAATGAAACTGTGGCGTTACGTTTATTTAACGCAATGGCAAAATTTTTAAATTCAAAAGTAGTATATGAAAGACCAAAGCCAAAGGGAAAAGCGACTTTTTTGTTCAACTTATCGAAGTATCTATAACCAACATAGATACTTTCTTTGTAATAAACTGCGTTGTTGCCCCCTAAAACTTCTTGTTTAGCGAAGGGATTATCCTCTACAAGGGGAAAAGTTTCAGTTAATTTACCTGAAGGATTGACCGTTCCAATTAAAATATCCGCAGTTGCTTCAGCGCCCGCTTGTCCCGATACGGAAGTATATAGTAACGCCCGAGCTTTATCTATCCACGGTAACGCTATTGCGCTCCCGCCGCATAATACAACAATGACATTTTTGTTAACTTTGCAAACCTCGTCGATTAATATCAGTTGCGACTTACATAAATCGGTAGATTTTCTATCCATACCTTCGTATTCATCGAAATCTGTAAGGCCAACAAAAAGTAAAACAATTTTGCATCGTCCAGCTAAATCCACTGCTCTTTTAATTAATCTTGCCTTTACTTTTTCTCTGTATATATCATAACCTCGTTCATAATCAACATTTACGCCACGTTTAATTAATTCGCTATAACAATCGCTAATTGCCGTTGGATTGATGTGGCTACTGCCACCTCCCTGATAACGTGGAATTTTAGCAAATTCGCCAATAACGCCAACGCACTCAGTTGTCGCTTTAAAGGGTAATATTCCATCATTTTTTAATAAAACCATACCTTCTTGCGCAATTGTTCTACATAGGGCGTGATGCTTATCTTTATCAAAAGACCCAATCGGTTTCGGTTGTTGACATTTTTGCGATAATTCTTTAAGTTTCATAATTGAAGCGTCTAACGCTTCATTGATACCGCTTTCTTTATTTTTTACTGCTTGTAAAATTTCTCTTGTTCTTGCTTCGCCAGAATAAGGCATTTCCAAATCGCAGCCTGCCTTTAACGCTAATACGCGATTATTTATCGCTGACCAATCGCTCATGACCAAGCCTTTATATCCCCATTCCTTACGTAAAATATCCGTTAAAAGTTCAGCGTTTTGTGTCGTCCACTCGCCATTAAGTCTATTGTAACTCGCCATAATTGCATAAGGCTGTTCAAATTTAATAATTTGTTCAAATGCGTATAAGTAGATTTCTCTAAGCGCCCGTTTATCCACGCAAGCGTCAATTATCATTCTATAACTTTCTTGATTGTTACAAGCAAAATGCTTTATACAAGCGCCGATTCCCTTACTTTGTATACCTTGTACAAAAGCTTTGCCGTATTCTGCCGCTAAATAAGGATCTTCTGAAACATACTCGAAATTTCTGCCGTTTAGAGGCGTCCTCTTTATGTTTAACCCTGGCCCTAATACAACATCGACGTTTAAAGCTATCGCTTCAATCGCTATCGCTTCGCCCATAGCTGCCATATACCGTCTATTAAAGGTTGCTGAAGTCAAAGCCGCAGGCGGAAAACAAGTAGATAAAATACTGTCATTTATTCCCAAATCCGTTTTCTCATTACCTACGGGTTGCTTGCGCAGTCCGTGCGGTCCGTCTGAAGTTCTTATACTCTTTATTCCTTCAATCTGCCTTGTACTCCAACAATCTACGCCTGCGCAGGCTTGAGCTTTTTCATTAATTGATATATTGCTTATATCATTTTTGTCCATATTTAATCCTTATTATTTTAATTTAATATTTTTCAATTATTTTCTATAACTTCCTATTATTTTCTACTATCCTTTGCAATTAATTACGATTTTTAAGATTTTTGTTTTTTTCAATAGCGGTTAAAATTTCTTCATACTTAGGTTCATCAATAACATATTTTTTTCTAAGCACAATAAATGCAAGTATAATCAACACTGCTGGCACAATAGAAACGGCGAATCTTAGCCAAAATCGCATTGTCGGAGTGGCTGAATTAAAGGTATCGTCAGCTGCTAAAGTAATATCCACCGTTCCTTTTTCAAATTTAACTTCTTTAAAGCTGTCAAAAGCAGGTTTTTGTTCATCTTTTGGTTTATCGTATCCCATAATTTTATACATTATATTGTAAAGCTCAATGTTATCTTTATACTGTTCAATATCATAATTTTCATTTCCTTTTTGAACAAAATCTTGCAAAATATTCTGTTGACTAATAGGCAATTTATCATACACATTGCGAAATTCTTCAAGCAAACTAATTCGGTTAGTCAAAGATACAATAAGCGTAGCAGTAAGAACTAAGACAACTATGCCTTGCTGTAAAGCGCTTCCCATCTTCGCCATAAACGGACGCAACGAAAAAATAACCGCTTCATTTCTTTCGCCTGTATTCATTTCGTTATATTCAATTGTATTTGTTAAATTTACTGTTAAAATCATATAAAAAATGGCTTGTCCCACAAACACAAAAATGCCGAACACGCATAGAGTAACAATATTTATATAGCCTAATAAACCTATAACAAATAATAGCGTGTATCCTAAAACTATACTTATCGTACTCATAGCTAATAATTTTTTACGTCCAAATTTATTAACAAGTTTACTATAAAAACATTGCGTTCCAATATTGCATATTCCAAAAGTAGCTACAAACATCAAAGCTAACGTTCCGTTATACGCAACTTCCATATAAACAAGGTTATAACCTAAAGCGACTAACAGTCCGCTGCCGATATTATATAATAACATCGCTAAAGTTACCCAAAGCAATTGGTCGTTTTTAAATATAACTTTAAACATTCTCTTTAATGAAACAGTTTCCCCTACTGTTTCTATTGGATTTTTTTGCTGTTTTACGCCAAATACAGTTAAACATTGACATAAAACCAATATTGTAGCTATAACAATTGCGCTTATAGCGTAACCTTGCACAGCATTGCCCACAGTCACCATAGGTACAATAGCGCTTGTCGTAAAAGCGCCAACTCCAGCAAATACAACCGCCAAAGTGGTAACCTTATCTCTTTCAACAGAATTACTTGTTAAATTTGGCAATAACGCCCAATAGGAAATATCATTCATAGAAAAGGTAAGTTCCCACAAAAATATGATAACCGCAAAAAACACTACAAAATTCCAACCAGTAAATCGAATGTTAAACATAGCGATTAATACGCCAGCCGTCAATAAAGCGCCTGAAAGTATCCAAGGTTTAAATTTGCCAAACTTACTCTTTGTGTTTTCAATAATAAGTCCCATAACAGGGTCATTAATCGCATCCCAAACACGTTCGGCTATCAAAATAGCGCCAATTACAGCAAACTGAGCCACCGTCAATCCCAAACCGCCAAACTGAATGTAAGTTAAGAAAAACACCGAAACTAACGTATATGTCATATCACGTCCAATTCCGCCTAAACTGTAACACCACTTATTTCGTGCGCTAAGTCCGCTTTTTTTTGCTAATTCCATAATAAACTTCCTTATATTTTTGTATTTTTGTATCTTTAATAATTTTTATTAATTTTTTATAAACATCACACAATTATAATTCGCTTATTCTTTAATTATTCCCAACATTTTCAATTTCAAAATTTCAAAATTTTAATATTTTTTCCTCTTACTTTAAGTGTGCCATCAATTTTCATATTAGTAAGTTCTCTACACATTGCGCTTCTATCTACGCAAAGATAATCGGCTAACGCTGTTTGTGAAAATGGTAAAACCACTTCACTTGAATCTTGTTGTTTTGACAATTCTCTTAAATAAAATAAAATCTTGTCTTTTGTGCTACGTAACCCTATTATATCCAATTTATGCCGTAACGCTAAATTCTTTGCCGCTAATGATTCAATAAAATTATTTATTACTTTACGATGTGAAAGGTGAAAATCGCCACAAGGATTCATAATTTTATCAATATTTAAATAACGCACATCTGTTTCATCTTTAGCGGTAATTGTAACTGGACTATAACGCATATTTAAAACTACGATTGATTCAGCGAACATATCGCCTTTATTCAGGTCGGAAATAAGATTGAGGTTTCCGTTTAAATCATAATTATATACGCTTACGCCCCCTTTTAAAATCACGCCAATACCAATAGCTTGTTCGCCTTCGTTAAGTATCATTTCGTTATGAGCGTAACTTTTTAAGTTTAGACCAATACATAACATAATTTTCGTTATTTCATCATTTGATAACCCTTTAAACAACCGACATTTATTCAATACATCTAATTCAGATTTAACCATTGTCCTCAATAAATTCAGTGATTAACCGCTGAATTTCTCCGCTTTTTGTTATCGCTATATTTTTTCCCTTTATGATTTTAATAATAGAATTAGGTATCAATTTATTCAAAAGTTCCGATGTCATAGTAACCGCTCTATTCTCATCTCCATATAGTATTAGAGTCGGTATATTTAATAAGGATATGCTTTCTAAAATGTCATAACAAAGTGGATTTATTTTAAACATCGACTTAACATTTTCTTTGCTCATATTTACCGCATATTCAACATAATCATTTAACACACTGCCTCTAAGACCATTTAGTCTACCTTTTAAACAAGTAAAAGTTCTACATTTATTCAACGTGTTTTTTTTGCTCTGTTTGTTTTTTTCTTCTTGGCTACATAGCAACGTGGGATTAATTAATACTAATTTATCAAAATATCTTGGACTTTTTATCGCAATTTGCAACAATAAATCGCTACCCAATTCGTTTCCAACTGCCGTCACTTTTTTATTTAAAAAACTTTGAATAAAACAATTTATATCTAACGCTGCGTTAGTATGCGAATATTCCGCTTTAATCTCCTCTCCATTTCCATTTATATGCGGTACAATTATATGATAATCGTGCTGCATTCTGTATAATCTATAAAACACATCAACAAAAATAGCGCTATGTAAAAAAACTATACTATGCGCATCTTTATCTCCAAATTCTTTATAAAACATACAATCACCTACGATTTATATATCCTAACGCAAATATTCAAAAACAGAAATCAACTTGTCCGCATCTTTAATTTTACTCTTTATTTGACCTTTATTTTCGTCTACTTTATTATTTTGCATACTATTAATTTGTTTTTCATTACTTACTTGCGTTTCATTTGATATTTTAACTTGTATTTTTTGTCCGTTATTTTCGGTATCTTCATCGTTTAATAGTTTTATACTTTCATTGTATTCATCTTTTGATAAATTTACATCTCCTGCTACTTGAACTTTTGCGTTTGTTTGTTCTATGTTTTTTTCTTTGTTATCTAATATAAATTTATCTACGTTAACTTTATCATTTGTCAACGATATCTTTTTGTCTAATAATCCTTGTTTATTTTCTGCAATTATTGAATTATTCTTTGCCTTTTTAGACAAATCGTCCTCTTTACTATTACTTTGCGCCAAAAGTACTTGCTTATTTTGTTTATGCGCCTTTCCAAAAAATTTCAAAATATTAGTAAAAAAATTAGAAATTTTATTCAATATGCTTTCTTTAACAACATTTTTATTGACGTTTTCTTGTTCGGGTTCAAAAGGCGCTGGTCCAAATTCTATTATTTCAGGATCGCCTAAATGTCTGCCATTAAAATCTTCTTTGAACTCTTGAGTCGCAACGTTATCATTTGCAAAAAATGTTTCTTCCGAACGCTTTTCTTCTTCCTTTAATCGCAACTTCTCAACAATAGCAACTTTTGGCTCAATAGTAGCTTTATACTTAATTCCTGCTTGCGCCGCTTCATTTTCCGCTTCTTTATCATAAAAAACAACGCCGTCTTTTCTCATAACGCCCACTACTCTTGTCTTTATAGATAAAACTTGTTGCTTCTTTTCTATGTTTTTCACATTTTTATCTTCAACTATATTTTCTTTCTCTACTTCTTTTATATTACTTTCTGCCGCTACATTTATATTTTCAGATATAATATTTACCGTTTCAGGCTTTATCGATACGCTTTCAGGTTTAATATTAACACTCTCTGGATTCATCGTAACTATTTCTGGATTCATAGTCACTACTTGCGGATTCATCGTTACTACATCGGGATTCATAGTCACTACTTGCGGATTCATCGTGACAATTTCAGGATTCATTGTTACAGTTTGAGGGTTCATTGTTACAGTTTGAGGGTTCATTGTTACAGTTTGAGGATTCATTGTTACAGTTTGAGGATTCATTGTAACTATTTCTGGATTCATAGTAACTGTTTGCGGATTCATAGTAACTGTTTGCGGATTCATCGTAACAGTTTGAGGGTTTATAGTTATATTTTGAGGACTCAGCGTGATATTGGGCATTCCAAAACCAAATGGCGACATTCCTTCCATCATTCGAGACATTGACTCATTATCGCCCGTAGGCATTGGAAAATAAATAACTTTTTCCCCATTTATTGTAGTAGTTCGATAGTTGTTGTTTCCGTTGCCGCTAAATGGCGTAGACTGTTGTTCAGTGTTGTAGATAGGACGAATATTTATTGGAACGTCCACAATTGGAATATCGTCTTTTTTATTGTTATACATCATTGAAGAATTTATGTCGCTTTTCTTGCCTAATTTACGATTATTATTGTCATCATTTTCATCGACATAAGCATCAATGGCTTTTGCTTTAATACTACGCCTTTTTGATGCTGGAATATACTCCTCGTCAATATCATAAACGCCTAAACTTTCGCCTTTAAGTTCGTTGTAATTTTCCCTTCCGTTTTTATTAGGAATACGCGCATCTTCCGCCACAACGGTAGCGGCAAGGTCACGTTTTGGTATAAACGGACTTTTTGCGCCATCGTTTAAAAACGCCAATGTATCAGCTATATTGACGTTAGCAAAATATGCGCGTGGAAAGGTAAATTTTGTACCTACCTCAATAGATATATCATTTTTATTAGCCATCGTATAAGACACTACCCCCGTATTGCCAATATTGTTGCTTTTAATTTACTATTTTTATTGCAAAATATTTGGTTTGTTGCAAAATATTTGGTTTATTGCAATTTGATTATTTATTGCAATAATTTAAGCTACCCTTTTATATATTTTACATAATTTTTTTATAGAAATTAACCAATAAATGCCAAAAATTACTTTAGCTAATTGAAATTAAAATACAATTTAAAAAACTATTAATTATATACACATTTAATATACCACATTTGCGACGTAAATGCAACAGATTTATGAAAATTTGATAAGATTTAATATTATTATTTTCAACTTTTTTTAATTGTTATTTTGAATTGATTTGTAAAATATTTGTAATTAAAATAATAACCGCAATAAAAACATTATTTTTGTAATCTAAGTTGAAATTTTTTTACATTTGTCGTTAAGTTTTTTTATTATATATTATTATTTAATTGAAATTATTTAATTGAAATTATTAAAAAAGAGATTATTATAAACGTTTTATGGTTTAAATAATCTCTTATAGTGTTTATTTAACTTTTTTTTCTCTATAATCTGCGATTGCTGCTTTAATTGCTTCTTCCGCTAACACTGAGCAATGGATTTTTTGTGGTGGTAATCCTTCTAAATATTCTACAACATCAGAATTTTTTAAACTTTCCGCTTCTTCTAATGTTTTGCCAATTATCATAGTAGTGGCAGTTGAGCTGGTCGCTACGGCAGCGGCGCATCCAAATGTTTTAAACTTAGCATCTTTAATGATATTATCCTCAATTCTCAAGGTAATCTCCATTATATCGCCGCATTGAGCATTTCCGACAGTTCCTTTGCCATCTGGATTCTCAATTTCACCCACATTTTGTGGGTCGCTAAACGCTTTCATCACTTTTTCGTTATACATACTTCATTTCTCCTGCTTTAAGATTAAATAATGGCGACATTGCTCTAAGTTTTTGTACTATTTCTTTTACGCAGTCCACCGTATAATTCATTTCGTCTTTTGTATTATGTTTTCCAACTGTAAATCTTATTGAGCCGTGCGCTACTTCTATTGGAACGCCAATAGATAGTAAAACGTGTGACGGTTCTAATGAACCACTTGAACAAGCTGAGCCACTACTTACGGCTATCCCTTTTAAGTCAAGCGACATTAAAATACTTTCGCCTTCAATAAATTCAAATGAAAAATTGACATTGTTTGGCAATCGTCTTACTCTGTCGCCGTTAAGTCTAACATAAGGGACTTCTTTGATTATTCTATCGATAAGTAAATCTCTAAGTTGAATACAATGTTCGCTGTAAGCTTGTCTATCCTTAACAGCATTTTCAATAGCTATTCCCATTCCTACAACAGCAGCTGTATTAGTTGTGCCGCCACGCATAGAACGCTCTTGCCCACCGCCCGATATCAATCTGTCTATTTTAATTCCGTTTCTTATATATAAAGCGCCTATTCCCTTAGGACCATAAAATTTATGCGCCGATATTGTCAATAAATCTGCCCCTAAATCGTGTACGTTTACTGGAATTGCGCCCATCGCTTGCACGCAATCAGTATGCATTAAACTCCCATTCGCATGCACAATTTTGCTTATTTCACTTATTGGTTCAATAACGCCTATTTCATTGTTTGCAAGCATAATCGATACCAAAATGGTTTCTTTTTTTAACTCTCTGTTGAGCTGTTCAATATCTACTATTCCATTACTGTCCACTTTCAAAATAGTAACTTCAAACCCTTGTTTTGTTAACCATTCTGCCGAATTCATTATAGCGGCATGCTCAATTGCCGATATTATAATATGATTTCCTTTATACCGCTTTGCAAACGCCGTTCCCTTTATAGCCCAATTATCAGCTTCGCTACCACTACCAGTAAAATAAATTTCGTTCGCCATAGCGCCAATAGCGTCAGCTACTTGCTTACGAGCTTTATCTACCGCCATAGTACAAGGCCGAGCAAATCTATGCTGTGACAAACTGTTTGCATAATACTCTGTCAAATAAGGCGTCATTTCGTCTAATACAACTTTATCTAACGGTGTAGTCGCCGCATTATCTAAATAAACTTCTCTCATTAATCTACATTTTCTCCTTCTTCTTCAATTAATTGTATAAGAGATATTGAATCCAAATATTCATTTATACGATTGTAAAGATTATTCCATAAATTATGCGAAACACATACCTTACTACGTTTGCACTTACCGCTTAAACAATCCACAATTTCTAAATTGTCCTCAACTGCGCGCAATATACTCCCAACTGACGTTTCGCTTGGCGATTTTATTAACCGATATCCACCACACGCCCCTCTCTGCGATTCAATTATTCCACCTCGCTTAAGCAATGCAAATATCTGCTCTAAATATCCATCTGATACTTCAATCTCCTTACTAACATCTGTCACTTTGATAAACCCTTCTTCATATCGCTTACCTAAAATAACAGCCGCATACATTCCATACCTCGCCTTTGTAGACATCTTCATAATCTCTTTCCTATCGATTCAATTCCTACTAATTTAATAGGAATAGTATATATTTTTTCTAATAATTTGTCAAGTATTTTATATTGATATTTTAATTTTCTTATAGTATTTAATTACTATACCATACCGCTATTAAGCGTATAATTAACTCCAATATATTGATTTTTTTTATCTATAAATATACGCCCACATTTATTATGTGATATATTTGTTATATATGCAACAAAATTTAAAATAATATTAATAACGTCTTGATAATTTTAACGTAATGATTTAAATAACAATGATTTTTAAATGAAATATAGATTATTTTAATGCAATAATTTAAATAACACTAAATTTTAAATGAAAATATAAAAAATAAAAAAATAGTTTTTAAATAGTGATATATTAGTGTCAATAGTGTTGACATTGTGATAATTAAGTGATATATTTAAGTATGTAAGTTGCGTTTTAAATATTGAATTTAGTTTTTGTGATTTGCTGGTTGTTTATATAATTACAAAATCATATTCAATATAATGTTACTTAAATGGCGTTTATTATGGTAAAAAGCGCAAACTAAAGCTTTATAAATTAAACTATTTATATAGCTAAGAGAATTTGAAAACGATAATATATTTTTCGGAGGAAATTTATGATTTGGGGTACATTTTCAATAACGCATATTATATCCATATTGCTTGTTGGCGGAGTAATAGTAGGTTTATACTATTTACTTAAACTTTTTTCGCCGAAAGTTCAAGATATAATAATGTTTATACTTTCATTAAGTGGAATGGCTGCAATTATATGGAATTTATTGATGTGGAATAGTCCGCTTGAGTATTTGCCTTTGCATATGTGTTCAATTAACGCAATATTGTTGCCTATTGTCATACTTACTAAAAATAAAACTTTGGGAAATCTTTTGATTTTATGGTGCGTGGGCGCTTTATTGGCGATAGTGTTTAATGGTTCGTGCGGCGAATATGATGTATTTTCTCTTGTGTTTGCATTTTATTATTTTCCTCATCTATTTGAATTTGGATTGCCGATTTTGCTATTTTTACTTGGAAAAATTAAATTAGAGCCTAAATGTATGATATCAACTATGGCAATAACGCTGACAATCTATACTGGCGTACATTTTATCAATGTTGCTGTAAACAACTATTTTACTTCAATTAACGCCATCAACTATCTTGGACAATTGATTCAAGTAAATTATATGTATTCGCTTAACGCTTCTGGCAACTTTGCATTACAATTTTTCTGGAACATTTTGCCTATGAAATACTGGTATATGTTATTAACATTTCCTATTGTTTTACTTGTTTTATTCTTTATTTATCTACCTACGATAATAAAAAATTACAAATTACATAAACAAGAGGTAGCTAAAACTTAATAATTAGATGTAAAGTTAAAAATTATATTGAAATTTATAATAAAATAAATAATATA
>JAVVUQ010000015.1:21448-24127 GCA_036653075.1 Clostridia bacterium | reverse complement strand
TGCAACTATGGTAGTTTACAACAAATACCTTTCCTTTTTTATAATTGCAACTATGGTAGTTTACAACAAATACCCATCCTTGTCAAGTAAATAGTTTTATTAAATATGAATTATTATAATTAACTATACGCTTAATCTAAATAAAAATATGTCAACTTTTTTGATTATCTATTGTTGCATAAAAGTTATTAAAATAATAAAGTTCAATAACTATACGCTCACATTAACGCAACTAATAAAACTAATTTTATCCGCATTGAACAATTTTATTAGTATTGCATATACTAATACAAGGATTTGACTATTATTTATTAATATAATATATCGTCATTAATTCGCTTATAAAAAAATATCTTTTAAAAGTGAAAATAAACCTTTAGTGGTCGCAAAATGAGTAAGATTTGCCTTATTTTTTCTAATGTAGTCCTGTTAAATTGATTATAAATATAAAATAAAGGGGAATAATTTAATAAAAAAAATAAAAGTTAGTTTTTTACGTTAAAGTGCTTGCTTTTTTTCAATAGTTTTGATAGAATATGTAAGCTAACTTAATGTATGAATGCAATTCCGATTGTTATGGCACCATAGCCAAGTGGTAAGGCAAAGGTCTGCAAAACCTCTATGCCCCGGTCCAAATCCGGGTGGTGCCTCCAATATCACACCAATGATAATCATTATGCCGATGTGGCGGAATAGGCAGACGCAAGGGACTTAAAATCCCTCGGTGGCAACATCGTGCCGGTTCGAGTCCGGCCATCGGCACCAAGGTAACACTCAATTATTATATAATTTGAGTGTTATTTTTTATCTTTTTTAAATTAAGTATGTAATCATTTCAATTAAATACTGTTTATAAAAATTGCGCTACGACAAGTTCAGTCTACTTATCGCAGCGCTATAATTATATAGATATTATCCTATAAAGCACAACTATCTACGTTTTACTACAATTTTGTATAGTTGTGATATTAATATTATTTTTTATCTTTTTTAAGTAATTCTCTAATGTCTTTAAGTAATGCTTCCGTAGTATTTGCGGCTGCTTCTGCTTTTTTTGCGTTTTCCGCCGCTATTTTTTCTTGTTTCTTTTCAGCGTCAATTGCTGCTATTTCCTGTTTAGATTTACCTTGTTTTTTCAAAGCGACGTAATCAGCTTTAGTTAAAACTTCGCCATATTTTGGATGAGCGATTCCTTTTACGCCCATTACTGCTTTCAGCATAAGAAAAACCATAAATGCAATGATTCCAAAGTTAATTATCGCTTGAATAAATTTTCCATACGATAATACTAAGGCGTTTGCTCCGCCTTCAGTAGCGGGACGTAATGTAATTACAAGAGATGACAAATCTTGTACGGGAAAAATCCATACAATTAGCGGCATAATCATATCATTAACCAAACTTGTTACGATAGCGCCAAAAGCCGCGCCGATAATTACTGCAACAGCTAAATCAATAACATTGCCTTTTGTGATAAAAACTTTAAAATCCCTAAAAAATTTTTTCATTTCCTTTCTCCTATATTCATAACACTTTTGTAAACTTTAATAATAAATATAAATTCAAAATGATATATTTACAACATATTTATTTAAAAATAAAAATAACGCCTAAGTGTATTTTATATAATAAAATGTTATATTTATGCTAATTATTTTGATTATTTAAATATAAAAGAGTTTACAATGTTATTGTAGCATATAGTAAATAATTTTGCAAGTAAACATCTTGCCAAATCCATCAAAAATGCTTTTGTTTCTATAAAATATATAATTATAATAATTTTAATATTTTATTATTTACATCGCTTTTAAAGTCATTGATATAATCGTTTATAAAATCAATTATGGACATATGTTCATCGCTAATTAATGGAGTTAAATCCATAGCGTAAGTAACCTTTTGTAAGGTATCGATAGCGTGGTCATCAGCGAAAGTCGCATTTGCTATTCTTCGCCCTTCTACTGCCGTTGCGTATTGTTTTCCGCCGCTAATTTGACTATCGAAAACGCCTGTTAAAGCTTGCGCTATATTGGTTTTTTTCCCAACGTCTAAGCGTATTTTCTTATCGTCATTAATCCAATCTAAATCGCGCCATACTTCGCAACCATACACAATTGACGGTCTATCGGCTTTTGGCATCATATTAATTGCAGATATAGTTCTTAAAGCCGTCGCCACGTGAGTTTCGTGTTTATCCGCTAAATTATGCGTATAGACTATTTGCGGTTTTGTAGCCATTAAAATATTAAATATATCCTCGACAACATAGTTATTTTTATTATCTTTAACTTCATTTGATGGATACATCAGTAGCGATAATGTAGCATATTCTCCTATAAAAGCCGCTTTCTTTTGTTCTTTTTTGCGTTGTAACATCATTTCTTCATCGGTATAATCTTTATATATTCCGCTTCTTGGACTGCCGCTTCCGTTAGTTAATATAATTGCGGAAAATTTTTTATCTTTTTGTCCGAAACACTCTGCAATTCCGTGATAAGCCATCAATTCGACATCATCTTGGTGCGCAGCTATCGCTAAGTGAGTTGTTGTAGCGAACGCCTCTTCCTGTTTTTCATCATAAATATATATTTCAGCATCTCGCTTGTATAATTTCATAAAAACCTCTATTTTTATAATAATAAAATTTAACAATTATTTTATTATTTCATCTTTTAT
>JAVVUQ010000015.1:0-21348 GCA_036653075.1 Clostridia bacterium | reverse complement strand
CCTCTATTTTTATAATAATAAAATTTAACAATTATTTTATTATTTCATCTTTTATATATTATTTAACAATCGGCAAACTTGCCGCAGCGATACTTTGTCCATTTCGTTTAAATTCTTCATCGGCGGTCATAATTTTAATATTATAGCTACTAAATTCATCATTTAATATCATTGTAGCTGTTTGTTTTATTTTATCGCCACCTAAGCCTGTTAAAACTCTGCCAAGTAATAAAACATACTTAATATTATAAAATTCTGCGTAAAACGGTATAGTATATCCCAAATAAATGCCAATAGTACGATAAATTTCAGCCGCTTTCTCCTCGCCTTTTTTCATTAAGTCTTGTACGTATTCTAATTTCAAAGCTGGCGACAAATCGTTTTCAAAATCAATACCCGCCATTTTAGCTAAGTTAATGACTGCGTCTTGCGAAAAATAATTCACACCCGTTCCTATATCGCCGCTCCATTCGTCTAAATGAGCGTTTTTATTGCAGTCGCAAGGAACAAACGCTAATTCGCTTAGCCAGCCATTCAATCCTTTGTTTTCGTTAACGTAACCGCCCGCTTCGCTTGTACCCATAGAAATTCCTAAGATATTTCCACTTTTATAAATCATTGCGCCTGCAATTGCCGTAATGTCGCCGTCATTAGCCACTACAATAGGCACGTTTTCACCTATTTCCTTACCTGCTCGAATATAAATATCTTTTGTTTTTTCCTTATTTTCTTTGGGAATTTTTAAAAATAACGAAGCGACTTGCGTTCTATTATTTATATGAATTCCTGCGCTTGAAACGCCTATTGCGTCTACTCTTGGCATATGCGCTGCGGCGCTTTTAAATGCGGATACGATTGCGTCATAATGATATTGCAAATCTGAGTTGATTTTCGGAAACCATACCACTTCTTCGCTAAACACTACTTTTCCATCTACAACTGCGGATACTTTTCTATCGCTGCCGCCTGCGTCAAATCCAATTCGACAACCATTTGTATGCCCGCCCACTAAAATATTACGCATTTTTAACTGTGGTAATTCATTTACCGCTACTACTTCAAAATTTTTTTGGTAAATATCACTCATAAAATCTCTATCAAAAGTCCTTACGCTATTATAATCGTTTTTAATACGCAATGCGATATCGTCAGCGCCCTTAATATAAATTTTATAACCGCCCACTATCCAAAGCAAACTCTTTACTAATCTTTCAATAATTTTATAACTTCTTTCTCTATCGCAACTTGCAACAAAATTGTACGAAAAATTATAACCATCGCCATCTTCTATCATAATTTCAATCTTTGAATTTGCTGTCTTTTTAAATTCGTTCATTTCAAGCAATATAGGCATAAAGTCTTTGTCAATTTTAGATATATATTTCATACTAACGCTCCGTTTTTTACTTGCGCGATAAAATAAACAATAAATGTTTTATTATATAGCAACCTTATTAACACTAATAGAAACGCCATCGCCAATTTGCAATGTTACGGTAGAAAGTTGATTATCGTTAGAAATAGCCTCTAAAAACGCCTTTAAATTGCGCGCAATTGTAATATGCTTGTGTCTTTTTTCTGGTATATTTTGAACCAATCCTTTATATAGAACATTGTCACACATCAATACTCCGCCACTTTCTAAAATACTCTTTAAATAAGGCAAAAACTCTAAATATTGTCCTTTCGGTCCATCCATAAAAATAAAATCATAGCTTCCCGTCAACATAGGCACTATTTCTCTTGCGTCCCCTTCAAAAATAGTTACTCTCTTATTTACGTTATATTTCTCGAAATTTGTTTTCGCTGCTTCTATGCTTGCAGCGCTTTCTTCAATAGTGTTTAAATGAGCCATTGGCGACGCCTTTAACATAACTATTCCGCTAAACCCTATCGCCGTACCTATTTCAAGTATACGCTTAGGCTGTTTAATTTTAATGATAACATCTAACAAACGCTCAGTTTCTTCCATTAAAACGGGAATATGTCGCTCGTACGCATTTTGCCGCATTTGCGCCATATCACTCTGATTTTCCGCATTAAGCTGCTTTAATAATTCCATAACTAACCTTTTATTCTATAATAAATACAATATTTTTTAAATTATTAAATCGTATTAACCACTATCTAATCGCTTAAGCTTTATATTACACAACATAAAATCTAAAATATTGCACAATACAATAGCTAAATATTACACAACATAATAGCTTAAATATAACCATCAAACTTAATTTTTCAATTAAGCTGCATTTAAATCATCACTAAAACTGGTAAAATCATTGGACTACGTTTTAATTTCTTTAACAAATAATTTCTCAACGCTTTTTGTATATTTTGTTTAGTTTGAGTTATATTAATATCTTTGACATCGCCTGTATTGACAACGGATAGTACTAATTGTTTCATTTCGTCTACTATGTCATTTGCGTTGTTGTCGCCCGTATAGATAAAACCTCTACTTATAATCTCTGGGCCGCTGACAACAACACCCATAGTTTCAGAAATACCCACGATAGCGATAAGCATACCGTCTTCGCTTAGTTGCAATCTATCTCTAAGCACAACGCTGCCGACGTCACCGACGCTCAATCCATCGACAAGCACGTTTCCAGCTTGTACTGTGCCTGTTTTAGCAAGATATTTCTTGGTTAATTCAATAGTATCGCCTAATTCGGCAATTAATATATTACTTTCTGGTACGCCCATTTTAATTGCTAAAGCGGCGTGTTGTTTTAAATGTCTATATTCGCCGTGAACAGGAATAAAATATTTTGGTTTAATAAGTGTTTGCATTAACTTTAATTCTTCTTGACAAGCGTGACCTGACACGTGAACATCGGCAAGGCGGCTATAAATTACCTTTGCGCCTAAACGATAAAGATTATTGATAACTCTGTAAATATCTTTTTCATTACCTGGAATTGGACTTGCTGATATTATTACCGTATCGTCAGTGCCTATTCTAACTTTATTAAATTCGCCACTCGCCATTCTTGTCAAAGCGCTCATTGGTTCGCCTTGGCTTCCAGTTGATAATATGACTAAATTCTTTTTAGGAATACGATCAATTTTATCCAAATCAATCATAATATTAGCATTATAATGCAAATATCCTACTCTTGTTGCAGTTTCGACTACATTCATCATTGAACGGCCTGACACTGCCACTTTTCTATTAAATTCTTTTGCCAAGTCTAATACAATTTGTAATCTATCTACGTTGCTTGCAAATGTAGCGACAATTATGCGATTTTCGCTTGCTTCTGCAAAAACTCGTTTAAGCGTTTCGCTTACTACTTGCTCGCTCATTGTGTAACCCGAACGTTCGACGTTCGTGCTATCGGCAAGCAATAATGCAACGCCTTTTTTGCCTATTTCGGCAATTCTACTTAAGCTCATTACTTCGCCCGCAAGCGGTGTATAATCAATTTTAAAATCGCCCGTATGAAATACAACACCTACTGGCGTTGTCAACGATATTGCAAGCGAACCCGCTACCGAATGGCAAACGTGTATAAATTCAGCGCTAAACGCTCCAAAATTAACTACTGTGCCATCGGTTACCGTCACCAACTCAACGTTATCAATACCTCGCTCTATAAGCTTATTCTCAACTAACGCAAGCGTTAGCGTCGTTCCAAAAACAGGAATGTTTGTTCCTATTTCTTTTAAAACATAGGGCAAAGCGCCAATATGGTCCTCGTGTCCGTGCGTTAAAATTATACCTTTTATCTTTTTGATATTTTCCTTTAAATAAGTGACATCTGGTATCACTATATCTACTCCAGGCATATCGGAAGATGGAAAACTTAAACCGCAATCAATAACTACTATTTGATCGCAGCTTTCGAAAACCGTTATGTTCTTACCGATTTCTCCCAATCCGCCAAGAAACATAATCTTTAAACTATTTGACATATTTTTTATCCTTACGCATACCTTTGTACGCTATTTTGTTTATGTATTTTACGATAACTCAAATTCAATTTACAGCATAAAATTATGACTATTTGAAAAGCATTTCAAAATCAAAACGCATATGTGTATAAAATAAGAATTAATGCAACACACGCAAGCGTATACAAATTTAACGTCTTGATTTTGTATTTTTAAATTCATCAAAAATAACAAACTAACGCAATTTATATACTGCAATATTGTCGCTTAAAAACCAATTACAAGCATTTTAAAGTTAATTAAATGCAATTTTATACTTTATATGTAGTATACATTTGCAATAATGCCATCGCAATAAATAATAAATATTTTTATAATTAACTATTCTTGCCTAAAATTAGTATTTTAAACCTTTTTACTTTAATTTTTGCATTTTCTATATTTAAAGCAATTTATATAAATCGCTATAAACTTGCAAACCTGAGAACTCCAGCGTTTACAAATTAAAAAATTCTGATTAATTTATGTTCGACGATATCAGTTGAAACCAAATAAAAATCGATACCAAACCTATTTATATGTTTGTCCGCTCTACTTGCTTGACCGTGTAAATGCCCATAAACAACAGTTTTAATATTGGCTTTGACAAGTTGGCGAGTAAATTCCGATTCTTCTCTATAAACATTAAAAGGCGGATAGTGCATAATACACACCACCTTATCATTTTCTTTTCGTTGTTTCTCCATTGCCTTAATAGACAAATTCAAGCGTTCCCCTTCACGTTGATAAATTTTAGTATCGTGTTCTGTTAATTTTTCCGCTCCGGGACATACCCAGCCACGCGTTCCACAAATTAAGACATCTTCAAAACGTATTACGTCATTTTGCAAAGCATAAAATCCTACGGGCAAAATACTTTTAACTTGACTAAGAGTATTCCACCAATAATCGTGATTCCCTCGCAATATAACCTTTTTACCCTTTAAATCTTTTAATAGTTCAAAATCTTGCTTAGCATCCTCTAATTTCATCGCCCACGAAAAATCACCTGGCATCAAAACGACATCGTCATCTTCCACCTTCTCTTTCCAGTCAGCTATAACCTTTTCTAAATAATTATCCCAGCCCGTCCCAAATATGTCCATTGGCTTATTTACCGAAACAGACAAATGTAAATCACTTATTGCGTAAACTTTCAATCATTTTCTCCCATAGTAACTATCACCATTTCGCTTAAATTATAATTATTACTATTATTTTAATAATTTTGTTATTAACTATATGTATCCTCTCTCTTATTTTTCTTGTTATAACAATCATCGCACATATCTTGCCCATAATCTAATTTGTTTTTTTCACAAAACGGACAAATCAAATCGTCAATGTCGTCATTATCAAATATTTCGCCTTTCAATTCTCTTTTGCAAATATCACAGTATTGTTCATAATCATATTTATAATTAATCTCACAGCGTGGACATCTCACATAAACCATATATATCTCTCCCCCACAAGCAACTTTAATGTTAAACTAATTAAAAAATTAGTATCACATCACATTATGCAAAAAATCCTAAATTAGTGAGAGATTTTATAACCATTATGTTAAATGCCAAATACACTTTAACGCTATCCTTTATTACAAATAAAACAATTACGATTATCAATTATAAATTAACGCAAAAAATTTAACCTTTCTTTTTAAAGATATTAGATATTCCCATAGGATTTTCTGTGCCAAGATACAGTCGTTTAATGTTACTTCTATGCGCAAAAATAACAAGAACGTAATACATCGCAGTAAGCGCAAATAAATACCATCTCGATGGTAGTAAAGTAATTGCGCTTTCAAGTGTAATAATGGTAAAAAATAGTAATGCAAATATTGACATTCTATCAATAAATAGTAATAGGACAAATCCTAATATAAGCGATAAAATTGCGCATAAAGGGCTAAGAACTAAGAATACGCCTACGCCAGTAGCAAATCCTTTGCCTCCTTTAAAATGATAAAATGCGGGGAAAACGTGACCTAAACCAGCGAAAAATCCGCCAATATATCCACCAAATAAAGCGACATTCATTATCTCATTTGAAGGCGAAGATGTAAACCCACCAGCTAACGCTTTGAATAATAATATGCCGCCAAGCGAACAAATAGCGCCTTTTAAAGCGTCACAAATAAAAGTCAAAATTCCTACTTTCAACCCAAACGCGCGAAACATATTAGTTGTTCCGGGGTTGCCACTGCCCATATTGCGAATATCCCGATGTTTAAATTTTTTTGAAATAAAAACAGCAAAATTAAAATTGCATAACAAATAACACACAATTGCATATATTATATACTGCCACCAAAACTCTTTAATCATAATTTTCCTTTATTTTTTGCGATATCTTTATGCTGAATGATAATTTCGTTTATAATCTTATTATACCAACAGAATTATATTTCAATTTTTATATTATAATTACTTATTATTGTTTGCGCAAAGCAACCGCATAATAATTAATTATGCTTTAAAGCATTGATTATTTTTCATCCTTGTCAGCTGTTGATCTTATAAACAATCTTATCGGAGTACCCGTCAAATTAAAGGCTTTACGCAAGCTATTTTCTATATATCTTTCATACGAAAAGTGCATAATTGACGAATCATTTACAAATAGAATAAACGTCGGCGGATTTGTAATAGGTTGAGTAATATATTTGATTTTTAATCTACGACCATTTCTTGATGGCGGTTCAACCGTTGCCGTAGCATCGGATAGAACGTCATTTAATACGCCTGTTGTCGCTCTAAACGAGCTATTGTTATAAACTAATTTTATATATTCCATAAGCTTAGGTAATCTTTGACCAGTTTTAGCGCTCAAAGTGACATACACAAAATAATCCATAAAAGCTAAATCACATTGTAATTGCTTTTTATATTTTTCTATTGTATAGGTATCTTTTTCAATTAAGTCCCATTTATTCAAGACAATTACCGTTGGTTTGCCCTGTTCGTGCGAATAACCAGCAATCTTAACATCTTGCTCGGATATTTCTTCGCCTGCGTCCATAACAATTAGACATACGTCTGCTCGCCTTATAGCCGCTAAAGCTCTCATTACGCTATAACTCTCAATTGTTTCTTCTTCAATACTACGTTTTCTGCGTATACCCGCCGTATCAATAATAGTGAATTTTGTTCCTTCATATTCAAAAGGCGTATCAATAGCATCTCTTGTCGTTCCTGCAATATCCGTAACTATCGTACGCTCGTATCCTAATATGCAATTAGTCAAACTGGATTTTCCAGCGTTAGGTTTTCCGACAACTGCAATTTTTATTCTTTCATCGTCATCATCAGCATTATCTTCGCTTGGAAATAAATTAACTACTTCATCTAATAAATCTCCAATTCCAAGCATATGCTCGCTTGATATAGGCATAATTTCTTCGCCAATTCCTAAACGATAAAAATCAGATATATCCAACGTTTTAAAGTTGTCTACCTTGTTCACTACCATAATAATCGGCTTTACGCTCATTCTCAATAACGACGCCACTTCAAAATCTTCCGACGTTAATCCCTCTTTTCCATCTACGAAAAACAATACAACTTGCGCTAAATCAACGGCGATTTCAGCTTGACGCTTTATATGCATAGCCATCTCATCTTCGCTAACTTGTATTCCACCAGTATCCACAAGCGTAAATTTATGCCCCTGCCACTCCGTATCCGCATACAATCGGTCACGTGTAACACCCGCTATATCCAACACTATTGACTTACGTTCGCCACATACTTTATTAAAAAACGTAGACTTTCCAACGTTCGCTCTGCCTACTATCGCTACCAATGGTTTCATACTTTCACTTATCCTTACTTACTATTGCAACAATTTATATAATTCGTTGCTTTTTATTGTTTCCATAACAAGGTTACTTTTTGATTTATTGACAATTTTATAATATTACGCTTACTGACAATTTAAAAAATTAATTAAAAATTAAATATAGCTTCTGCAAAAGATGAACCGTCCGCATCTACAATTTCAATTTCTTTACCAATTTTTTCTTGTAATTGCGACATAGTCATACCATCTAAAAATACAGTGTCAAATTCTTTAAGCATAACTTTTGGAATTAAAATCTTACCTTTAATTTCTCGATTGCTTAATTGCTTTACTATATCGCCGCCAGTCACAAGTCCTGCGACAGTAACAGAAATGCCAAAATATTGATTTTTAATTGCAATTATTTCAACGTCTAATTTAGGAAGTTTTTCTTTTGCCTTGTTTATCAAATCAGTTAAAAATCCGTACGCCGACTCGCCTGTAATTATAACAAATGATTCGCTTTTTTGACCTTTACATAACTTCAATTCACGCAAAAAATCACTTTTAAATTCTGAAAGAAGCCCTACTCCATTTTCTATTTGCTCAAACGCCCCATAATATTGCGCTATTGGAATCTCTTTTTCCGCTGTTATGTACATCTCATCTGAACAAAAAGCAAAATTTTCCTTACGCTTTGCATAAATTTTACTGTTAAACTCTTGCGTAATTGCAATTGCCGCCATCGCTCCCGCTTTATCTATTTTTTGTAAAGTTGAAAGTCCCTCTCTATGATTTGTTAACCCCACTGGAACAATAGCGACACTTTTTACGTAAGGATACAACTTATACAAATCATTTACCGTTTTAACCAAATTTTCTTTATCATTTATTCCGCTACACAAGACTACTTGTGTGTGCATAACAATTTTAGCTTCCGCAAACCTTTTAAGTAACGGCATTATTGGCTGAGCATTTTGATTTCCCAACATCTTGCGCCGCAACACATCATCGCTTGCGTGAATCGATATATAAATCGGCGAAAATTTCATATCAATAATTCTTTGAATTTCCTTTTCACAAACATTCGTCAACGTTACATAATTACCCGATACAAAACTTAACCTGTAATCATCATCTTTAACATATAATGTCTTGCGCATACCCTTAGGCAACTGATCAACAAAACAAAATATACACTTGTTTCTACAAGAAATAGGCGTCAAATACCCCTCATCTGTAAAATCTAACCCCATTCCATCCATTTCATCTTTTTCTACTTCAATTTCAATAACTTTTTCGCCACGCTTTACTCTAATTGTAAATTCATCCATACTGTCAAAATAGCTGTAATCTAAAATATCTACCACCTCTTTACCATTAAAAGCGATGATTTCATCTCCTATTTTTAATCCAATTTCCTCGCCTACGCCATTATCAATATTAGCTATTTTTAACATACTTTAATCCTTAATTTTTTATATTAATTTTCTTACTCTAATGTAAATATATAACTATTTTATTACCATTTATTTTTATTTCAATTTATTACCATTTATTTTTATTTCAATTTATTACCATTTTATAATTAACCTAAATTCAATATTTAATTCATATTAATGATAATTTTATCCGATATATTGCGTACACAACTCAAAAAAGGGAGAATGATTCACATACTCCCTTTTGTAAAAAAGCATAATTTTAATGCCAAAGCAAATGATATAATTAAATTATATCTATCGTTGACAATTTATCCATAGTGATTCACCATTATAATCTAACAATCTAATAGCATAGAAAATTATTTTTTAATGGTTTTTGCCGATGGGAATGTTGTGCCAAATGTATCGACAGTCATAGATATCGCTATGGTATAGGTAGGAATTTTAAATGAATTGTCATCTTTATCTGTTACGCTTTGCGTAAGCGTCATACTTGCCATATCGCTTAAAAACGTGGAAATAATTTCATCTTGCATTGGAATAACTTGTTCGCCAATTTTTCCGCTCATTCCCTTTAACGTACCAAAAACAGCGTAATTGCCGTCACGTTTGTTATGGTCTGATAAGCAAATATAAAACATAGTAGATGCTGTATCAAAACCGTTTGCGCCGCTTGTTCTATCCATAACAAGATTGCCGATAGTATGAACTAAATCATTTTTCTTCCACTCATTAGCTTTAAATTCGCCCTTAATGGTGTATTTTTTATTTATAGCTTCAACTATTTTTTCATCTTTTGTCTTTTTATAAGCTCCGCCTTCAATATAGTGAATATTATCGTAACTACTTGTTGACACGTTGCTATAATGTATTAAACTGTCATTATAAAATTTCTCTTGAATAAGATTAACAAAATTTGTAACCGTTATAGGAGCTTTTTCGTAATGTAATTCATATACCATCGTGAAGGTCTTTACAACGTCATTTTTGTCCGTGTAAGTCAACGTCATTGACGCTTCAGGATTTTTCGTCAATTTAATCATTTCATTGTCAGACATAAAATTGTTCGTACATCCGAACATTAATGTTAATGCCATAATAATAGTCATTACCAATGCGAGTTTCTTCATATTTCACCTCAAAAATAATTATCTTTTATACTTTCGTAATCACTTTTTTACTAATCAATTGCGATAAACTTTAAATTGCAAAGCTCTAAATTCAAATTATATCTAATTTAGCTGATTTTTATTGTTTATAATTGTATACCAATTTAAAACTCAAAATCATTTCATTAAACCATTAAATTCTCAAAAATTAAATTCTCAAAATGTTTTACAATAATTAAATACTTTATGCAAATATTAAAATTAAAAACTTAAATTGAAAATTTAAATTCATCATTGCAATTTTACGTTTTTCCAATATATTAGCAATCAAAGTCACAAGATACGGCTTTATCCACTGCTGTTTTCATAAACGCTTTAACAGGCAAATGCACTGGATGTTGCGCATAAGTTGTCAAATCTTCACGTGTATTAAACGTGCATATCAAACAAACATCATAGCTTCTATCGCTTGACAAAAAGTCTTGTCCCGCTTCGATATTTTTTAAAATATCAATTTTACCTTTCATTGACATAAGTCTTTCTGTAACAGCTTTTCTGCCAGCTGCGCTTGAATCGATAAGCTTATACAAAACAACGTGCTTAACCATATTTAAATCTCCGTATATTTATGTTTATAATTTTACGCATAAATAGTTATAAAAAAGCAAAAAGCTTGCAAACAAGTAATTTTTATAAATAAAAACTAACTATGTATACTTAGCCTATTGCCTATAAACTATCTAACTATACTATTATATATGATTTATTTGATTGTGGCAAGTATTTCAGCCTCTTTCGTCGGAATTTTTTTTGTTGCGTTGCTGATTTATGCTATTGCTAAACAAACGCTAAACTTAAATGAATAAATAGATTTAAGTTTTTTTATTTGTTATTTATTTATTGCAAAAATTTTATCATAAATTCAAATACGCAAAAACTAACAAAACTTTTTATTGTTTAAATATGCAAGCGTTTCGTTTTGTTCAAATAAAAATGTTATACTTATACAATACAATTCTTGTTCTTTATAACCAAAACGTTCGTTAAGTTCATTGAGGCCGTATTTGCCATCGCCAGCGATATACAAACCGTGGAACGCTAAATGCGCGCGTATTTGATGTGTTCTGCCCGTAATTGGTTCAACTAACAATTCGCTTATTTCGCCTTTTTTCTTTACTAATTTGTAATTTGTTTCGATTGGCAAAGCCCCTCTTTTCATATCCGAAGTAACATAACATTTTTTTAGCTTAGAATCTTTAAAAAGATAGTCTTTTAAATTTGCTTGTTTTTGAGGTTCGCCAAAAACCATAGCTCTATATATTTTTTTTACTTTATGTTCTTTAAAGCATTTAAGTATTTCATTATACGCATTATCCGTAATTGCAAAAACGTTGATACCTTTAGTATTATAATCCAATCGATGACAAGCTTTAACATTACAATCAAACTGGCGTGATAAACGTGTTTCCATTGAATACAGCCCTGCTGACTCAATTTTAGAAGGCTTATACGCTACGATAACGTTTTCATCTTGATAGACGATAGCGATTTTAAGCTTGCTAACTTCTTCTTCCGATAAATATAAATCTACGGCATCACCCGATTTTATCTCAACTTCAACCTTTTGCCTTTGGTCGTTTAACTTAACATCTCCCGCTTTTATTAACTTCTCCGCACGAAATCTTGCTATTCCAAACTCTAACGCAACAAACTCAATCAAGCTTTTACTTTCTTTACAAATCGCTTTTAATTGTTCCATACTCTAAAACATTTCCTTTATGAGATTTTTACTCATTTGCTATAATTTTTAACTTTAATATCTATTATTTTCAATTTTACTTTGTTTTCCAACTTGTTAACATTAATAATTTTATATACTATTGAAACAAACAACGAATTAAATTTTTGCAACTATTTTAATTAATATGAGATTTTAAATAATTTAACGCAAACTTTCCTTATACTATTATACCATACATTAAAAAATAAAGCTTTCTTTTTAATTACCTTTTTACTTGTATTGATTACATTATATAATATAAAAAAACATAGACTACTGCTTTTTATATGTTTAATAGATAATGTTGATATAATTTATATTTTTCAATTTATTTGCGTTTTTAGTAATTGTATTTTTTAAACACTTAGATAATTATTGCTTTATAATTAGTTTCTAAGTATGGAAGAAATTATAAAAGCAGAGTATGCGATAAAGTTTTATAGCAAAATAAAAAAGTAACCAAAAAAATATGATTACTTTATAATAGCGATGACAATTTTTTATATTTTAAAAATAAGCAATAAAGCAATGGTTAAAAGTAACCACGAATGTGTTCTACCGCATTTTTTTCTAATCTTGAAACTTGAGCTTGAGATATTCCAACTTCGCCTGACACTTCAATTTGAGTTTTTCCTTCAAAGTAGCGTTTTAAGACAATTTGTTTTTCTCGTTCGTTAAGTTTTTCAATAGCTGTGGACATTGAAACTTTTGTTATCCAATTTTCTTCGCAATTTTTCTCATCTTTAATTTGGTCCATAACTAAAACCGAATCTACTCCGTCGTTATAAACGGGGTCATACAATGATAAAGGTTGTGATATTGCGTCTAAAACATACACTACGTCTGAAACGGATTTATTAATTTTAACCGCAATTTCTTCCATAGTAGCTATCTTTTCCGTAGTTCTCTCTATTTCTTCCCGCGCAGATAGAGCTAAATACGCAACATCTCGAATGCCTCGACTTACACGCATAGAATTACTCTCTCTTAAATAACGCCTAATTTCGCCCACTATCATCGGAACGGCATAAGTTGAAAATCTGACATTCATAGTATTGTCGAAATTATCCACTGATTTAACAAGGCCAATGCAGCCGACTTGAAATATATCGTCAGGATTGCTTACCTTTGCCGAATACTTTTGTAAAACTGACAAAACCAACCGAATATTACATAAAATAAATCGGCTTCTCGCTTCGTCATCCCCTTTTTTTACTCTATCCATTAGTTCTTTGGATTCTTTTGCCGTCAAACGAGGTAACGTTCCAGTATCCACTCCACAAATAACAACTTTTTTTCTCATAGCCTTATTGTGAATCATAGCTATGTAAATTATACATAATTTTCCATTTTTTATTGACATCTTATTTAATACATATTATATTATTAAATAATAATTATTTTCTGCTTAAAATAGCCAAAGCGCTTCCTACGTTGTTTAGTCCGTCGCCTTGAATAACAACATAATTACGATGTAATGTTTTTACTAAAAATTCATCCATAATAGCATCGAAAGCTTGTCTAAATCCATATAGTTTGTTAAAGGTAGTGCCTTCGGCGACTATTGCCACTGGGGCATTTATGCCTTTATTCGTCTTTAAAATTATAGCGGAAAGCATAATTACGCACATTCTTGCGGCTCGTTCAATAACGACATTTGCAATAATAGCGACCGTAAGCCTATCGTTATATGTTTTCAATATGTTTGCGAGTTTATTGTTATCATTTTCAATAGATATTAAAAAGTCGCTTATTATTCTTGTATTGATAAATTTAAAAGAATCTTTAGATAGTGACGTCGATATTACTCCGTCACGTGACGCTTGTAAGACTGCTTCGCATATAATTTCACTAATATAACGTCCAGCTGCCATTTTTTCAAAAGCATAATCTTCGCCCGTTACCGTTGAATTCATTACTTTTTTATCAAACTCGCTACGTGGAAATTTGTCAAAATTGCCCGATTCAATGTTGATAATCATCGTATCTTCTACGCTATCATTGATTTTTCCAATGTTCTTGCTTTCTTCAATATAACACGCATTTACGCCCGTTCCATATATAAATCCAATATAACTATCGAAACTTTTATCTAAATTCAATCCTCTACCGCCCAATAATGTTGCGACTGAATCATTTAAAATTACAATACGTCTGTCTTTATCGTCAAATTTTCCAATTGCCTTAAGAGTACATTCGCCAACTTTCTTACCAATCGCTGTTGGCACTTTTACCTCTTTTGTAAAAGCTATGAGCTTGCCATCTACGCTTTTATCCATAACTACTGGATAAGAAAAACAAAATCCAATGTTTCTGCCATTTATTAAAGCTTCTTTCATAAAATTAGCAATAGCTCCGTAAAATTCATCGCTTGACATTTGCTTGTCTACGCCAGGCATTCTACAACTTTTAAAATTGCTTATCTCACAACCATTTAATGTAAAATGAGCGTTTGCAACACGTAAATTGCTACCGCCTGCATCTACTATAACACATTCTTCATCATATTTAGGATTGTTGCCGTTAGAAATATAAGTAGGAATCATCTTAAGCGATTTAGCTTTTCCATCAAGCCCTCTCTCCATTTCACCTATAAATATATTAGCCATAGTCATCATATCAAACTGTGACGAAAAAGAATATTTCTGTAAAAATTCCTGTATATTCATAACAACCTCTTTTGCGCATTTTTTATATTTCTTTTACTTTTACCTTACTTATTGCCATATAACGCATTAACTTTTATAAAAACCTTTACTATAACATTAATTTTAACGCTTATTAATATTATTATAAACATTTTTTTTAATAATATAATAAATATTCAATTATCCACATTTTTATGGTCATTTCCATCGATAAATTCATCAACATTTTTGTTTTTGCAAATATCCGATTCATTTTCGTTGTATAGATTTACATCTTGGATTATAGTAGTATTGTTTTGAGTATCTATTTGGTTACAAGAAGGCGTTTTTTTTGCATAATGGTAGTATGGACGTTTTTTCTTTTTAGGTAAGTTTTCTGTCAATGAAAGGGTGCGAGTCATAACAAAATCCTTATTTTCGCCAATTCTAATATTGTATTTTTCTAACATTTGTGAAACGGAAAGCTGCAATTGTTGTGACAAATATTTGAGTGTCAGCATACTGACTTTAGCGTCCTCATCAGAGGAGTGAAAGTTAAATTCCACTTCAATCTCCTCGGCAATTTTATTTAAAGCGCGTACTTCTTTTGCGTTCGTAAAAAGCTTAAAAAGTAATTGCGAACAAATAAATTTAAAATTTATACTTGGTAATCCATAATGTTTACACGCAGCATTTATCATATAAACATCGCTTTCGACTGCGTGTCCCACAACTAAGTAATCTTCATCTGTTAATAATTTGCAAACTTCGTCATAAACTTGCGAAAAATCAGGAGATTGATTAATTAAATCCACATCTAAATGCAAGTTTATTCCAACATTTTGTCTTGTTCCGTTTAAATCATACTTTGTTTTTGGGTTAATCCATATATTTCGCTGTTCAAATATATTCAATTCTTCATCAGCTTTTATAATTCCTATACTGCAAATACTATACGGCTTGTATCCGTTCGCAGCTTCAATATCAAACGCTAAATATTTCATTATAATTCCTTGTTGGCTACTATTTTTTATAAGTATAAATTTTTATAAAGAATTTATTAATCACTCCCATTCAATTGTAGCGGGTGGTTTGCCAGTTATATCGTAAACAATACGGTTCACGTGCGGTGTTTCATTTACAATTCGGTTGCTAATTTTCTCAAGTACGTCGTAAGGAATTCTCGCCCAATCGGCTGTCATTCCGTCTACGCCAGTAACTGCGCGCAACGCTAAGGTATATTCGTATGTTCTGCCATCGCCCATAACGCCTACTGATTTATTGCCCGTTAATATAGCAAAATACTGCCAAATTTTGCTTTGCAATCCGTTTTTTGCTATCTCATCTCTAAAAATATAATCTGCTTCACGTAAAATATCCAACTTTTCTTTAGTGATTTCACCAATAATTCTTATTCCAAGTCCAGGTCCAGGAAATGGCTGACGCATAACAATAGTTTCAGGCAAGCCTATCTCTTTGCCAAGCGCGCGTACTTCATCTTTAAACAAATCTCTAAGTGGCTCAATAATTGCTTTAAAGTCCACAGCATCAGGTAATCCTCCAACGTTATGGTGCGATTTTATAACAGCGCTTGTTTTGCTTCCGCTTTCAATAACATCAGGATAAATCGTGCCTTGCGCCAAAAAGTCCACCTTTCCAATCTTTTTACCCTCTTGTTCAAAAACTCTAATAAATTCTTCGCCAATAATTTTTCGTTTTGTTTCAGGATCTGTGATACCCTTTAATTTTTCTAAAAATCTTGATTCGGCATCAACCATAACAAGATTCATTTTCCGTTCTTGTTTAAATACTCTGTTTATTTCTGCGCTTTCATTTTTGCGCATTAATCCGTGGTCAACGAAAATGCAAGTTAAATTACTGCCCACCGCTTTAAATAATAACGCAGCTGTTACAGCGCTATCCACGCCGCCCGACATAGCGCAAAGCACTTTGCCATCGCCTATTTTTGCTTTCATATTAGCGACGAGATTTTCAGCGATATCAGACATTGTCCAATCACCTTTAGCCTTACATACATTGTACAAAAAAGCTTTTAATATTTCGTTACCATTTTCAGTATGATGAACTTCGGGATGAAACTGAACGCCGTATACTTGTTTTTCAATATTCTCCATAGCCGCAACGGGACAAGTAGAAGTTGTAGCTGTCACTTTAAAGCCACAAGGAAGCTGTTTTATGTAATCAGTATGACTCATCCAAACTACGCCATCGTTAATTGCGCTAAATATAACGCTACTATTATCCATCTTTATATCTTGTTTGCCATATTCACGCACATCAGCTTTAGATACAACTCCACCAAACTCGTTAGCGATATATTGCAATCCGTAACATATTCCAAAAATCGGCACGCCTAATTCAAAAATTCGCCTATCTACCTTAGGCGCTTCATTTTCATAAATACTATGCGGACCGCCTGTCAAAATAATCCCTATTGGATTAATTTCTTTAATTCTATCAAAATCCGCATCAAAAGGCAGCATAATACTATGCACCTTCAACTCCCGTACCCTACGACAAATCAATTGATTGTATTGACCGCCAAAATCTATTACTAAAACCGTTTGAGGCATATATTCTCCTTTGCATACATTGCTTGCTATTATCTATTTCATTACCTACGCTAATCAATTTTAATTAGCTTTAGTTGTTTGCTTTATCTTTTTATTGCGCATAAACATTAAGTTAAAGATTGTCAAAAAACCAATATAAATTATTTTAACATATTTAACTTCATATTTTAATTTTTAACTTTAAATTTTAATTATTTCCTTTAACGGAATAGTTTGGAGCTTCTTTTGTTATTGAAATATCGTGCGGATGGCTTTCAATGAGTCCAGCGTTAGTAATTCTAACAAATTGTACATTTTTACGCATTATGTCGATAGATTCGACGCCTGCGTAACCCATACCACTTCTAAGTCCGCCCATAAGTTGATAAACTACGTCGCCCAATGTGCCTCTATAAGGAACTCTACCTTCTACGCCTTCAGGCACAAGTTTTTTAGAATTTTCTTGAAAATATCTATCTTTACTGCCTTTAGCCATAGCAGGCAAAGAACCCATTCCACGATAAACTTTAAAGCTTCTACCTTGGAAAATTTCCGATTCTCCTGGACTTTCCTCTGTTCCAGCAAGCAAACTACCCACCATAACCGCCGATGCACCTGCGCCAATTGCTTTGACTATATCTCCTGAATATTTGATTCCGCCATCGCTAATTATGCGTTTATTATATTTATCCGCTTCTTCGGCGCAATCTAAAATAGCTGTCATTTGTGGAACGCCAACGCCTGCGACAACTCGAGTCGTACATATTGAACCAGGGCCAATACCAACTTTGACAACATCTGCGCCAGCGCTAATTAAATCGTGCGTTGCCGCTGCTGTCGCTACGTTTCCAGCTATAATAGGCAAATCGGGATATCTATTTGCGATAGCTTCCACCTCTTTAAGCACCATTACGTTGTGTCCGTGCGCTGTGTCAATTGCAATTATATCCACGCCCGCAGCCACCAAGGCATCAACTCTAAGCATAGTATCCCCCGCTGTTCCTACAGCAGCACCAGCAAGTAACCGACTTTTTTTGTCTTTAGCGCTATTGGGATATTGAATCGCTTTTTCTATATCTTTTATTGTAATTAAACCTTTTAAAATATTGTCATTATCTACTATAGGTAATTTTTCTATTCTATGCTTTCCAAGAATCTTTTGAGCTTCAATTAAAGTTGTGCCAACAGGGGCAGTTACAAGATTTTTACTTGTCATAACATTAAAAATAGGCTGGTCAAAATTGGTTTCAAACCGCAAATCTCTATTCGTTAAAATTCCAACCAAATGCCCCTCTCTATCCACTATCGGAACGCCTGAAATCTTATATCTCGCCATTAAAGCCAAAGCGTCAGTAACAAGATTTTCAGCGTGCAAAAAAAATGGATCAGTAATTACGCCGTGTTCGCTGCGTTTAACTCTATCCACCATCAAAGCTTGGTCTTCAATAGACATATTCTTATGAATAATACCTAAACCACCCTCTCTTGCTATGGCAATCGCCAACTTGTATTCCGTAACAGTATCCATCGCAGCGCTTAGTAAAGGAATATTTAATTTAATTCCCTTAGCTAATTCAACGCTTAACTTGACATCTCCTGGTAGCACATTGCTTTTAGCAGGTATTACCAAAACATCATCAAAAGTAAGCGCTTCTTTTATAATTTTATCCATCGTTTGCCTCCACACATAACAGCGTTTATCATCTTTCCAAAAAAGATTATTTGATGTATTTTAACACATTTTACCCCCAAAGTAAAGGATTTTCCTACCTGTTTAACTATTTGTCCATAATAAATTTCATATTAATAAACCCATTTTTTGCCATATTGTTCATTTAATTAATTTTATTATTATTACGCATATTTATAAAATATTAAATCAATTATTGCATATAATTGGCGATAATAAATCAAAAAAAAGAGAAACTTTTATGTTTCTCTTATACTAATAATTAAGTTAAACAATAATATCAAAATCAAATTCAAAGTCCTCAAACTCAAAATCGTCAAAATCAAAATCGTCGTCACTATCGACTTCAGACTTAAGTAGTTGCTCATAGTTTTTAATCCATTCATCGTAAGCTTCCATAAATTCACTACGCGCATCGGCGACGATCTCAACAATCTCCAGTTTAAGTTCATTAAGTTCTTCTGTTACGTCCTCTACATTTTCATCGTTTATTACTTCATCAAATGGCGCTTCTTTATAATGACAATTTAATTCTGTTATTTGCCTATTAAGTTCATCGTAATTGATAGGACTACTGTTAAGTAATTGCTCGATATCCTCAAAATGCGCATTAATTTCCTTTTCTGTAAAACTAAGATGATTCATAAAATCAGTTTTCTTGGTTTCTATTATTTTTCTATTTTCAGCGAGTCCATTTTTAAACTTCGATATTTCAGTTATATCGTAATTAAATAGCAATTCTACAAGGTCGCTTATATCTTCTTTAGCTAATTCTTTAATTTTAAGCGAATTATCTTTGGATATCAATTGCAAACAAATATCCGCTTTGCGTTCTGTAATTTTATATTGCATAGCGATATGTTTTGCATTATTATTAATAATAGGATTTAAAACGTTGGCATCAATTTGATTGTTATATAAAACTTTTTTGACGCTATCGATTAATTTCAATTCCACTTCCTTTTCATATTTGTCATTGCTACAAGTAGCGCTAACTCGTATTTCTTTGCGTAAATATCCGCCTTTAATAATTAAAGTGGTAATCTTTTCAATACAATCGGATAACTTTAAACCTATAAACGCCGATTCGCCATCTTTAAGCAGCATAACCGCTTGTTTGTTTAACCCTCGCACTAACGAAATTTCTTCTTTTTGGTTAGCAACAATTTCAAAAACTGGATTTACATCAATTAGTACAACACTATTAGTAAATTTATCGTCAACCACATTTGTAACTGTTGGCAAAATTACAGCTACTAATAATACTATAACAATGCAACAAGGAACGAGAATTTTTAGTTTCCAATTAAATTTCTTTTTTTTCGGAACTGCGACATTATCTAATCCATTTCCGCCAACCATAGTAATAAGGCGTTCTTTGCAGTTTGGAATTAAACTTGCGCACTCTTTTTTCAATTGTTTTTTTAATTGTTTATCTGTCAAAGATTTTCGCCTCCTATTTTATAATTTTCTTTAATGTATTTAACCGCTTTTAAATATTTGTATGTAACAGTCGACAATGGAATATTCATAATTATAGCGATTTCACGCCGTTTATATCCTACAATTTCTGACATTATAAGTATATTGTATTCATCTTCGGCTAAATGCTTAACCGCAAAATCAATCAGCGGAGTGTCTGCTGCGCTCGGTAAACTACGTGTGTCTACAATGTCTACATCACTGTAATCTGTTAACACAGTTTTATCACTCCGTTTGATTTCATTAAGCGCTAAACGCTTCGTCATCGTTACAATAAATCCAATCGCATTATTACTTTCGTAAAGCTCGATTTTTTCCATAATCCGCAAAAAAACATTTTGCATAATGTCCTCAGCGGTATAATTATCTCGAGTAATTCTTAAAGCGGTTAGATAAACTATTTGATGTGTACAATCGTACAATTCACCAAATACGCTTTTATCTCCACGCTTGAGACAACTCATTAATATTTCAAGTCTTTTAATTGACAAAAGTTTACCTACCCTTACCCTAAATATTATGCTCATCGTATAGATACTGCCAATATATCTCAATAATTGAAACTAAACAAAATAGTTACAAAAATTGATAATTTGATAATTAAATGCAAAAACGATAATAGAGCTATCGCAATCAGCCTTCATCTATATAACAATTGAAAAGAACAAATTGTTGGAATATTTGAATTTTAGTTAATAATTATATTTTTTCCTTAATTAACTATCTGAAACTTCCACTTAATGTGTCCTATGTCATAATTATCCAATAATAAAAATAATCTTTGAGCATAATAAGTTTAACATATCTATTCTAATAACGCAATTGAAATATATGACAATACAATATACATATACTCTCTTTTACAACAACCTAATATTAAAAACATAAATTAAACTTTAGTAATCTAATAAAAACAT
>JAVVUQ010000014.1:0-30608 GCA_036653075.1 Clostridia bacterium | reverse complement strand
CAAAGTGATTAAAAATGCTTGTAAAATAATCAAAAAGTCTATACAATATTATATTAAATAGATGTTTAGATAGTATAACGATTAAATCGCATAAAAATATAAGTTTATAATTATAAATATAAATATACAATAGTATAAAGATGCTCTGCGAAAAATAATTTTACTATGGAGGTGGAAGGTGTTACTTTCAAAAATCAATAGTTATGGGCTTAATGGTTTAACAGGGTTTAAGGTGGATGTTGAAGTTGATTTACACGCTGGGTTACCATCTTATGATATTGTGGGGTTACCAGACGCTTCTATTAAAGAATCAAGAGAGCGTACAAAGTCAGCAATTAAGAATAGCGGAATGAGTTATCCATTAGGTAAAATTGTAATAAATCTTGCGCCAGCGGACACAAAGAAAGAAGGGTCGTTATATGATTTACCTATTGCGGTAGGGTTATCCATTGTAAATTCGCCTGATGAGTTTGATAAGAGGCAACTATGTGAAACTTATATGGTAGGCGAGCTTTCGTTAGATGGAGAGTTACGCAAAGCGTGTGGAATTTTGCCTATATTAATATCGGCAAAGCAAGATGGTTGTAAGCGAATAATTATTCCTAAAGCTAACGCTTTAGAGGCGTCGTATGTTGATGGAATAGAGATATACGCTTTATCCAACATTACGCAGGTTGTTGAAATGCTTAAGGGGATACGTGAATTTGAACCTATAAAGTTGCAGCAGTGGCGAGCGCAAGCGGATAAAGTTATTGACAATGATATGAAGTACATAAAGGGACAGCGAGCGGCGAAAAGAGCGACTGAAATTGCTGTATCTGGAGGGCATAATATTTTACTTATTGGTCCGCCTGGAGCAGGAAAGTCAATGATAGCTAAAGCCGTTCCTTCAATAATGCCTGATATGAATTTTGCAGAAGCGTTGGAAACGGCTAAAATACATTCTATCGCTGGTATTTTAGATTTATCAGACGGATTCATAACGAAACGTCCATTTAGGTCGCCTCATCATACAGCGACTATAGCATCGATGACAGGCGGCGGAAAAGAGGCAAGACCGGGAGAGATAAGTTTAGCGCATAACGGAGTGTTGTTTTTAGATGAATTACCTGAATATCCTCGAGCTGTGTTGGAGACGTTACGACAGCCGTTGGAGGATAATAAAATGACGGTTGCTCGTCAAAAATTAACAGTGGAATATCCATCAAACTTTATTTTAATTGCAAGTATGAATCCTTGTCCGTGCGGAAATTATGGCAGTAAAACAGTTGAATGTCGTTGTACGCCAACGCAAATTCATAAATATTTAAACAAATTATCCGGTCCGCTGCTTGACAGAATTGATATTCACGTAGAAGTTGATAACATCTCTTATGATGATATAATAGATAATGAAATGGTTGAGGATTCAGAAAGCATCAAAAAACGTGTGAATAAATCACGTGAAATACAAAATTTAAGATTTAAAGACACCAATATTTTCTCAAATGCGCAGATGAACAATGCGCAATTAAACGAATTTTGTAAAATTGATTCAAAATCTGATGCGTTGCTACTTAGCGCTTATCAAAAATTGCATCTAAGCGCAAGAGCGTATACAAGAATACTAAAAGTAGCGCGTACGATAGCTGATCTTGAAGGCGAAGAAAATATTTTGTCACGTCACGTTGCAGAAGCGATTTTATATCGTTCTTTAGATAAAAAATACACGAGTTAATTGAGCTTTTTTTGATTAACATAAGTAAATGAAGTATTTAATAAATGAGAATTATGAATAAAAATAGAAAAAATTATGATTAAAGCTGAGCATTATCGCTAATAATTGAGTAGCGTTGCAATTAAAAAAATGTTACATCTTTAAAATATAAATTATAAATTAGAAGTGGTATATAGTGATAGAAGCCACTCTATTTTTCGGAGGACAAAGCAGATGAAATTAGTTATTGTGGAGTCGCCTGCAAAGGCAAAGACGATTGCAAAATATCTTGGAGAGGGATATATTGTAGACGCATCAGGCGGGCATATAAGTGATTTACCACAAAAAACGTTAGGGGTAGATATAAAGCATAATTATGAACCAACATATGTAGTAACGCCAAATAAGAAAGAAACCATTAAGCGATTGCAAGGAAAAGTCAACAATGCAGAAGTCGTTTATTTAGCTACCGACCCAGATAGAGAGGGCGAGGCTATATCGTGGCATTTACAGAATGTATTAAAATTAGATAAAGAAGCAGAAAATAGAATTGAGTTTAATGAAATCACGAAAAAGGCTGTGCAATCAGCGATTATTAAACCACGTAAAGTTAACATAAATTTAGTCAATGCGCAGCAAGCGAGACGAGTATTAGATAGGTTAGTCGGATACAAGTTATCGCCTGTGCTTTGTTTTAAAATAAAAAACAATTTATCAGCAGGGCGTGTTCAATCCGCTGCGTTGAAAATAATAGTTGATAAAGAACGAGAAATCAAAGCGTTTGTTGCAGAAGAATATTGGACGTTAACGGCGTTTTTGTATAAAGATAATAAAGATGTTATATTTAAAGGAACGCTAACGGAGAAAAAGGGTAAAAAATATAAAATTAGTAATGGCGAGGAATGTAAACAAGTTCTTGTAGAGATTAACAAAAAAGATTTTATTGTAAAGAGTATAAAACGTTCAAAGACTATGTCGAATCCTCAACCGCCGTTTACTACCAGCACATTACAACAAGACGTTGGAAATAAATTAAATTTATCTAATAAGGTAACAATGCAAATTGCGCAGCAGTTATATGAAGGCATAGATTTAGCTGACGAGGGACACACAGCGCTTGTTACTTATATTCGTACCGATTCAGTCAGAGTATCGGAAGATGCGCAAAAAGCGGCGAAAGAGTATATAACTAATTTATACGGAAAAGAATATGTTCCAACAAAGTTTAATATATATAAATCTAAAAAAGATTCGCAAGACGCCCACGAGGCAATTCGTCCCGTCAACATTGAACGTACGCCAGAAAGTTTAAAGGGTAAAATTTCCAATGACCAATATAGAGTCTATAAATTAATATACGAACGTTTTTTAGCAAGCCAATCAGTATCGGCAGTTTTTGATACATTGACAGTAATGACAGAATGTATGGATTATGGATTTAAATCAATAGGAAAAACGCCTGTATTTGATGGATTTTTAAGAATTTATGGAGCGCCTATTGCGATTAATAAAGAAAAAAGCAAAAGCAAAGATACTATTAGTGATGAAGATAAAGACGAAGATGATGAAAGTTTAAAAATTCCTGATTTATTAGAAGGCGAAATTGTTAAAGTGGATAGATTAAAAGAGGAGCAAAAATTTACTAAAGCGCCGCTTAGATATACTGAATCGACATTAGTTAAGGCAATGGAGGAGAATGGAATCGGACGTCCAAGTACTTATTCGACTATATTAACAACGCTTTATAATAGGCAATATACGACGCTATTGAAAAAATATATAATTCCGTCAGAGTTAGGTTTTATTGTAACGCAATATTTGGAAAAATATTTTGATAATATTGTAGATACTGAGTTTACGGCGCAAATGGAAGATAAATTAGACGATATTGAGGACAAAGGCAGTGATTGGCGAAAAATAATAGATGATTTTTACAAACCATTTTATATAAAAGTTAAAGAAGCGATGGATAATGGTGAAAAAATGCACGTTGCGCCAGTATTATCCGATGAAGTGTGCGACAAATGCGGCGCGCTTATGTACATTAAAGAGAATAAATATGGTAAGTTTTTAGCTTGTAGCGGTTATCCAGCTTGTAAAAATATTAAATCACTTAAACCGAAAGCTGAAGCTGTTACTACTGATATAGTTTGCGACAAATGCGGAAACCCAATGGTTGAAAAAGAAGGAAAGTATGGCAAATTCTTAGCTTGCAGTAACTATCCCGAATGTAAAAATATAATTTCTCTTAAACCAAAAGCTGAAACTGTCATTACTGATATACTATGCGATAAATGCGGAAAGCCAATGGTAGAAAAAATAGGGCGATATGGTAAGTTTTTAGCTTGCAGCGGTTATCCAGATTGCAAAAATATAAAAAGAATAAATGGCGAAAAAATCAAGGATAACGAACAAAATGACAACGTAGATAATGTAGATAGCTTAAACGCCAATAGAAATGGCGAAAATTTAAGTATATCTATAAATAACTCTAATATTGAAAAAAACGCTACTAAAATTCAAAACGATGTTAAAAACGTTAATAATAAGCAAGCGCTTTTAGATATTATATGCGACAAATGCGGAAAACCAATGGTTGAAAAAGAAGGAAGATATGGTAAATTTTTAGCTTGCAGCGGTTATCCTAATTGTAAAAATATAAAATCATTAAAAACGCTAAAAGTAAAAAAAGATATAGTGTTATGTCCCAAATGTAATTCGCCAATGTCTATTGAGGACGCAGGCGGCGAGAATGTTTATAAATGCAACAATATCGAATGTGGTTATATTATGGATATTTTATCAGATAAAATCTAAAAGTTAAATAAAATTATCAAAAAATATATAATATTAAATCAAACAATATAATTATAAAAAATCAAGATATGAAAATAAAAATCAAGATATAAAGTATACAAATCAAGATATAAGGTATAAAGTATAAAAAATAGCGTTATATAATAGAATGCTTTAAAGGAAAAAGATGAGTGAAAAAGTTATTGTAATAGGTGGTGGGCTTGCTGGGTGCGAGGCGTGTTGGCAATTAAGCGAGCGAAAAATTGAGACTCAGTTATGGGAAATGAAACCAATTAAAAAGTCTGCGGCGCATCAAACGAATGAATTAGCGGAAATTGTGTGTAGTAATTCCTTTAAAAGTAATGATATTACCAATGCTTGCGGATTACTTAAGCAAGAATTGAGAATTTTTAACAGTTTATTAATAAAAGAAGCGGATAATAATAGTGTTGAAGCAGGCGCTGCGTTAGCTGTGGATAGAGAACGGTTTTCGCAAGCGGTAGAAAATCGTATAAAGTCAAGTAAATATATAACTATAAAAAATGTTGTCGCTAATACAATTCCAGAAGGAAATGTAATTATTGCAACGGGGCCGCTTACAGATGAGTCGTTAATTGAATCAATTGCGAATCTTACAGGAGGTAAGTTTTTGCATTTTTTTGATGCAGCGTCGCCAATTGTTACAAAAGACAGTATAGATTTTGACAGCGCATTTTATGCAAGTAGATATGATAAAGGAAGCGCTGATTATATAAATTGTCCGATGACTCGCAGAGAATATGAGATTTTTTATGAAGCGTTAATTAGCGCAGAGAGGGCTGAAGTAAAAGATTTTGAAGACGCATCAGTTTTTGAGGGGTGTATGCCTGTTGAAGTAATGGCAAGTAGAGGCGTAGATACGTTACGTTTTGGACCGCTTAAGCCAGTTGGATTAACAGATAAAAGAAACGGTATACGTAATTACGCTGTATTGCAGTTAAGAAAAGAGAATTTAGCGCAAGATTCTTACAATTTAGTGGGATTTCAAACGCATTTAACATTTAAAGAACAAAAAAGAGTGTTTGGACTAATTCCAGCGCTAAAAAATGCAGAATATGTTAGATACGGAGTTATGCATAAAAATACCTATATAAATTCGCCAGGAATTTTAACGGAGAATTATCGACTTAAAAATGCAACGGGAAATATCTATTTTGCAGGGCAATTGACAGGCGTTGAAGGTTACGTTGAATCAATTAGTAGCGGAATGGTTGCAGCTTTAGATATGTATCGGCATTTAGTGGGCAAAGAAAGTTTGAGCTTTAGCGCAAAAACAATGACGGGCGCAATAGGCAATTACATAGCAAACGCTTCAACTAAAGATTTTCAACCAATGAATAGTAATTTTGCTATTATTGAACCGCTGTGTAAAGAAATAAAAGACAAGCAATTAAAAAAGCAAGAATACGCAAATAGAGCGATAGCTGAAATGAACAGGTTGTTAATTGAATATACTTAATCGTAAGAAAAATGAAATAAAATTGAACTATCAATATAAAAATAGTTAATATAAATATATAACCAACTATAAATAGGATAAATAAAGGAGAAAAATTATGAGTTATGAAAACAATTCTGTATCGGCAGATTTTATAAAGGGAACGACAATTTGCGCAGTTGAACGGAACGGACATATCGCAGTAGCAGGCGACGGACAAGTGACGCAAGGAGAAAGCGTTAGAATGAAAAGTAACGCAGTAAAGGTTAGGCGTATATATCACGGTCAGGTAGTAATTGGATTTGCTGGAACGGTGGCGGACGCATTTGCGTTATCGGACAAATTCGAAGAAATGTTACAAAAATATAGCGGAAATCTTATGCGCAGCGCAGTTGAACTTGCTTCGCTTTGGCGTAATGATAAAATGATGCGTAAACTTGAAGCTATGATGATAGTAGCGGACAAAGAAACATTTTTGGTGCTGAGCGGTAGCGGCGACGTTATTGAACCTGAAAATCACGCTTGCGCTATTGGTAGCGGCGGAAATTTTGCATTAGCGGCGGCAAGAGCTTTACTCAATGAAACTCAGTTAGATGCAGCGGATATAGCGCGCAAATCGTTAGAAATAGCCAGCGACATTTGTATTTTTACAAATAAACATATTACGGTAGAAGTACTGTAAAAACTTTAAAATTATAAAAAGCGTTAATAGGAAAAATCAAATATTTTGTAATGTAAAAAATAATTTTTTATTTTTTAAAAAGGTTATTAAATGAATAAAATTCTATAATATTAGAAAGTGAGGTAAGTGATATGGAGATGACTCCAAAACAGATAGTTGCAGAATTAGATAAATATATAGTTGGGCAAACGGAAGCTAAGAAGGCGGTTGCGATTGCTTTAAGGAATAGATATAGAAGAAGTATGTTATCGGCAATTGATCGTGAAGAGATAACGCCAAAGAATATAATTATGAAAGGGCCGACGGGTGTTGGAAAGACTGAAATAGCGAGAAGGCTTGCAAAGTTAGTTAAAGCGCCCTTTATTAAAGTAGAGGCAACCAAGTACACTGAAGTAGGGTATGTAGGTAGAGATGTTGAGAGTATGGTACGGGATTTAGTTGAATGTAGTATTCGATTAGTCAAAGAAGAACGAATAAAAGACGTGCAAGATAAAGCGTATAGTAGAGCAGTTAATATAATTACTGAAATATTACAAAAAAACACTGAAATATTGCCACAAGGCGTGCAAAAAGAAACAATTAAAGACGAGATACTCAATCATAATTTAGATATGCTTGTGGTGGAGATTCAAGTGCCAGACGAACCTAAGCCAATTGAAGTGGCTCCAGGCGCTGGGTCAATAAGTTTGGGAAGTATTTTCGGAAATGTTTTGCCTAAAAAGACAAAGCCACGTAAAATGGTGGTTAGAGCGGCGATTGAAATGCTGACAAGGTTGGAAGCTGATAAACTTATTGATGAAGATAATGTTAGCGCAGAAGCGTTAAGACGCGCTGAAGAAGAAGGGATTATATTTATAGATGAAATAGACAAGATAGCAGGAAAAGGCAATGCAAACGGGCCGGACGTATCAAGAGAAGGCGTTCAAAGAGATATATTGCCAATAGTTGAAGGTAGTAGCGTAAGTACAAAATATGGTATTATTAAAACGGATTATATTTTGTTTATAGCCAGCGGCGCTTTTCACGTATCAAAAGTATCCGATTTAATTCCTGAATTACAAGGACGTTTTCCAGTAGTAGTAGAATTAACAAGTTTAAACAAGGCGGATTTTGTTAGAATATTGACAGAACCAGAAAATTCGATTACGGGACAGTATAAAAAACTACTTGAAGTAGATAATATAAATTTAACATTTACAACAGATGGAATTGATGAAATTGCAGATGTAGCGGTGGAATTAAATACTACGTCAGAAGATATTGGCGCGCGTCGATTACAATCTATTATGGAACACATAGTGGAAGAAGTTTCATTCGAAATAGTAGAAAATGGAATTAAAAGTAATATAATTATAAATAAAGAGTTTGTGGCAAATAATATAGTTAAGGAAAGTCGCGCATATAATTTAAAGAGGTATATTTTATAATATAATTGCAAGCGATTGGCAATAAAGGAAAGAATGTTAACACATCTATCAGTAATAATGGATGGGAATGGGCGGTGGGCGTGCAATCGTGGATTGCCACGCACCGCTGGACATAAAGAAGGCGTCAAGAACATTGAACGTCTAATTAAATTATGCGTAAAAGAAGATATAAAAGTATTGAGTCTTTTTGTATTTTCCACAGAAAATATTTTACGTCCACAAGAAGAAGTAAAAGGATTATTTAGATTAGCCAAAGATTATTTTAACAAAGTGTCAGAATTTAATAAAAAAAATATTTCTGTTAAGGTTTCTGGGTCGAGAACGAATTTACCATTAGATTTAATCGCCGCAATTGACAAGGTACAATCGGGAACGGTTAACAATACGGGACTTATACTTAATTTGTGTTTTAATTATGGCGGGAGAGATGAAATATTACACGCAGTTAACAAAATAATAACTGAAAATAAAACAGATATCGATAGTTTAACTTTTGAAAAGTATTTGTATCACCAATTACCGCCTCCTGATATGATTATTCGAACGGGCGGACAAATAAGATTGAGTAATTTCTTGCTTTATCAATCAGCCTATTCGGAATTGTATTTTACCGATGTGTTATGGCCAGATTTTAACGAAAAGGACTTTTATCAAGCTATTGATGAATATAATAGTAGAAAACGTAATTTTGGCAAAATATAATTGCAAATCATTGTTTTTTGGAGGCAAATATGTTAAAAAGAGTACTAATTGGAGTAGTTATTGCATTAGTAACAGTAGGCGCTCTTGCGCTTGGTTTGTTTGTCGACCGTATTTGGCTTTCAGTATTTTTTGGCATTGTAATAGCTGTGTGCGTGATTGAAGTTAGAAATGCTTTGAATAATCGTATTCCAAAACGCTTTAATCCACTTATTTGGGGATACGCAATATTTTTAAGCATTCCAAATATTATTTACATAGGCTTGGGCGATAAAGCAGATTTTAATTATATTACTATGACATTTTTGTGGATTGCAATGATTTTATTAGGCGGCATTGTGATAGCGGTTATCAAAAACGAAAAGAGCGAAGGTATATTTTACTACGCATTTGTATTACTTTATCCTACTATCCCCCTGCTTTCTTTTTTGTATTTGAACGTAATGGGAATGAATCAAGCAATAAATACTAATATTGCGGCGATAACTTGCGTTTTAACCATTTCATCGCTGACAGACGTTTTTGCGTATTTTGGCGGAACTCTCTTTGGAAAACATAAAATGTGTCCTCAAATAAGTCCAAAAAAGACTTGGGAGGGCGCAGTCAGCGGACTTCTTGGCGGTAGCTTGGGCGCTGTTGCTTTATATTTTTTATTTGAAAAGGTAGGTCTGTTTGGACTGTCACTCAATGTAAATAACCCGCTTGTGACTTATATTATAATAGGTATCTTAGGCTCAGTAGCTACGCAGTTTGGAGATTTAACCGCAAGCTTAATCAAACGGATAACGAAAATCAAAGATTATAGCCATTTACTTGGCAGTCACGGAGGCTTTACAGATAGATTTGACGGCGCTATGATGACAGCAACCTTAACGGCATTAATTTTGGCGATTATTTAATAAAGAAGATTATTTAATAAAGAAGATTATTTAATAAAGAAGATTATTTAATAAAAAGGTGTTATATGAAAATAGCGATATTAGGTTGCGCTGGATCAATAGGTACGCAAACATTAGAATGTATAGATAATTTAAGCGGTTATGAAGTTAGCGCTTTGGTAACATACAGTAACAGCGCTGTTTTAAAAGAGCAGTGTAAAAAATATCATCCGCAATATAGCGCACTAATAAGAGAGAGCGGAGTTGATTGTTTAAAGCGCGCAATTGATACCGCTGATATCGCTGTTATAGCGACGAGTGGAATCACAGCATTAGAGCCGATATTATACGCAATAAAAAAGGGTGTCAAAGTAGCTTTAGCTAACAAAGAGTCGTTGGTGGTAGGCGGCGTATTGATAAACGAAACTTTAGCGGCGTATGGCGGTAGTTTATATCCGATAGATAGCGAACATAGCGCGCTTTGGCAGTGTTTAAAATGCGGCAAAAAAGAAGAAGTCAAAAATATATATTTAACAGCAAGTGGGGGAGCGTTTAGAGATTATACTATTATGCAGTTGCAGAACGCAAAGGCTAAAGAAGCGTTGGAGCATCCTACTTGGAAGATGGGCAAAAAAATAACCGTTGATAGCGCAACAATGATGAATAAAGGGTTAGAAATTATCGAAGCGTATTATTTGTTTGGTCAGTATGCGAAAGTAATAATAAATAGAGAGAGTATTATTCATTCTTATGTTGAATATGTCGATGGAGCTATTATTGCGCAGATGGGTAATCCCGATATGAAAATGGCGATACAATACGCTTTAACTTATCCTAAAAGAATGGAAACAAATGTTAAACCTTTAGATTTGGCAAAAATAGGCATATTACATTTTGAAGATGCGGATAGGCAACGATTTCCTTGCCTTGCAATAGCGGAAGATGTTTTAAAATATGATAAATCTAAAGCGGTGGTTATGAGCGCTGCTAACGATGTATGCGTAAATGCTTACATTGAAGGAAAAATCGGATTTTACGATATTTCTGATATTATAAAACAAACAATAAATGATATTACTATTCATTCAATAAGTAGCGTTGAAGAAATAATTATGGCAGATAAAGTAACTCGTAATTATGTGTATGGAAAAATCTATAAATAATCTATGAATAATCTATAAATAATCTATGAATAATCTATAAATAACATATATAATCTATATTTATTCAATATAAATATGTTATGATATAAAGTATAATATGTAAAACGATGAAATGCGTTATTGCATTTAAATTTAAAATAAAGAGGTAAATATGATAGCAACATTAATGTGTGCGTTTAATCCTATGATGATAGTTTATATTCTGATAGCTTTTTTAGTGCTGATGATTATGGTAACAATCCACGAATTAGGGCATTATACAGCGGGTAAATTGCTTGGATTCAAAATTAATGAGTTTGCCATAGGTATGGGTCCAAAAATATTTAGTAAAAAGATGAAAAGTGGAGAATTGTTTTCCATTAGAATTTTTCCATTAGGGGGATTTTGCGCATTTGATGGAGAGGATCAAGAGGGTGAAAACGCTATGAGCTTTAACAAGCAAAAGCCTTGGAAGCGATTGATTACGCTTTTTATGGGAGCTTTTTTCAATTTCGTTTCGGCGATAATTATAGCGTTTATAGTGTTTGCTTGTTTTGGTGATTATTTACCTACGGTATCGAAAGTATTTGACAATTCGCCCAATTCAGAAACTCAAATATTCCAAAAAGGAGATGTGATTTATTCAGTTGATGGAAAATCAGTTTTGCTTTATCAAGACATATTTGGATATATTAAGCAAGCGCCCGATATAATGAAGGTGGAAGTAATACGAAACGGAAAAAGGATTACTCTTGAGAATGTAAAAAAGGGAGAATACAAAGCATTCGAGGATAAACTTGACGCTGATGGTAATGTTGTTTTAGATAAAGATGGAAACCCTGTGAAAGTCGAAACAAAAGCTTTTGGCTGGGGCGTAGGGTTACAAGCGACTGAACGGACTCAATTTACCGTATGGGAAGCGTTAGGGAGAAGTTTTCCTTATTGCGGTCACGCAGGAGTGTTTATACTAAAAACGTTTGGTGACTTAGTAACGGGGCAACTACCGCTTAGCGATATTGGCGGGCCAATTACGACTATTAAAGTAATCGCAGACGTATCCGCTACGGGCTTTGCCAATATATTATTTGTTATTATATTAATTTCCGTTAACTTAGCTGTTTTTAATCTTTTGCCTATACCAGCGCTTGACGGTTCAAGAATGGTGTTCGTTTTAATCGAATGGATTAGAGGAAAGCCAGTAAATAGGAAAGTTGAAGGAATAATCCATTTTGTTGGACTTATTCTCATCTTTGCATTTGTTATTATAATTGATCTATTGAAATTATTTTAAATTGAGAATTAATTAACAATTATATAGAAATTACACATAGTTTAAATAAAGCTATGTAAATGCGATAAATCAATGGTTATGTAGGTATTGTAAATGAAAAAAACTGTAAAAATTGGAAATGTAAACATTGGCGGATGTAATAAAATTGCTATACAGTCGATGACCAATACTAAAACTAAAGATGTTGAAAGCACGCTCAATCAAATTAGAGAATTGCAAGCAGCTAATTGTGACATAGTAAGGTGCGCAGTTTTTGATAAAGCTGACGCATACGCTATTAAAGAAATAGTATTACATAGTCAATTACCGATAGTTGCCGATATACATTTTGATTATAATTTAGCGATTGCTTCTATTGAAAACGGAGCGGCTAAAGTTCGGGTTAATCCTGGCAATTTAGGCGTTTATGAACGATTTGATAAAGTCATTGATTGCGCAAAATTAAATGGCGCAGCAATAAGAATAGGCGTTAATAGCGGCTCTATTAATAGCGATGAAATGGCGAAGTGCAATAATAAAATTACAGCTATGCTTAGTAGTATGAAAAATTATGTAATTAGAGCGCAAGAACGTAACTTTGAAAATTTGGTGCTTGCTGGAAAGTTAAGCGATGTGAAAGAAACAGTGTTATTAAATAGAATGATAGATAAAACTTTTGATTATCCTATACATATAGGCGTAACCGAAGCTGGAGTTCAACCAATAGGAATGATAAAATCAGCGATAGGCATCGGAAGTTTATTGTTAGACGGAATTGGCGATACGATTAGAGTATCGTTAACAGATAGTCCAGTTAAAGAAGTATATGCGGCGCAAGCTATTTTACAAGCTTTAGGAATTGAAAAAAATTACGTAAACGTTGTATCTTGTCCTACTTGCGGACGATGTCAAATAGACTTAATTGACATAGCGAATGCGGTGAACAATCACACTCTAAATATTAAAAAACCGCTTAAAATAGCTGTTATGGGGTGCGCTGTCAATGGCCCTGGCGAAGCAAAGGACGCAGATTTAGGGTTAGCTGGCGGAGATAATTGCGCAGTGTTTTTTAAAAAAGGTAAAATATATAAAAAAGTTACCGAAAATATTATCGCTGAATTTCTCAGTGAAGTGGATAAAATACTATTGGAAAAACAAACGATTATTAAATAATAAATGATAAAAACCCTCTATTTATTATAATATTTAAATTATTAGGTATAAATGCAGCGCTAAAATTTGTGGAGAAATTTATGTTACAATGGATTAAAAATGATGGAGAATTTGACGACCTTAGATTTAGAGGAGCAACTCTTGTTAAGTCTAATCGTAATGTTATTTTTCTATTTTCTAATCCTAAAATCTTAAAAGAAATGCCATTAAAAAAATTAGAAGAAATGCTTAAAGCGCAGGAATTTGGCGGGTATAGCTTTAAATTGAAAATGGTATTGGATAAAATGTCAAACGATGAAATCAAAACGGAGCTTTTGCGATTTTTAAAAAAAGAATTTTATGGAGTATATGTAAAATACGAAAATGGCGGATATTATATTCAGCATATTGACGCTGACACAACAAATGATTTAAACGCAGATATTATTGGAGAATTAAAGGATACAACTTTAAAATCAGAAAATAATAATAAATTATTAAATAATACATACGAGTCAGCTAATAGTAAAAAGTCTATAAAAAACGGATATAAAATAATATTTAAATTAGATGATGAAACGAATAATTTGTTTGAACAAATGAAATTACTTGAAAGGATTAACAGTCATTTTGAAGAATTTACGGCGACATCTATTGTTGCGGTTACGCAAGTAGATGAAATGCCCTTTAATTTTGAAGAAGCGGTTGCAGAGATTGACAGGAGACAGGATTTACTTCAATTAGATGTGCTTGGACGTCCATCTCGAGAGATAGAAGTTAAAGATGTTGAAGCGGTTATTGGAAAAAAAGTAGTAGGAAAAGCGCAATATATAATGGATTTAAAAGAGCCTAAAGAAAAATGTATTATTTGCGGAAAAATAATTTCAAGAGATGTTTTAACGCCTAAAAACACAGAAAGTAAAGTTAAGTTTATATGCAAATTGAAAATTGAAGATATGACAGGAACAATGTCCATTGTGCATTTTTGCAAAGAATCAGAACCTAAAGAATTTAATAATTTAAACGTAAACGATACCATAATCGTTTTTGGTAAAGCAGATTTTAACGGAACGGGCAATTTTCAAGAAATGCAGGTTATGGCGTCTAATATATCCAAATGTACTATTAATAATGAAGTTAATGAGCAATTACTCAATCGCAAGCCGAACGATAATTATTTATGCGTAACGCCACAGCCTTATAAAGAGATTAAGCAAAAAACTATTTTTGACGTTGAAAAGACCACTTTGAAATACTTGAGGGAACACGATATAGTGGTTTTTGACCTTGAAACTACGGGATTGAAACCGCTTATTGATAAAATTATAGAAATAGGCGCAGTAAAAATACATAATGGAATAATAACGGAATACTTTGAAACATTAGTTAACCCCGCTTGTCCTATACCTATGGAAGCTTCAAATATAAATAATATCTATGACGATATGGTGAAAAATTCACCTAAAATCACCTCGGTAATAGGCGACTTTTATAAATTCTGTTATGGCTGTACTCTTGTATCACATAATATCCCCTTTGATTTTGGCTTTTTACAGTATTTTGCAAAAGGCGCAAATTACGTATTCAACAACGAAAAAATGGATACCTTGGTAATGGCGAGAGAACATTTTGCTAAAAAACATATAGGCGAAATCACTCCACGAGATTTTAAACTTAAAACTCTCGCTTCTATTTATAATATAGAAGTTTTAGACGCTCATAGAGCTTTTGATGACGCTCGAGTGGCAGCTGAATTATTTATTAAATTATTGTCCTTTAAATAGTGACAAAAATAAAACATTAACTTTAACAAAAACTATAATATTTTAAAATAATAAAATATAAATTATAAAATAATAAAAAAATAAAATATAAAATATAAAAAAATAAAATATAAAATATAAAATATAAAATATAAATTTTAAAATATAAAATATAAAATATAAATTATAAATTATAAAATAATAAAAATTAATAAAGTATAATAATGAAATGTTGTTATAAAAAAAGCAAGCCATATAGCAGTAATGCTCTATGGCTTTTATTTATTTAATATATTATCAAATGGACAAGAAACTAAGCAATGCGTATGTAATTATAGTATAAAACTGTTAAAAACATTATTTGCATAGTAATAACGCTGTAATAATTATAATTTAACAGTATAAATAATGATTATTTATTATTTATCGCTTTATTGAAATCTATTGCAACTTTCGCAATACGTTCACGAATGTTGATATTATAGGGGCAACGAGTTTCGCATACTCCGCATTTTATACAAGCGTTTGCATCTACTTTCATTGATTGATAGCGGTTTATCGCCCAATTTGCGAGGGCGTAATTGTTCAAATAATTTTGAAAAGTGAACATTGTTGGAATATCAATACCAACGGCGCAAGGAGCGCAATAATTACATCGGCGACAAAATGTTGAGCCAAGTTTTGCGCGAATTTGCTGGCATTGTAATAATTCGTTTTCAGTAAGAGGCGAACAGTTAATTTTAGCGTCAAATTCAGCTTCTACGCTGTCGCCTATACCCATTAAAGCAATATTAATATTTGGATTTTGCAAAATAAAACGAATAGATAGTTGAACATCATCAAGATTTCCGCCGCCAAGCGGTTTCATAGCAAGCGTTCCAATATTTGCGTTAGTAGCAGTTTTCATCAATTCGCTACCCTCTGTTTCCACAATGTTAAAGGGATACATAATTGTGCATATATCCTTTTCAAAACGCTTAATTGCATAAAAAAGAGTATCTTTAATATGCGAAGTTAAACCAATAAAGCGAATTTTACCAGCTTTTTGCGCTTTATACAACGCTTCCATAGCGCCATTTTCACCAAATGCGACATCAACCGCTTTTTCATCTTTTATATTGTGAATTTGATAAATATCGACGTAATCTGTTTTTAAATCGTGTAATGATTTGTCAATATCCGCTGTCATAGCGTCAAAACTTAAAGCAGGCGATTTAGTTGCAAGTATTATATTTTTTCGTATTTGCATCAACGACTGTCCGATATAACTTTCAGAAACAGAATAACCACGAGCTGTATCAATATAATTTATTCCATTTTCATAAGCTGTCATTATCGCCTTGTTTGCGGCATCTTTATCGCCACGTTGAATAGGAATACCACCAAACCCGATACGAGAAACACTTAACCCTGTTTTTCCTAAAATTGAATATTTCATTGTTGTCCTCACAAACGTATTTATTTTTATTTTTATATTTTTTATATTAAATTATTATCCATTAATATTTTCAATTTATTTATATAATCTAATATATTTTTAATTTATTCATATAATCTCATATATTTTTCAATTTATTTATATAATCTCATATATTTTTCAATTTATTTATATAATCTCATATATTTTCAATTTATTTTTTCTATTATACATAGGACATTATATTTTACATACATATGATAATACATTAAAGGTAAAAGTGCAAATAAATAAGCGTTAATAATTGTATTTTTTTTTACAATGTGTTATAATTAAAAACAGTTGCAAGAATTAAGTTATTAAGTATAAGGTACTAAATATGAGGGAAACTTTAAATATTAGATATAATATTTAATTATTATATAAATACATAGGTTGTAACATTAGTTGCGATAAATTATGTTTTTTGTATATTAAATCAACCGTTAGGAGATAAGTTATGGTGAAAAAAATTGGTGTATTAACAAGTGGCGGAGACGCTCCTGGAATGAATGCAGCTATTAGGGCGGTTGTACGCAGCGCTATATATAATGATATGGAAGTTTTTGGAATTGAGCGTGGATACGAAGGATTATATAAAGATGTAATGTTTCAAATGGATAGGCGGTCAGTTTCCGATATTTTGCAACGAGGCGGTACAATTTTAAAAACGGCAAGATTACCGCAATTTTCAGACATTGAAGTGCAGCGTATAGCTGCTGAAAATCTACGCAAACGTGGAATTGAAGGATTGGTTATTATTGGTGGCGACGGAAGTTTTCGTGGCGCTAAGGCGTTATGCGAAAACTTTGGAATTAACGCAGTAGGAATCCCAGGTACGATAGATAATGATTTAGCGTATACAGATTTCACATTGGGATTTGATACGGCGGTAAACACAGTGCTTTGGGCAATAAATAGTTTACGAGATACGATGACTTCGCACGATAGAGTTTGCATTATTGAAGTTATGGGTAGAAAATGCGGAGATATTGCGCTTTACTCTGCGGTATCTGGAGGAGCTGAAGCTATTTTAGTTCCCGAATTACCATTGAATATTGACGAGATTTGCGAGAGTATCAAAAGCAATTATGAGCGTGGAAAGACAAGCGATATTATTATAACAGCGGAAGGCGCAGAAAAAGCGGATAATATTAAATCAATTATTAGCAAAAAAACTGGTGTTTCCGTTAGGACAATGGTGCTTGGACATATTCAAAGAGGCGGGTCGCCAAGCAATTTTGATAGAGTTTTAGCCGCTCGTTTAGGCGTGCGCGCTGTCGATTTAATAAAAGAGGGTTGTAGCGATAGAGTCGTTGGAATTCACGATAACCATATAATTGATATGGATATATCTAAAGCGCTTGATATGAAACGTACTTTTGATAATGAACTTTTTGAAATTGCAAAAATTCTAAGCTTATAATATAATTAAATTTAATATTTGAAATTTAATAGATTTTTATTTTTATTAAATAGCAAAATAAATTTCAAAAATCAATAATAAAATCATTTAAATACTAATAAAAATGATTAAATACTAATAAAATGATTAAATACCATAAATTAATTAAATACTAATAAAATTGATTAAATACTAATAAAATATATAATATATGAGGTCATAATGAAATACGATTACAAAGACAAATTGATTACCACAGAGCAGGCGTTAAAGCTTGTAAAAAGCGGCGACGACATAGTTACGGGATTAGGGCCAGCGGCAGCGCATAGTTTTTTAAGTAAATTGCATACTATTGCGGACAGAGTTACGAATGTAAAAGTAAATTCAACCTTAGTGCTTGAACAGTTTGAGTATATTAATAATGCAGCGTACAAAAATTCATTTTCGCAAGAGGGATTCTTTTTAACTCCACCGTTAAGGGCGGCTGTTGCAAACGGAAATTGTTATTATGTACCTACGCATTTACATAATTGCGCAGAGCGTAGGTTGTCGTATAGACAGCCAGATATTTACGTAGGGTCGGCGAGTATGCCTAATGACAAGGGAATGATTAGCTTATCGCTAAGCAATTGTCACGAAATGCCTATGTTTAAAGCATCAAAATTAAAGATTTTGGAAATAAATCCAAATTTCCCCTTCTTACAAGGCGATCATATTATATCAATTGACGATGTAGATTTTGTAACAGAAGAAAATTATTTTCCGCCGTTATTTCCTGACCTTCCATCGAATGATAAAGATAAAATCATTGGACAACTCATCGCTAATGAAATTCACGATGGCGATACAATTCAATTGGGTATTGGCGGTATTCCAAATGCGGTAGCAGAAGCGTTGTATGGCAAAAAAGATTTAGGCGTGCATACCGAATTATTTACAAGCGGAATGATGAAGTTATATAAAGCGGGTGTTATCAACAACACAAAAAAGACGTTACACAAAGGTAAAAATGTAACGGTATTTGTAATGGGAACAAAAGAATTATACGAATTTGTAACAGAAAATCCCGATGTTATCGAGATTCACGATAGCGCATACACAAACAATCCATACGTTATCGCTCAAAATGATAATATGGTGTCAATAAACACTACAATTGAAGTAGATTTAACAGGACAGTGTTGCAGCGAAAGTATTGGCTCACGAGTGTTTTCTGGAACAGGCGGACAATCCGATACGGCAACAGGCGCTCAAATGGCAAAAAATGGCCGTTCATTTATCGCTTTGTACTCTACCGCTATGGTTAAAAATAGCGTTGGCGAACGTGTGGAGATTAGCAAAATTGTATCGCAATTAAAACCAGGCGCAGGCGTGTCGCTTATGAGAAACGACGTAGATTATATAGTTACTGAATATGGCAAGGCTCGCCTTAAAGGTGCTTCTATTAAAGATAGAGTTCAAATGCTTATCGCTATCGCTCATCCAAGATTTAGAGAACAATTATATAACGAAGCTAAAGAATATGGCATTATTTTTTAATTAAAAAATTAATTTATATATCATATAATGAAAATATTAAAATAAAATATTAAAGGTAAAAGGTAAAATATAAAAAGTAAAAGGCAAAAGGCAAAGATAAAAGTAAATATTAAAAGTAAAATGCGCCTTAAATATTAAACATACTATTTATGTTAATATTCAAGACGCATTTTTTGTTGTTAAACTATAAAAAACTATTTATGTAGGACAGCTTTCCGTCAGCGAAGGTAATGTAATTAAAATAACATCATCGCCTATTTTAGTTATGTTGTTCCAAGGGATAAAAATATCCTCGCAAGATTTAAATAGTTTTCGCTCGCCAGCCACCACCAAGCCTAAAACACAGGCTGCTTTTAGGTTGATTATCATATCAATTGGATGACCTAAACATTTGCCATTTAAGGTATTTATTACATTTTTTGCTTTTAAATCATTATAAGATGTTTCCATAGTATAATATATGATTGATAATGTGAAATATGCTAATATTACGCTAATATTATATAGATAATTTATATATTATTTATAATGAAAAGAAGATTAAATAAATGTAACTAAACCAAAAGCTACAATTATACCTACTATTAAAGCTATTGCGGAAACTGTTTTGTTTTGATAAAAGTCAGTCGCCATTGGAAGCATTTCACAAAAAACTATTGCGAGCATTGCGCCAGATGCGATTCCAAGACAAAGCTTTATAATATAATCATTTACTCCGCCTACTACATAACCTATTATTGCGCCAAAAATAGTGGGCATTCCAGATAAAATACAGTAAAATACAGCTTTAGGCGTTGACGTGCCAGATAATTTCATCGGCAATGCAATCGCCATTCCTTCAGGTATATTATGAATTCCAATTAGAATAGTCGTAACCGTACCCATTTCGGCAAGTTGCCCAGCGCCAATAACTAACCCTTCAGGTAAATTATGCAATGCGATTGAAGCAAAAATAGCCAAACCAGACAAAAAGTATTTTTTATTATTGCGTTTTTCAATAGGAAGTTCTTTAGATAAATTTAATTTTTTATCAATTTGACTGTTAAATACAAAGACAAAAAACATTCCAATTGCAATCCCAATTATTGCGAGAAAAAAATGTAAAAGCAAGTTCTCACGATTTAGTGGCATAAGCTCAGGAATTAAATCAAAAAAAACGATTCCAAGCATTATCCCCCCAGCAAAGCTAAAAAGCAAAGAAGTAGTTCGTTTGTTATTTCCTTTTATTAAACACCCCAACAATCCACCAAGCCCAGTTCCTATCGCTCCAGCTATAGTAGATAAAATTACAACCTTCCAAAACATTAAAAACTCCTTAAGCTAACAATTTCTATTTCATTTCTATTTTGTTTTTATTCTATTTTCATTTTTACTCTAATTTCATTTCTATTTCTATTTTTATTTTCATTTTAATTTAATTTAATTTCATTTCTATTTTTACCCTAATTTCATTTTTATCTTTAATTTAAACTAAACATATAGATATACAGCCATTATACATATTAAGTAATAGTTTAGATTATAAACTTTAAAAAATTATACTAATTAAGGCGTAATAAACTCAATATCATGTAACTATATTATGATACAATATAGTTAGTCATAACTAACCTCAGTAGTTTATCATTTTTTATTATATAAGTAAAGCATTTTAAGCAAATATATTGTAAAAATTTCAAAAATGTGTTACAATATAAATGTATGCGATAATGTATATAATCATACATTAAAACTAATGTTATGATAAAGACTAAGAATTATATAATATTGGCAAAAAAAATTAGTTAAACTATTAAAAAAATTTGATTTTAGCGATAAAAAATGTTGATATAAATGTTAATATAAAAATGCTGATGTAAAGTGATGATATAAAAGTGTGTATGCAAGGAGACGAAAAATAATGAATAAGCAGTGGCAAAAAGACCTAATAGTATATCAAATTTATCCACGTAGTTTTCGAGATGGAAATGGTGATGGTAAAGGAGATATTGAAGGTGTAATTGAAAAAGTGGATTATTTGCAGTCGCTTGGAGTGAATGCAGTATGGTTTTCGCCGCTTTATTGTTCGCCGAATGTTGATTACGGATATGATATAAGCGATTATAAGAGAATAAATCCTGAATATGGAACGCTTGAGCAGTTTGATGAGATGGTGAAGTTATTGCACGCGCGAAAAATTAGAGTAATTATGGATTTAGTTATCAATCATACGTCAAATGAGCATATGTGGTTTAAAGAAAGTCAAAAGAGCGTAGATAATCCGTACAGAGATTACTATTATTGGCGGAAGGGCAAGGGAAATAAACCGCCTAATAATTGGACGGGATTTTTTTCAGAAAAAGCTTGGGAATATGATAAAAACACTGATATGTGGTATATGCATTTATTTGCTAAAAATCAGCCAGATTTAAATTATGGTAATCCTAAAGTTATTGAAGAAATAAAAAGTGTTTTAAAATTTTGGTTAGATAGAAGCGTAGACGGATTTAGGTGTGACGTTATTACATTATTGTCTAAAACTGTGGGGCTTCCTAACGGAAAAAACTCAATAGCGTTAGTGGGTAAAGAGCATTATGTTGATGGTAATTCTATACACGAATTGTTGTTGCAATTAAAGCAAGTAATGGACGAGTACGATTGTTTTACTGTTGGAGAAGGGGTATTGATTGATACTACTAAGGCGCTAACATATATAGAAAACAATGAAAAACAACAGTTAAACGCTGTATTTACCTTTGAGCATATGAATGCCGATAATCATTTTGGAATAAAATATTTAATGTCGAAAATGCGTTATAGAAAGCTTAAGCGTACTTTAGGAAGATGGCAAACAGAATTGTATGGCAAGGCGATAAATACTATTTATTTTGAAAATCACGACCAGCCACGAGCGGTAGGACGGTTTTGTTCCGATTCAACATATGCCGACAAAGGCGCAAAAATGATAGCCGTAATGGAGATGGGGCTAACGGGTATACCTTTTATTTATGAAGGGCAGGAAATAGCTATGACATCTATAAAAATGCAAGATTTATCGCAATATAAAGATGTAGAATGTTTAAATATGTACAAAATGATGCGAAAATTGAGGTTCTCGCAAAAATACGTTATGCGCGCGATAGCCTATGCGTCTCGTGATAACGCGCGTACGCCTATGCAATGGAACGATAGCGAAAACGCAGGATTTGGCGGTAAACCGTGGATTTCGATTAATCCCAATTATAAAGAGATAAACGTTGAAAATCAAGAAAAAGACGCCAATTCAGTACTGAATTTTTATCGCAAATTGATTGCTATTCGTAAAAGTAACGGCGCAATGAAATATGGAGAATATAAAGAGTATTTTCCCTTAAGTTCAAAAGTCTATGTGTATACAAAAACCTATGAAAAAGAGAAAGTGCTAATAGTTATAAATTTCACAAGTAAATCTGTATCTTTTAAATTACCTAAGGAAATTAGGTATCAAAGTAGGAAGGTTTTGATAAATAACTATGTTGGAAAAGAAAATTATGAAAATTCTTATAAACTTAGACCTTATGAGGCGACAATTTATAGCATAGTGAATAATGATTAATAAAAAGTAAACGTGTTTAATATAAAAAAACGATGAATTACAATTCGCATTTGGACAAAAATAAGTATTGCGAATTTACAAAGGCGAGTATTGCATGAACAATAAAATGGAAGTGGATAGTAACTTAAATGTTTACGAATTTATTAAAGAAAGCTATCAAAAGCATAACGCAAAGACAGCGTTTATTTTCTATGGAAAAAAAATTAGCTTTAAATATTTTTTTGGAATGGTGGATAATTGCGCTTTAGGTTTGAAGCGTTTAGGCGTACAAAGCGGCGACATTGTAACTTTATGTTTGCCTAACATTCCTCAAAATGCGACGACTTTTTATGCGGTTGCAAAGCTTAACGCAATAACGGATATAATTCATCCATTAACGCCAATGAAACAAATTATCGAATCAATGAACGAAACAGGCAGTAAAATACTTATTACATCTGATTTAGTACTTAGAAAGAGCGTAATTAATGAAAAAAAAGTTGTTTATTGCAATATTAGCGAATATATGGATTTAAAGCATAAAATCGGCTACGCTTTTATGAACATACGCAATCCATTTAAAAGGGAAGAATCTTATATAAACTTTAATGATTTGATAAAAAGAACAAGCAATGTCAATCAAAGCGATAAAAATATCTCTAATCTTTATGATACCAACAATAAAAAGGTTGTAGATAAAACAATAAATAGTAATATAGATTACACAAATAAAGAAAAAAATGACGTAAAAAAACCTTTAGCTTGTATACTTCATAGCGGAGGGACTACGGATAAACCTAAGAAGGTAGAAATCTCGCATTACGCATTAAATCAACTTGTTCAAAAAAAACAGTATTATTTGCTTGACGAAAGATTAGAAAATAGAGTATTATATTCGGTGTTGCCTTCGTTCCACGGATTTGGGTTGTGTATGAATATGCACATATCGTTAACTTTTGGAATGACGCAGTTACTTATTACTAAATTTAAGCCAAAAGAGGCTGTAAAGCTAATAAAAAAGTACAAAGTTAGTTTTATTAACGGAGTGCCTTCAGTTTTTTATGCGTTGCTTAAAAGAAAAGAATTTAATTTTAAAACAGCATCGTCCATTGATAGATGTTTTGTGGGTGGCGATAACGTATCGGCTGAGTTAATTAAACGGTTTAATGCGGCGGTTACCAATGATGAAAATAAAATGAAATTATTTGAAGGTTACGGGCTTACTGAAACTATCGCTGTTTGCGCAGTGAATACGCCAGAAGCTTATAAATTAGGCACGTCGGGTAGGGCTGTACCGAACGCAGAAATTGCTGTTATTGTAGATGGAAAAGTGGCAAAATGCAATACAGAAGGAGAATTATGCGTTCATAGCGATACGTTAATGAATGGATATTATTCTGATGAGCAGGCTACGAACAATGCGCTAAAGTTGCACGATGGAAAGTTGTGGATGCACACGGGTGATTGGGGAACTGTGGATATAGACGGATATATCCATTTTAAACAGAGAATCAAACACCTTATTTTACGAAAGGGCGTTAATGTTTTTCCAAGCGAAGTGGAAGATGTAATTATGCGGTTAGACTTTGTTAAACAGGTTTGCGTAGTAGGCAAAAAAAAATCTGACGAAACACAAACTGTTTACGCTTATGTAAAATTATCGGATAAAAATCTCAGAACAGAACAAACAAAAGATAAAATAAAAGATTTTGTAAAGAAAAATTTGATAACTTATGCCGTTCCCGAAGTGGTAATATTTACCGCTCATTTTCCAAGAACGGATATAGGCAAGATAAATACCAAATATTTCGAAAATCGTCCCGATTAATACAAAAATGTAATATTAAAAAAAATCTAATATTATATTTCAACACGATTAATATAATTATGCAAAAATATATACAATTGATTTCGGAAAAAATGCATACAAACAAAATTAAAGTTTATAAATATTAATGCGTTGATTATTTAAAAATAACGACATAAAAGTATTGTTATATATGCCAAATCGAAACAATGGAAAAATTAATGGAGGCAGCTACAAATGGAAAGTAATGGAATTAAAGAGTTTAAAGTTGAAATAGCGGGAGTAGAAGCGCATTTGCCAGTAATGCCGCTACCCGGCGGAGTAAGTATATGCTTTTTTAATTTGCACGGAAACCAAACCTTGACGGAGCATTGTGGAAAAGAGTTGGCAAAATTGCTTGTCGGATGCGATATTTTATTGACGGCAGAATCAAAAGGATTACAACTAACACACGTAATTGCACGTGAATTAAACCAAGAATATTATGCGGTTGCTCGTAAAACGAAAAAACTATATATGCAAGATGGAGTAGAAGTTTCTATTGAATCAAGTATAACTACGGGAGTTATGCAAAAGTTGTATTTATCTAAACACGACGCTGATTTGCTTAAAGGAAAAAAAGTTGCAATAGTAGATGACGTGATTAGCACAGGCAATAGCTTAAAAGGATTGGAAAGGATTGTCGAACTTTGCGGTGGCTCTATTTGTAACAAAGGCTTTGTCTTAGCAGAAGGCAGCGCAGCGTTACGTAAAGATATTGTGTATTTAGCTGTTATACCATTACTTTAAAATTATGTATAATTATTTTGATATTGTAAATAATTGAGGTTAGTATTTTACATACAAAATTATAGGTTACTATACATTAATAGAATAAATAGTTAAATTTACGTCGGTAGTTGCGACTTTTATGTAAAACAGGAGTATAAGTTTGCAGGAGAATGTTTTACTTGGTAAAATTTTCTTTATATTCAAAAAACAACGCTTAAATACTTGATAATTGAAAAATAATGTGGTATAATAAGCGTACTAAGATATGATAAATTTATTTTAGAGTGGAATTTCGATTCCGCTCTAAATTTGTGTATGGAGATATTATCGCAGTTTTAATTTTCGTATGTATATCTATGCGTATCTTTTTTGGATAGTATTACAGTTTTGCCATAAAAATATAAAAATTTGTAAACTATACAAATAAAAAGTTACCGCAAATGCGTTATACTGTCGATGTAAAATTGTTGAACGCCGCTTGGAAATTTTTTAAAAATTTTCTCAATTGTCGGCATATACAATAAGCTAACGCAAAGCGATGCGATTAGGTGAATTTGGTGATAATGCAAAAAAGGGCGATTGTCGCTTTTTTGTTGTGTAAAATATATATTTGAGGGAGAATAATGGCAAGTAAAGTTGAAACAGACGTATTTGAATTAGTTAAGCCTTTTGCTGAGCAATTTGGATTAGAGCTTATTGAAGTGGAATATGCAAAAAAAGTAGATGGAATGAATTTGACAATATATATCGACAAAGAAGGCGGGGTAATGATAGATGATTGCGAAAAGTTGCATAAAGCTATTGATGAGCCATTAGATGAACTTAATCCGACGAATGATGCGTCGTATACGCTAAACGTATCATCGCAAGGATTAGATTGGCCGCTTAAAACGGATAGAGATTTTAATAAAAGCAAGGGAAAAGAAATTACTGTTAAGCTTTATACAAAAGATAAAGACGGGAAAAAGAAATTTGACGGCGTATTAGAAGATTTTGATGAAAAGACATTTACAATGGATATTAATGGTATAAAAAAGATATTTGAACGGGAAAAAGTAGCGCACGTACAGCCGCTAATTAGATTTTAATCCGTAGGAGGCATAACACAATGATAAATAAAGATTTTTTTGCTGCGTTAGATGATTTAGAGCGGGAAAGAGGCGTGAATAAAGAGTTGATAGTAGCTGCTTTGGGCACGGCGCTGACGTCTGCGTACAAAAAGAACAACGGAGAAGCGACAAATGTATTAGTAAGGCTTAATCCCGAAAAATTTACGATTAAAATATATTCGTATAAAACCGTAGTGGCTGATGTTGTTGACATAGATAAAGAACTTACGCTTGAAGAAGGTCGAGCTATTAAGAAATCTTGTCGTATTGGCGATGATATATTGACAGAAATCGTTCCAAAAGATTTTGGTAGAATCGCAGCTCAAACGGCTAAACAAGTTATTATGCAAGCCATTAGAGAAGCGGAAAGAAGTATGACTTATAACCAGTTTGTAGAAAGAGAAAACGAACTTTTAGTTGGAATGGTTAGTAGACTTAACCCTGAAGATGGTTCGGTTTATGTTGAAATTGGCAGAAATCAACTTGAAGGCGTTTTATTACAAGCAGATCAAAATGTTAATGAACGTTACAAAGTGGGCGATAGAATTAAAGTCATTATAAAACGTGTAAAGGAATCTCCTAAGGGCGTACAGGTTATGCTTTCAAGAAGTTGTCCGGGACTTGTAAAAAAACTATTTGAGATAGAAGTTCCAGAAATACGTATGGGCATCGTCACAATAAAAAATATCGTTAGAGAAGCGGGATATCGCACAAAAATGGCAGTTGAATCTAATGACGCCGATATCGATCCGGTGGGTTCTTGCGTGGGTAATAGAGGCGCAAGAGTAAATGCGATTATAAATGAATTAAATGGAGAAAAAATCGACATTATTGCATATAGTGATGATATATTAGATTATATAGCGAGAGCGCTTAGTCCTGCAAAAGTTCTTATGGTTCAAGCAAATGAGGACACTAAAGAATCGAAAATTATAGTACCTGACGACAAATTGAGTTTGGCGATTGGAAAAGATGGTCAAAATGCAAGACTCGCTGCTCGTTTGACTGGTTGGAAAATTGACGTTCGTTCATATACGTCCGCTGTCGCAGAAGGTTTGCTCGGTGAAAATAGCGAGGTACACGAATTAGTGGATAACCCTATTGTTATGCACAAAGACTTTGAAAACACTGAGATTACGGGCGTTTATGTAGAAGATGACGAAACATAATACCATAAATTTGATATTATAATACAATGCTTAGGAGCAACAACTAAAATGGAAAAGAAAATTCCCGAAAGAATGTGCCTTGTATGTAGACAAATGAAACCTAAAAAGGAAATGTTAAGACTTGTTGTTACTAATGATGGCATTGTGGTGGATAAATCAGGCAAAATGAATGGCAGAGGCGGATATATTTGCGTTGATGAAACTTGCTTGGAAAAATGTAAACGTACAAAGATTCTCAATAAATTATTTAAACGAGAAATTAAAATAGAGTTTATCAACGAAATTGAAAAGGCTATTAACGAAAAGAAATCGCAACAAAATTAAAAACTGTTTATTGATATATAAGATATGATATAAATTGATAAACAATTAAAATATAAAGTATTAGAAACAGACATTGAGCATTGAAACTGAAAGAGGAGTAGTAGATGGACAAAAGGTTGGTCACATATATAGGATTTGCTATAAAGAAAGGAAGTGTGACATACGGAGCGGATAAACTAACTGAAAAGGGAAGTCGAACGCACGCAGATGTAGTATTAATGGGATTTGATGCGGGCAAGAATACTGTTAAAATGACAGTAAAGCATTGTTTAGAAAAGAAGATACCATTATATGTGACTAATGAGCAGCCGTTAAGTGTTTATTGTAATAGGCAATGTAAAGTTATTGCGATTACGGACAGAAATTTAGCGTCAGCAGTGGTAAAAACAATAGAAGAAACAGCAGGAAAGGACTTTATAATTTATACGGAGGTACAACCGATTGACAACAACAAGTAAAGACACCGGTTCTTCACAAGGACAAGGGCAATTGGAGAATCTAAGAACTTTACGTTCTAACACCTATATGACAGCAACAACGTTATGCAAGCGTATACGTGGAGCGAAAAAGCAGCTTGAAGCGGTGACGAAGGCTATCGGTGTTAAGGAAAAAGAAATGTTTGCCGAACAAGCAGAGCAGCAGCGTCTTGAACGTGAGGCTGTAACAGTTTGTCACGAGCAGAAATCTAACGATATAGTTCAACCAATTGAAGTTAATAAAATTCCAACAGATACGTTGGGGTTAGTAGTTGACTTGCCTAAAAAAACCGAAACTGAACTTAATAAAGCTGAAAAGAATATTAAAGTTGAAAAAGCCTCGGCAGAAAAGGTAGAAAAAATTATAGTAGAAAAGGCTGAAAAGGCTGAAAAAGTGGAAAAACCTATAATTACAAAGTCAAAAGTTGAATGCGCAGTGACTATGCAAACAGAGTTTAAAGCGGCAAATAGTACCGCCGAAATAAATCAAGCGAGTAAGCAAACAGCAGATATTGATAAAGTAAAAGCTACCGTAATTGCAAACACAATAAATGTTACAGCAAAAACGGAAACTAACGCTAATATTAAAGCTGAACCGATTGCTAAAGCGACAACTACCGATAAAGTTGAAATTACTGCAATTAATAGCTTAGTCGCAGAAGATGCTAATGTAAATGCTAATACAAAAGCGGATTTTAAAGCAGAAGGTATAAAAAAAGATAGACCTATCGCTAAAAAGCCACAACAAAAGAGTGATGGAACTGTTTCCACTACAAAACCTAACACACGCATTGAACGGGAGAAAAACAAACCGGACAATAGAGTCATTGTGGAGAAAAAACCGATAAAACCTGAATTGTCTGGTAAAATTAGCATAACTGAAGAAAAAGCGGTTAATAGCGATAACCCTAACGAAATGAAACGCACATATACAGACGAGCGTGGAAACGTCAAAGTTAGAAGATTTTTAACAGAAATACCTAAAGCGCCAAGAGAGCCAAAACCTACTGTAAAACCTCCAATGGAACAAAGAAGACCTCCTTATCAACAAGGAAATTCGTCACGTCCTAATGGCGGTTATAATAACAACGGATACAATAATAACAGCAGCAATTATAATAATAACGGTTATAATAACAACAACGGTTATAATAATAACAATGGTTATAATAATAACGGCGGTTATAGTACAAGCGGCGGTTATAGTACAAGCGGTGGATATAATAGTAATGGCGGTAGTAGTAATAGTAGTTACAGCGGCGGTGGATATAATAGTAATAACAGCAATTATAATAACAATAACAATGGTTATAATAATGGCGGATATAATAATGGCGGCGGTTATAACAGTAACAGCGGCAATAATAATTCTAATTATCGTTCTGGCGCATTCAATAAAGACGCTAAACCAGATGAGAATAGACTGTCGTATAATAGGAGCGCTCCTCAAGTTAAACCAGCGGTAAAATTTGAATATGCTACCAACTATATACAACAAGGAAAACAGTACGGTAACAAGAATAAAACTCCTGAAAAAACAGATGAAAAGAAATCGCTTAATAAAAAGAATTTACTTATGCGCACATTTGACGACTTTGATGAGGATAGAGGCGTAATTAGACGTTCACGCTCTAAAAAGCAAGAAGTTAAATTTGAGCAAGTGATAATGAAAATTGAACGCGCTGTTATTAGTAATGAAGAAATTTCCGTTAAAGATTTAAGTGAAAAGATAGGAATTGCAACGGGAAAGATTATAAAAAAATTATTTGACGAAGGCATTACAAAGACAATAAATGAAAAAATTGAATTTGACGTTGCGGCGTATGTGTCGAGCGCATTTGGAGTTGAATTAACATTAAAAGTTAAGGAAACCGCAGAAGAAGCGATGCACGCAGGCGTAGTAAACGATGGCGATGGACTTATTGATACGCAAAAAAGACCTCCAATAGTAACCGTTATGGGACACGTTGACCATGGTAAAACGTCGTTATTAGATGCAATACGAAATACGAATGTA
>JAVVUQ010000013.1:0-31039 GCA_036653075.1 Clostridia bacterium | reverse complement strand
CAATATAAATTCATAAACAAATTAATTAATAGACAATATACATTCATAAACAATATAAATTCATAAACAATATAAATTCATAAACAAATTAATTAATAGACAATATACATTCATAAACAATAAATTAAAATTATTTTTTGTTAATTTGCTTATTTTTGTAAAATATGCAGATACATACAAGGCATAAGGGAGAGAATATGAAAATTACCGTAGTTGGATTAGGGACTAACGCTAAAGATTTGACTCTAAGTGGTATAGCCGCAATTGAGCAAAGTGATTATATACTTGTTAAAACGGAAAAAAGTGGCACTTTTGATTATTTTTCGTCTAAGGGAATTAAAGTAGCGACGTGTGATGGATTATATAATAGCGCTGAAAATTTCGATGTATTAAATGAGTTAATTGTTGAGCGAGTTATTAAGCGAGCGACAACGCATAAACATTTTGTTTTTTGCGTAAATGGTAGCGGCAATGATGACACAGCGGTACAATTATTATCGACGATGCCGAATATTGAATTAGATATAATTTTTAGCGTATCTAACACTGCTAATATACTTAAGTATTATCCTTTGTCAACATATATGGCGGTAAGCGCAATTCAACTATGCAATGTTTTGGTTTTACCCACTGATATACCCTTGATAATTACCGAAGTTTATGATATTGATACGGCAAGTAGCGTAAAGCTTAAGCTTTTAGAATTTTTTGATGGAATAGTTGAAGTTTCATTATTTATAAAAGGCGAACTCAATAAATTACCGCTTTGCGAAATAGATAGAATGAGTGGGTACGATTACGCCACTACTTTGTATATACCATTAACGCCTATTATTGAAAAAAAGCAATTTGGTTACAGCGACTTAATATCGATTTTACGTGTACTTAGAGGCGAGAATGGTTGCAGCTGGGATAAAGCGCAAACACATAAAACCATACGCCATAATACTATTGAGGAAGCCTACGAGCTTGCAGATGCCATAGATAACAATAATATTGATGGAATCATTGAAGAAACAGGCGATATGTTGATGCAATCGCTTTTTCATATAGAGATAGGTAGAGAGGAAGATGAGTTTGATTATAGTGATGTTTATACAAGATTATGCAAAAAATTGATTTTTCGACATAGTCATATTTTTGGAACGGACAAGGTTTCTTCCGCTGAAGAAGCGTTAAAGATATGGGAAAAAAACAAGATTATTGAAAAACAGTTAAAAACAACCACTCAGAATTTGTTAGATGTTCCAATGTCAATGACAGCGTTAATGCGCGCGTCAAAAATTCAACACAGAGCCGCTAAGGTGGGTTTTGACTGGGATAACGTTCAAGGCGCTGTGGATAAAGTATTAGAGGAAATAGGCGAGGTAACGCAAGTACTACAACAAAAATCCATAGATAAGGACGCTTTAGAGGGCGAAATAGGCGACGTATTTTTTGCATTGATAAATGTTAGCAGATTTTTAGACGTAGACGCAGAAGTTGCTTTAAGCCGCACTACCAATAAATTTATAAAACGATTTACTTATATAGAAAACACTCTTAAAAATCAAGGTAAAGAATTAAAAGATAGTAATTTACAAGAAATGGACGCTTTATGGAACGAAGCTAAAAAATTAGAAAAGCAATGTTAAAATTAATAGTAAAACGTTAAAATTAATAGTAAAACGTTAAAATTAATAGTAAAACGTTAGAATAAATAAAAATAAAATTAGAATTAATAGCAAAACGTTAGAATTAATAGAAAAAAGTTAGAATTAATAGCAAAACGTTAGAATTAATAGTAAAACGTTAGAATTAATAAAAATAAAGTTAGGATTAATAGAATTTTTTTGAATTTATAATAAATTGATAATTTCTAAAGGCGGTGAAAAAAGTATGAGCAAAAAACTTAAAATAATTATTATGTGCATTGCGCTTTTTTGCATAATTGTTTTAGGCATATCAATTTATACAGCTATAAAAAGCAATAACTACGGAACAATTGCAAATGTAATCGTACCTACAATGCTTGGAATATTTGTTATTTTTCAAATGCGGGCAAGCGAAAAAACCGAACGTGAATCAATAAAAAAAAATGCAGAGTATATCAGTAAACTTTATCCAGATATTATCCGAGACAGTTTCAGTAATAATGATGAACTTTATGAGAAACTTATTGTTTTAATAATAAAGTTTATGCAAAGTAAAAACAAACGCGCAATAAAATTAGCAAATGATTTATTAAAAAAATGTGGCGCTAATAACGAACGCGCCGCTGTTATGTTTTTTAAAGCGTGCGCCTTGAAAAATAATGGTAACAATGACGATGCAATTGCGCTTTATGAAGATTTAATATCTTTTGAAGAAGGTTTTGATAGAGCTTGGTCTAATTTAGGATTATTGTACGCCGTTAAAGGCAATACGGAAAAATCTAAAATTTGTTATGTTAAAGCAATTTCAGTTAACCCTTCAAACGTATACGCTATGACTAACTACGCTCATCTTTGTTATGAAATAAAAGATTATGAAAACGCCGAACAGTTAGGATTAAAGGCATTTAACGCCGACACAAAACGTTATAATGCTTGCGAAATTTTGGCGCTCATTTACGCTGCAAAAGGCGACAAAGAAAACGCAACTATATTTTACAATAAAGCTGTCGAGAATAAACTTCCCAACCCAGAAATACTTAGAGGTATGATGACAGCGGAAAAAGCTGTTAGATTCGCATTAAAAACCAAACAAAATTAAATAATGAACAATTATAATATAATTAATTTAGAGCATACTTAAATTGTTATAAATCAATAAGCGAGGAGTATTATGAATAATGAAACTATTGTTGCGCTTGCAACAGCGCGAGGAAAAAGCGCTATAAGTATAATTAGATTAAGTGGCGAACAAGCAAAGTCCATTGCAGCGACGATATTTTCGCCTATGCCATCAAAACCAAATTTTATAAAAAAAGGCACCTTAAGCACCGAACTTTTTAAAGATGAAGCAATGTGCGTTTATTTCAATAAGCCAAAATCTTATACCGGCGAAGACTGCGTCGAAATTTATATGCACGGCGGACGAGCTATTAGCGACGGAACTTTAAAAGAATGTATCAAAAAAGGCGCAAGAATAGCGACTAACGGCGAATTTTCAAAAAGAGCATTTTTAAATGGCAAAATGACTTTGGAAAACGCCGAGGGCGTTATCGAAATGATTGAAGCGGAATCAGCGCTACAAGTCAAAAGCGGATATGATATGTTAACGGGACGATTACAAAAAGAAATTGAAATATTACAAAATGAATTAACTGATTTACTTGCGCAAATTGAAGTATCTTTAGATTATCCTGAAGAAGATTTAGAAGTTATGACCTTAGAAAAAACACAGCAGCCTCTTGAGGTAATTAAAAGCCAAATAGAGAAATTACTTAGCAGCGCCTTGCTTGCGCCAATTGTCAAAAATGGCGCAGATATTGCCATTGTCGGTGAAGTAAACGCTGGAAAATCCTCTATTTTAAATGCTTTAGTGAATATGGATAGAGCAATTGTTTCTACTCAAGCTGGCACAACAAGAGATATCGTTTCAGCTACCATTAATTATAAAGATTTAAAACTAAATTTTTATGACACCGCAGGACTTCGTGAAACTGAAAGCGAAATTGAAATGGAAGGCATTAGTAGAGCTAAAAACTTAGCGGCTAATTGCGATTTAGTTCTTTACGTCGTGCAAACACCCTTAAACGACGGCGATAAACAATTTTTGAACGCTTTGGTTGCGCCTCATATCGCAGTGTTAAATAAATGCGATATAGTAAATTATTCCGATTCGGACAAAGAATATGGCTTTGCGCTATCAGCTTTAAAAAATATCGGAATTGAAGAATTAAAGGAAAAAATATACCAAATGTTTATCAGCGGAAAAGCAGACAGCGACCAATTAATAGTAATTAGCAGCCGACATATCGATTGTTTAAAACGCTCGTATGACGCTTTAAACAACGCTTTTAACGTCATTAAAACTGGCACTCTCGACTGTATCGCCGTTCCTCTTTACGACGCTTGGAACGCAATGGGCGAGATAAGCGGCAAAACCGCAACCGAAGAAATTGTGAATACGATATTTTCAAAATTTTGCTTAGGGAAATAAAAAAAATATAAATAAATATTTATATGTAGTTATCTATTTATAAATTTTATTTATATAAGTATAAATATTAATAAAAATATAGCTATAATTTAATAAAATTGTCAGTATAAAGGAAGCATAAATAATGAAGTTAAACAACCCTACCACAAACAAAGAACATAATACAAAAGATGACAATGAAATTAGACAACTTAAAAATAATAGTACTTTAGTTAAAAACAATAGTACTTTAGTAAATAATTCAAAAAATAATATAAATACAAAAAAGATTACTGATACCGACACTACGATATGCGCTAATATAGATGTTGATAACGCAAATCATAGCGAATTATTGCTAAATAATACTAAAAGCAATCAAATTGATAGCGAAGCAATAGAGAATAAGCCTATGCTTAAAAAATCAATTACAGAAATTGAGAAAACAATTAGCGTTACTCCGCTTAAAGCAATTGAGCTTTCAGAAAAAAAAGACCTTGTTTATTATCTTAAAATGTTCGCTGACTTTGGAATTGTTGTAAATAACGATAAGTTAACACTAATAAACAAATATTATGAAATGTTAGTAGAGTACAACAATCGGTTTAATTTGACCTCTGTAACCGATTTTGACGCTGTTATGAAACTTCATTTTTTAGATAGTATGCTTGGAATAAAAAGTATTCCGCAAGGCGCAAAAATATGCGACGTAGGCAGCGGCGCTGGTTTTCCTGGCGCTGTAATCGCTTTATTGCGCAATGACGTAACAGTTACACTAATGGACAGCTTAACTAAAAGAATATCGTTTTTAGAAGATTTAGTATGCGTTTTACGCCTAAAAAATGTAAATTCCGTTCATATACGAGCGGAAGACGCTGGCAAAATAAATAGTGAATATCGTGAAAAATATGACGTAGTAACAGCAAGAGCAGTTGCAAAACTTAATACGCTTGCGGAATATTGTTTGCCCCTTGTTCGACAAGGCGGACGATTTATCGCCTATAAAAGCGAAATTGAAGAAGAAGCGACTCAAGCTAAAAGCGCAATAAAGATTTTAGGCGGCGTTATATCGGAAGTTAAATTATTTACTTTGCCCGATGGCGAAAAACGTAGCCTTGTTATAATCACAAAAACTGCTCATACTCCGCTTGAATATCCTCGAGGGTTAAATAAACCTCGCTCTAAACCTTTATAATTACCTTAATACAAAAAGATTTGCTTGTATATCCTCGAGGGTTAAATAAACCTCGCTCTAAACCTTTATAATTACCTTAATACAAAAAGATTTGCTTGTATATCTCTACTTGTAAAATATAAATTTATAAATAGCGATATTATTGCACCAAACCCCGAGTTGGCGTCATCAACTTCGCAGTTGGTGACAATTAGATTATTTTATATAATTTTATTTTTAATAAATAGGTAATGCAATCAAAAATATTCGTACTTTGAAATAATGTTTAATATTTATAATATTTTCTATTATGCTTTTACGTAATATCATAAAAAGGGGACAAAATGAACCAACCACAACATAGTGAATTAGAAAAATTAAAAGAAATCATAGATAATTCCAAAAAAATAGTTTTTTTCGGCGGAGCAGGCGTTTCTACGGAAAGTGGAATCCCTGATTTTCGTAGCGTAGACGGAATATATAACCAGAAATATGATTATCCGCCTGAAGTTATACTTTCTCATACTTTTTTTGTTCAACACACATCGGAATTTTTTAAATTTTACCGTGAACGAATGGTATATACAAATGCAAAACCTAACGCTACGCACTATGCGCTTGCAAAATTAGAAGAAAAAAATCTTATCGCTGTAATAACACAAAATATTGACGGACTACATAGCGCAGCAGGAAGCAAAAACGTTTTAGAATTGCACGGAAGCGTTTTGAGAAATTATTGCTCTTTATGTCATAAATTTCACAAAGTGGAGGAAATAATGAAAAGCTTGGATATTCCACGTTGCGAATGCGGCGGCATAATCAAACCAGACGTTGTTTTGTACGAAGAACAGTTGGATAATACTGTCCTGTCCCTTAGCATTTCAGCTCTGTCTATTGCAGATACTCTCATCATCGGTGGAACTTCTCTCAATGTTTATCCAGCAGCAAGCTTAATTGGCGCATTTAATGGAAAAAATCTCATCGTTATAAATAAATCAACAACTCAAGCTGACCGAAACGCAAACTTGGTAATAAATGGAAATATATCAGATTATTTATCTATAAAAAATTTAAATTTATAATTGTATGTTTTTTCATAATTAAATATCTATAATCAAATGCATTTTCATAATTAAATATTTAAAATTATCATATTTAAAGTATTATTCAAAGTATTATATATGGCTATTTTGATACTTAATATTATGTAAAATTATTTTAGGTTAATATCTATTTTAAAATTTAATATCTAATGTAAATTTAATATCTTTTTAATATTTAATAACTAATGTAAACGTAATATTTTTTTAAAATTTAATATCTAATGTAAATTTAATATCTTTTTAAAATTTAATATGGAAAAAAAGTTATTATTTTTTTGCCCGTTTTTTTTGCATAAGCGATAGTTTGAGCTGTTCCGCTTGCTTTAATTCCCGAATCAATAGCGATTAAAAGGTCACAATTATCCACAATATAATAATTTCGCAATTTCTCGCACCCTTCTACGTGATTTATATATGGAACATACGAATTATCGCAATAATTTATTATATTATAAAACCGTTTTTTTTCTTTTTCTTTCCATAGCATCGGTTGCCTTGAACACGAAAGCGCCGCTATAAGTTGGATATTAAATTCAGCTTTTAATTCAATTATAATTTCCGCAAAATATGTGTCTGCGCCCATAGCCATACCACAAATAAATTTATCTGCGCCAAAACTAATCAATTTAATAAGCTCATTTTTTAACTTAGCTTTTAAATCGATACATCTATTATCTTGTTCGTTATCTTTCCAAGGAAATCTTTTAGGACGACCGCCTGTAAACCCTACAACCATTTCATTACCATATTGTTATGTAGCTATATTTTTATGAAAATTAATTTAAATTATTGCGTTAATTTTAATATTATATATGTTTATCTTAATATTTTATATTTATTTAATAATATATTTTTTTAATTATTATTTTATTTTTTAATTATTATTTTCTTATTTTTTTAAAATAGTTTTGTAACATTGATTTACATTCATTTTCTAAAATTCCGCCTTCAATATGCGGTGTGTGATTGCATAAATTCAATTGGGCAATGTTGATTTTTGACCCGCAGCAACCGCTTTGTAAATCAAATGCGCCAAAATAAATATTTGCAATGCGCGCATTTATTGCTGCGCCTATGCACATCGGGCAAGGTTCTAAAGTAACATATAAATCGCAATTAGTCAATCGCCAATCACCAAATATTTTATTAGCTTTTTCAATACAAGAAAGTTCTGCGTGAGCCGTTGCCTTTTTTTTCTTTTCCCGTTGATTAAAGGCGCTCGCTATTATCACATCTTGATATACGATAATCGCTCCCACTGGCACTTCGTCCAACATTTGCGCTTTATACGCTTGAATTAGAGCTTTATTCATATAAAATTCTTTAGTTAATATCAATAATTTAATCTCCTTATAATTATTTATATTGATAATAATATTCAATATAATTCTTTCTTTTATTTATAGCTTTAAAAGTCGTTGTTTGTTAATACGCCACAAAATGATTAAACCTATACTATATACGATTGCAGCGAAAGCTATTGAAATTATAATTCCTAATTTACTTGCAACAAATGTTTTTAAAAATATACGCATAACGATTATAGTTGCGCACATTGCCGTTCCTGCGACAAGTGGTTTAAAACATATATTCCACCAGTTTATGTTCAGTTTAAGCTTATATAAAATATACCACAAATTTATCGTCGTTGCAATCAAATAGCATAAAGAATTAGAAATTCCCTCGCCAAAAATATTAATATTAGGATTTCTATATAAAAAGTAATCAGCAACGCATTTTATAGCTGTTCCAATAGCTAAGGATACGACTGGAACGTACATTTTTCCGTGCGCTTGTAATACTGATGTTCCCGTCATAAGCGTTGCCATAAAAACTACGCTTGGAGCTGACATCATTAATAATTTGCTAAATATGTTTTTGTCACTTTGACTTAACGTGGGATAAAGTAAAATACCTACTTCCTTACTAAGCAAAAATAACCCGATTGCTGCTGGAATAGCAATTGCAAAAGTAAGCGCAAAAGCAGTATTAAGATTTTTTCGAACGCCCTCCTTATCTCCAATGGCGCAAGATTTTGCCATTTCTGGTACAACTGAAGCAGCTATACCCATAATTAAAACTGAAGGCATACTTAGTAGCGAATGCACGGGACCAGACCAAAGCCCATACAGTTCCGTTTTATTGGATAAATCAATAAGATTTTGTACCATTATACTATCAATTAAATGAGAAACAGGCAACACAGCGGCAGATATTGTCAATGGTATACTATATTTAAATAATTCGGATATACAGTGTTTAGTATCAATCGTATTACTTAATCCCTTAAATAAACTCATACGTGATTTAATAGATATCTTTTCTTGTTTTATAAACATAACCGCCATAACGACAAGTCCCATAAATTCGGATATTGTAACAGCAGTAACAGCGGCATATACGCCTTTAATTATGTCTGGCTTACTTAAATACACAAAAAGTAATCCCATAGACATTTTAGTGACTTGCTCTGCAATTTGAGAAATTGCCGATGGTTTCATATTCATACGTCCGTGAAACCAACCTTTAAAGGCAGCTGTTATACATTCTATCAATATGCTTGCCGCAATTAATCGGTATGCTATAACAGTATCTAAATTTTGTTGCAATTTTCCAATAACACCCGCAAATCCATATAACAATAATGACAAAAATAACCCGATAGCTGTTAAAAACAATAACGCTATTTTGAAATAAACTTTAGCTTCATCATATCTGTGCAATTCGGTTTTTTCAGCGACTAACTTGCTCACTGCAGTTGGAATTCCAGCAGCTGCAAACGTGACAAGCAACGCATATAACGGAAAAATTAATTGATAAACTCCAATGCCATATGCTCCAAGCATATTTGTTAACGGTATTCTATATATAGCGCCAAAAATCTTAGCTATAATTGCTGATATAGTTAAAATCATAGCGCTTTTTATAAATCCGTTGGTACGTTTTTCCTTCTCAATCATACCTTTAGTATATGCCTTTTTTACGATGTATATGCTCAAAGAAAATCATAATTACACTATAATTGCTATATATAATAATCATAATTACACTATAAATTTCTATATATAAATTAAAAACATTATAATATAAATCACTACATATGAATTCAAAAATATTATAATATAAATCACTATCTATGAATTTAAAAATATTATAATATAAACTACTTTATATGAATTTAAAATTATTATGTAAATTACTATATGAAATCCATAATTACGTTATAAATTGCTAAATGTTAATTTAAAAAAATATTAGATAAATTTAAAATAAACTGTATAAAATCTACCATTGATTGCTGTGATGAAAAAATTGAATAACAGTCAAATTAAATGGATTTAAAGTAAATAAGGGAAAATTTGAATAATTATACAAATTTTGTAACAAAAAACCGATATATTCATACTAAATATATCGGTTTGAAGTATATTAAATAATTGTTTATTTTATTAGTTTAATGTTTGTTATCATTATCTTTTTTTTGATTTTCTATATCGTTTTGTTGATTTTTGTTATCTTTATTTTGATGTTCATTGTCTTTTTTTAGATTTTCAGTGATATTCTGTTCTATATCAGATTTATTCATCAATTCTTCATTTTTTCTTATTTCTTCGTGTAATTTGTCAAACGCTATTTGTTTTTGTTTGATTTTTTCTATAACGTCATCTGGAGAATCGCCGTTCATAAGCATATTAACCTCATCGTTATCAATTGTTTCACATTCTAATAGCACTTTTGCAAAGTTGTGTAGTAACTGAATTTTCTCTGTTAATATTTGTGTTGCGCGAGCGTGCGCAGATTTAATCAGTTTGTTTTCTTCTCTGTCTATAAGCGCCGCTACTTCTTGAGAATAGCTAATCTGTGTTTGGTAAGCTTTACCAACAAATACTTCGCCTTCGCTTCCGTAGTAAATTGGACCTAACTCATCAGACATACCCCATTCAACCACCATTTTATGCACTCTTTCTGTTATACTTCTAATATCTGCGCTTGCGCCAGTGGTTACGCTTTGCAAAATTAATTCTTCAGCAACACGTCCGCCTAACGTTGTGGTAATTGAATCGTATAATTGTTGACGAGTTACGTGTTGATCATCGTTTTCTGGTCTAAATGAAGTAAATCCTGCTGCATTTCCACGAGGAATAATCGTAACTTCGTGAACATCGGTATTATAAGAACAACTTTTACTAACAATGGCGTGTCCAGATTCGTGATATGCGGTTATGCGTTTATCCGACGCTGTAACAAGTCTACTCTTTTTTGCTGGACCCATAGTTACTTTATTTATACCTTCATTAATATCATCCATACTAATGAGTTTTCGTTTATCTCTAACTGCCAAAATTGCAGCTTCGTTTAAAAGATTTTCCAAATCTGCGCCCGTAAATCCAATTGTAATACGAGCAATGTTAGTGAAGTTTACATCAGGCGCAAGCGGTTTATTTCGAGCGTGAACCTTTAAAATAGCTTCTCTGCCACGCACATCGGGATAATTTACATAAACTTGTCTATCAAAACGTCCCGGACGTAATAAAGCTGGATCTAAAATGTCCGCTCTGTTCGTCGCTGCCATTACAATAATTCCAGTATTTGTTTCAAATCCGTCCATTTGAACTAATAATTGATTTAGCGTTTGCTCTCTTTCGTCGTGTCCGCCACCCATACCTGCTCCACGTTGACGTCCGACAGCGTCTATCTCATCAATAAACACAATACACGGCATATTTCGTTTAGCTTGCTCAAATAAATCTCTAACACGAGATGCGCCAACGCCGACATACATCTCAACGAAATCACTACCTGAAATAGAGAAAAACGGAACGCCCGCTTCTCCAGCCACAGCTTTTGCAAGCAAAGTTTTACCTGTTCCAGGAGGGCCAATCAATAAAACGCCACGTGGTATACGCGCGCCAATATTTGAATAACGTTTCGGCGCTTTTAGAAAATCAATAATTTCTACCATTTCTTCTTTTTCTTCGTCACAGCCTGCAACATCTGAAAAACGAACTTTAACATTTTCATTTACTCTTGCTTTAGAACGGGAAAATTGTACGCCTTGATTGTTTTGCTTGGATATTTGTTTGAGCATAAATACCGCTAATATTACAACGCCCAAAATCATAATTCCATACATAACATAATCCCATACGTTTGTAGTAGAAGGATCAGAATATTTTACTTTAATATCGCTAATTCTTGTAAATTTATCTGACGTAATTTCTATAATTTCACCTTTATCAATCGCTGCTTGCTGCATATTTTTTGCAATCAAAAAATCGCTATGAAATTGTTCTCTACTTGGAACAGAGATTATAGCGTCATAATAAGTGGGGAAGTTTGTTTCACTTGTCTTACTCCCTGTCGTAAAACGTACACGCACCTTAAAATAACCGTCAAAATAAATTTGTTTTATCTCACCGTTTGGCAGTTTTTTGTTCATAAGTTCATAATAATCGATATCGACACCATTTTTTGACAGCTTGTCAAGCACCACCGCCACACCTATAATAACCGCCACTACCAAAATAATTGATATAATTGTCTTTGCTTTCAAATTTTCCTTCTCCTTAACAGTCACAGCAGCAACGCCGCTATATATATTGTATCAAAATATTAATTTGTATCATATTAATGCCATTACATTTACTTTTTTAATCATATAGTATGTTAATGAAACAGAAATCACAAAATTTTATTGTGAAAACCATACTTTAAATATTAAAAATTGTATTTGTATTGTAATAATATAAATTAACTATATTTTAGTATACCATATTTGTTAAATAATGTCAATAATTTATGCAACATTTCAAACTATCACAATATTATATAAGCACTCAAATATCGGATATTATGTCCATTTAATTGTACATAATATAGCCAATCTCTGCATATACAATTGTTGCAGAATAAAAGCTCAAATATTTTGTTATACCAAAACATATATAGTATATATTGCTTTATACTATCGCCAACATAACCATAATAAAAAACTTTATGCAAATAATAAACATAAAGATAATCTATTATACTATCTATCAGCGAAACGTTCAATCAACTATATCTACTATCATATTTTATGTATATTAAAGCATTATTAAACATAGTCATTTAAAGTAATAAATCTTAAATAAAAGCAAAGAAACACTTAAACAATACATCAAAATATCTAAACATTTAAACATTTTAACTTCAAAACATTAAAATATCAAAATATCTAAACATTTAAACATAGAAACATTTTAACATAGAAACATTTAACATTAAATCATCGAAACATTTAACATTAAATCATCGAAACATTTAACATTTAAACATAGAAACATTTTAATTTTAAACATAAAAACATAGAAACATTTAACATTCAAACATAATAACATCGAAACATTTTAACTTTAAAACATTTAACATAGAAACATCGAAACATTTTAACTTTAAAACATTTAACATAGAAACATCGAAACATTTTAACTTTAAAACATTTAACATAGAAACATCTAAACATTTAAACATAGAAACATTTATCATTAAAACATCGAAACATCGAAACATTTTAACTTCAAAACAATAAAATATCAAATTTAAAAAATAGATAAGAAAAAACAAATTATATATCTTATATAATACTATATAGTAGCGAAGTATATCTTTTCATATCAATCTCAATGAGTTAGTACAAAATATTATTTATATCGCAAAATTAAGTAGTTTGAGGTCTTATTAATTATGATAACAGATTGTTTTTGCCCTTAAAGAAAGGTTTGTCACTTGAAGCGACAAAAGCGCCTAAAATCATAATAAGCAAAGCAATTATAAAATTTAACGTTAATTCATTTTTAAAAATTATCATAGATAACGCCACCGCAACAAACGGAGCAATGGCATAATAAGCGCTCGTCTTTGCTGCGCCCAATTCTCTTTGAGCATAAACATAAAAATATATGCTGAATCCATATGCAATTAAACCAACGCATAACGCAACTATTACGCTCCACCACACAGTGATTTTTTCGCCTATAATCAATGCAATGATGAAAGCGCCAAGTCCTGAAAATATTCCTTTAAGTAAAACTATTTGAATAGGATTTTTTGACGCTATTTTTTTTGTACAATTATTCTCAAATCCCCAACATATACAAGCAATAATTACAAATATTGAACCAAACGAAAATTTCAAGCTTGAAAAATCTTCAATCGATAAAATCACGCTCGCTATTGTGATTAACGTAATTCCACACCACAAACGTTTGCTTACCGATTCTTTGAATACAATAAAAGCTATGAGCGCCGTTGACACTATTTCAAAATTGTTTAATAATGATACATTTTCAGCAGTAGTCATTTTTAATCCAAACATCAAAAAAATCGGCGCAATTATATCCAAAATAATCATCGCAATAGTGTATGGTAATTCTTTTTTTGTAAGTGATAGTTCTGTTTTATTGTTTTTTTTAAATTTTCGAACTAACGAAATTATCGCCATTCCAATCCCTGCGCCGATATATAAAAATGCAGCCATCATTGTAGGCGGTACATACTCTAATAGAATTTTTGAAATCGGCGACCCGATTGCATATAATACTGCAGCTAAAATTGCTAAAGCTATGCCTTTTTTGTTATTCATTATAATATTTTGTTAATTGCAAAAACATAATTTCTCCTCAATCATTTATATGCGATACAAACCTATCATTTATTGCAATTTATGCTTTTTGAAAATAGTATATTACACAAAACGTATATTCGTTATTGTATTATAATAATGTACTATGCAAAACGTATATTCATTATTGTTTTTAAATAATAATATTATATACATAACATAAATCCATTATAGTTTTAAAAATTCATCAATAAACAATTTAAAATTATTTAATTAGAGCATAAATGCCCTTGTTTATTTATAGCTATAAAGCATCAAATTATTATATCGTAAATTATATTATTATAGAAAATTGCAATATATATTAATTATTATAGAAAATTGCAATTTCGTTTTATTTAATTAAAGCTCTTTAAGAGTTTTCTTAAAGAGCTTTAAAGTAATATTAATTTAATTTCTTATAACTATTTATTACGGAATTAGGTTAATAACGCCAAACATACCATCAATAAATTGTTGTAAGTTATACGCTTCAACTTCGCTTACTGGCTTGTTAAGTAATTTAGCCAATTTCGCAATTGATGCAGAATCTACTGAAATAATACCAGCTTTTATTAAATCGCCAATTGATTTAGTTTGAATTACATTAGTCAATGCAACTGCAATGCCGCCAATTGTTGTGTCCGCAGGTAATAAGCTCAGAATTCCGTTTGAAGGAATTGTAATAATGTCACTGATTTTAGCGTTCTGAATTGTATCAAATAATTTAGTTCCTGTTGTAAGTTCATTTATCTTCAGGTCTTTTATTACTGAGATTAATCCAGTTGCGCTTGCATCTAAGTTAAGAACATCTCCTAAGGTCATATCTTTAATTATGGTATCAAAGTTGGTTGTTCCGTTAAAGAATTCGCCCGCATTGACATTGCATAAATTTTGTAATAACTTCGATACTTCAATTCCGTTATTTTTCCATATTGTTCCATCTAATGTATAATTCATTAAATCGCCAAGTTTTAGCAAATTAAAGATGCCGTTGACACCGTTTATTGCCAAGCCATTTGTCATTACATCACCCAAATCTTGATTGAGTATTTGACTTAACATCTTATCCGCTGTTTCTATTTTACCATTTACTGTTCTTTCCCAGTTTGTTCCGTTATAAGTGTATCCCATCATATCGCCAAGTTTTACACCTGTAAATATTGTAGGTAAATCTAAACCATTTGTCATAACGTTACCAACAAATAGGTCAAGTACTCTGCTTAACATCTTATCAACTGCTACAAGGCTTCCATTTGTCAATTTCTTCCAAACGCCATTTTCTTTTACGTAGCTCATCATATCGCCAAGTTGAACATCTTTGAATATATCTGTCAAGTTAAGACCATTTGCCATTGAGTTACCAACGTCTTGATTAAGTACTTTACTTAACATTACGTCAGCGACAACGCCATTTTTCGTCCAAACATTTACGTTGCCCAAAACGGTTAACTTATAACCCATCATATCGCCAAGCATTACGCCTGTAAACAATTGAGTCAAATTCAAGCCATCTCTCATAACTTTGCCAACGTCTTCATTAAGTACTTTACTTAACATTGCGTCAGCGTCAACGCCATTTTTCGTCCAAACATTTACGCCGCCAACAACGGTTAACGTATAACCCATCATATCGCCAAGTGTTACGCCTGTGAATATTGTTGGTAAGTCTAATCCATTTGTCATAATATTGCCAACGCTTAATTCAAGTATCTTGCTTAGCATCTTATCCGCTGTTTCTATTTTGCCATTTACTGTTCTTTCCCAGTTTGTTCCATTATAAGTATAACCCATCATATCGCCAAGTTTTACATTGACAAATACTTTTGGTAAGTCTAATCCATTTGTCATCATATTGCCAACGTTCAAATCAAGAATTGTACTAAGCATCTTATCTGCAACAACACCATTCTTTGTCCAAACGCTTACGCCACTATTGACAGTTAATTCATAACCCATCATTTCGCCAAGTTTTAAATCACCCAATGCTTTTGCAATGTCAACTTTTCCACTTATGAAATCTACTACTTTAATGTCTGCCAACTTGTTTAAAATCGGTTCGACATTAATCATCGTGCCAGGGTTAAGAGCGTCTTCTTTTTGCCATACTTTCTTAATTGCATCGTATTTAAAGTTCATTAATTCACCAAGTAACATTGTTCCGAACAATTTGTCCGTTGTGAATGTTCCATCTGTAAATTCGCCTATTGTAAACTTAGCTACTAATCCCATTATTACTTCAGCTTCTTTTGTAAACGCTGCATCTTTATACCATTTTTGATCAATTTCGTTATAGTACATCTTCATTAAATCGCCAATAAACAATGCGTTAATCTTGCTCATTATTGCATTTTGCGCATTTTTGCTCATTAACTCGCTTAATTTAACACCTGCAATTGCAGCGATAATCTTATCTGCTTCAACTTTTAATGTTTTATCAGTGTACCATTTTCCATTTGCAAATTCTAAGTTCATAACTTCGCCAATCTTAAGGTCGCCAAGTATTGATTTTATATCAAATGCTTTTCCGCTTAGAATTGGAGCAAGTTCAATATCAGCAATAGCGCAAGCAACTTTGTCAAGATCTTCCCAAATAGGATTTTGCGCAGTGCCTTTATTTTGTTGCCAAATATGTGAACAAGTCTTAAAGTCGTGAATGTGAGATGCGTCGCCGTTACCACACGTCCAAACAAGGTTATAACCAACAACTTCGCCCAATCTCATATCGCCCATTAAGTTTGTGATTATATCGCCATTAAGGATATCGTTTATTTGTTTTGTTGCATTCTTTTCAAGTAATGTCTTTATAAATCCTAATTTATTTAGTGTTTCAACTGGAAGAACATTAATAACGCTTTGCATTGTTACGTCTGTTAATAAATCCTTAATCAAAGTATTCTTATCCATTGAAGCTTTTAACATACCTATTGTCCAATCGCCCTTAGCGTTCAATGTGCCGGTAATAATATTGCCTAATATTCCCAGTCCGTTAGCTATCTTACGATCTTTATCGATAAAGTTCCATGCTTCTAACAAGGTGATTCCCGATACAATGTTAATGTACTTCTTGTTTAAAATATTGTTTGCAATATCAATCACTAACACTTGAGTTTCAATACCATTTACTTTTACAATTGCCAATGATTTGAAGAAAGGTTTGTTCATAAACATATATTCGCCGTTTACTTCTGTTAAACCTAAAAATTCAATCATTGTTGTATTATTAAATAGAACATTCAATAATTGAGTCATTGTTTTTGCATACATTAAGTCTACTATTTTAACATCTGCCATACTGCTTACCATTGAGCGAGCAGCTGCAAATTTAGCATATAATTGGTTCAACAAACCTGTTAACATATTGAAAATGTCAGTGAGTTGTCCAATAGTAATTGTGCCAAGTAGAGCAGTAAAGTTCTTATGTCTAATTGCGGTAATAATAGAGTTTGGAGTTTGTGTCGCAAATGTATCTCTAACAAACTTAAGTACAACGGATAATTTATTGTTTGGATTTCCATTAATAAATTTATCAATTCCAAGTTTGTTGAAATATTGAGCGATTGTCGTGTTGAGTAAGTTTTCAATTTGTGGCATATTTGCTTGAATAATAATAGCCACTGTTATTGCGCCTACGCCTGCTCCAACTACAATTGCAGTTTGAACGTATGGTTTAAGAGCATTAAATCCGCTAATTTTACTAAATACAAGTACCATTGTAGAATTTGCAAATTGCGAATATTTTCCCGTTCCCGACCAAAGCGTTTGTTCTTGATTCAAAGCAGTCCATCCTAACATATCTCCAAACATCTGTCCAAACGTTATGTTTCCGAAGATAGATGTCAATGTCGGATTTTTAAAGATAGGAGCAATTAACTGTTTTTCAAATAATCTTGCATAGTGCGCGCTTGTTTGCGTGCTATAAAGGTTAATTAATCCACATTGTGATAATGCGTCAAATATTCCCTTAAAGTTGTTGTCATTAAATAAAACATCAATAACGCCTGCATATGATTTTTGTCTTAGTAAATCTAAAACTTTTGCATCGCCGATAATGTTATCCACTAACACACTATACTTGCCCATTAACTGTCTTAAGCCTGTCGCTGTTAAGAATTGACTAATTGTATGGTCTAAGAAGTTAATAATTGTGTCTTTATTTTGATATATTAAATATCCGATAGTTACGACGTGCATTGCTACAAGAGCAACGATAGCCGTTCTAATATACGGATGTAATCCAGCAAGATTTTTATTAAGCCAATCTGCTACCAACACGCCTTGTAATTCACTTAAGAAAGCTTTATCCGGAGCTTGATAGTTGCCATTTCCAGTCGCCGTCCATTTTAATACTGGTCCTAAAATCATATCAAACGTAATTGATTGGAAAATAACCTTAGGTGTTGGATGTGTAAATAATTCATACAAGGAAACATTACTAAACAATTGAGTGTAATGGTTTATTGTTGGATCTGTTGTAATATTAACGTTAACAATAGCTAAAGCGTCATATACTTTTTGTATTTTGCTATCAGCGCCAAATAGTTCCATAATAAATTCGCTGTAACTCATATTCTTTAACGATAAATACAAATTATAAATAACAGCTTCGCCAATAACAGAAGAAACAGCTTCAAAGCCCTTTGCTACTTGTGTTGTAATAAATCCGCTTACGGATAATAGAATATCACTCATCTTAATAGTTTTTGCAACATCTATAATTCCGTTCTTTCCATCTAACAATCCGATATCTTTAAATTTATATATTAATAAACTCAAAGCTCTATTTGTTAAAACGTTTAATTCTAATGCGTCAAAAATATTTCCTAATGTAACGCTACCGAATACATATCCTAAAGTAGAATGCGCTTCAAATGAATATACAAACAACCTTAGGTCAATATCTTTAAAGATATACAAAACATTAGCAATCTTATAGCCATATTTAGGCACCATATTGTTAAGCATATTTCTTAAATTGATATCGTCAAATATCATTTCAAATGTGATACCATCGAATGCTTTATAAGAAATTCCAAGCCAATCGGCTTTATCTGCTATAAATTCTTTAATAACTATCTTTTCACTGTTTACGATTAACTTGTTTATTGATTTTAATTTGTAAATCGCTGGAGCAAGCCATTTAATAAACGGTTCAATAACATTTCTAACGTTCATATCCGCTAATTTAAGTAATTCTGCCTTAGTATCAAATAATAAACCATTTATAGTTAAGCCAGTTACAATAGCGTATAAGTTAGTGTTTCTCAATTCATCAGGTAACGTAGCAGCAGCATTTTCAAAGAAGTCCGCAATCAAAGTATTAATCTTAATACTATAAAGCATTTGCTTTAATAGTTCTTTAATCTGTTTATTATTAACAAATTCAATTACGTTTCCAATAGTAACAGCTGATAAATTATCTATAATTGTTGTTACGGTAATATATTTTTTAAATTTTGGTAATAAATTAATTACAAGTAAGTCAATTACTTCGCCCGTAGATATCGTTTTAAGCGTAGCAATCTCGTTATTGAAATCATAAATTAGTCTTTCAAATTTCAATGCGCCCACTTTCTGGTATGCGTCGGAGTTCAAAATATTTTCTGGAATTGATGATTTTACAAATTCCATTATGTGGTTTACTGTTATATCCTTAATAACTTTCTTTAATAATTCAACATAATCAGCGCCTATGGTTAAGGAATCATATATTGAAATACCGTTAAGGTTAGTAGTTAATTGTTTTACTACTCCATAACCTGTATAATCGGCTAATAGTCTTACCATTAAGATATTAAATATTTCGCCATAGGAAATAAGCATTAACTTATCAATTAACGGTCTCTTTCCTTCCATAAGTTTTACATCAGCAAATCTATATAAAATAGGTTCAACTTCATCCCAAGGAATTAATGTTTTAACCATTAAAGCATCTAAGATGTCGCCGTATGTCATATCGCCTATAACGTATTCCATAACTTCGTATGAACGTTTAAAGTTATATAACAAATCGAATAACATACTTAAATCTACTTTTTCAAATAGTTCGATAACATTTGCAATTATCTCGCCAAGTAATTGTGGATTAACGTTAGCGGTGAGCATAACTCTAAGTTTAAGGTCATTGATAATTTTTTCAAGTGTAATGCCCCTCAACGTAATAATTGCCATTGTGTAGAAATCTTTTTTGTTGATGAAATCAGCAACATTGATTAGCTTCAAGTTTTCCACTAATTGCGCAACGCTTGTATAATTCAATAGATCTTTGTACGTTAAAAGTATTACAACTTCTAATACGCCGCCAATTCTAACAGATTCTAATTGTTTTACAATATTATCATTTTGTAAAATGATATCTCTAATTAATATATTGCAAATTGCTTTGTAATCATCGGACTCTGCAACTTCTTTAGGAATTACAGTAAATATGGATACTATTGAATTTACAACATCGCCAACATTTACGCCATCAAGAATTTCGTACCATCCAATGTAAGCAGGATTCTTAACTAAATCACTTAAATATGCTTTTTCCATATTTAATAATACTTTATCTATTAATTTAACTAAGTATGTATTAAGTTTTGAATAATCTGCTTTTGTAAACTTTAAAATACCATTTGCAACGTCTGCATATGTTATTTCGTTTAACAATGATTTTGCCATAGCAGCATAGTCAGCGTCAAACATTACCACGTCCTTAATAGATATGAGTTTTAAGTTAGCGATAAGTTTCAATATGGTAGTGCAATCATCGATAGAAACTTCCATCAAATCCAACACAAGTTTTATGATACCGCCGATAGAAGCATTATCAAGACAATTAAGAACGGCTTGTTGATTATAGATAATATCTATAATTTTAATAGATACAAGCGCTCTATAATCACTATTTTTTAGCACAATAGCAGGGATTTTATCTGCAATTTCTTTAATTTCAGTGATAATAGTAAAATCAATGCCATTTAACGCCATTTTCAATACTGTTTCAAAATCTTTATTTACAATTGCATCTTTAATATTCAAAATGGATATATTATGCAAATTATTGATTAATATTTGTAAAGTTGAATATGGTTTAAAGTTTTTAAACGCAGAAAGTAAGATATCAACTAATTCGCCAATGGTTACTTTCATCATTTCGTCATACGCTTTTTCTGGAGCATCAATCAAATCGACAAGATTAATTTTAGCAATTCTTACATACACCGAGTTTGTCTTGATGTCTTTATCTATAACGCAGAATATTTCGACAATACCTTCAAATAATTCGCCAAGGGTAATACCGTCAATTGATTCACGCCAAGCTATATAAATCGGATCTTTTATAAAATCAGTAATATAACATTTTTCAAGATTTGCCAAAATAGTATCAATTAGATTTTGAGTAGATAATTTAACTTCATAAGTTATACCAAACGCTTTAATTATAGTATTAATAATATCAGCGAATGATATTTGATTTAACGTTTGTATTATTATATCTTTATAATTTGCATCAGTAGCAATTAAATCACCAATAGAAATAGATTTTGTGTTTTGTATAAATTTATCTAAGATAATGTAATCTTGTGATGCTGTACTATTAACAACAACCAATAAATCTGCGATAAAGTCGCCGATAGTTATAAGTTCTAACTTTGCTAATAAAGCTTCGTTATTGAAGTATATAAGGTCTAATAATTTTATACTAACTAAAACTTTATACGCCTTAAATCCTGTAACTTCAGCAGGAATAACCTTTGCAACTTCGGCAATACCAAGAATAATATTAAAATCGATATTTTCCAAAGCGGTTTTAATTAACGGTTTATATCTAATGTCCACAATAGCTTTCTTAATATCTAATAAAGCGATATTGTGTAGGTTATTAATTAAAACTTGTAATTGGTCATAAGGAACATATTCAGGGAAAACGTAAAGTACGATATCCACCAAATCACCAAGCGAAACAAGCATAACTTCGTCCAAAGTGTTGAGCGGTAAATCAATAATGTCGCCAATAGTGATATTTTGAACCTTTCTATACGCTTCTAAATCTTTAGCGCTTTGTGGAATTTCTTTACCAAATATAGCTACAATACCATCAACTAATTCGCCGACAGTTATTTGTTTAAGTTGATAAACGACATTTTCGGTATGTAAGATAACATCCTTAACCAAAATATTGCCTATTCTCTTAATCAATGCGCTATTTTTATATTCTTTTGGAAGAATGCAGAATAATTCAGCAATGCCTGCAATAACTTCGCCTATTGTTACGTCATTTATAATTTCGTACCAACCTATATAGATTGGATTATTAAGTAAATCTTTCAAATAAGCCTTATCAAGATTTGTCATCAATTTATCAATAAGGTCTTGAGTAGATATTCTCACAATATAGGTGATTTGTAATGCTTTAATCACTGTGTTGATAACGTCAGCATACGAAATGTCGCCGAGCGATATCTTTATCATAGCTACTACATCAATAGGTTCAAATATGAAATCTGACGCAGAGATAGCTTTTGTATTGTTTATAAATTTGCTTAAAATAATATAATCATTGATAACTTTTACGTCAATCAAATTAATTATGTTTTCTAATAAGCCGCCAACTGTAACTTTATCTAATTGAGCTTTAATAGCTTCTTTATTAAATACTATAAGGTCAATGAGTTTAATTGTTACAAGCGCTCTATACGCTTCAAAGTGAACAATTTCCGCTGGAATTACTTTCGCAATCTCAGGTATTTCAAGTATAATGTTAAAATCAATATTTTCCAAAGCTGTTTGTAAAACGAAATCGAAGTTTCTGTCAATAATAGCTTCTTTAATGTTTAAGATTGTAACTCTATGCAAATTGTTAATTAAAGTTTGTAACATTTCGTATGGTTTATATTCAGGGAACACAAACAATACTATGTCAACGATATCGCCTAACGAAATGGTAAGCACATTATTCAATGTTTCTACTGGTAAATCAATAATATCGCCAATTTTAACATTAGCAATTTTCTTATACGCTTCTAAATCTTTAGCGCCTTGTGATATTTCTTTACCAAAGCAATTAATAATTCCTTCAACTATTTCGCCGACAGTTATTTGTTTAAGTTGATTAACAACATCTTCGGTATGTAAGATAACATCCTTAACCAAAATATTGCCTATTTTCTTAATCAATGCGTTATTTTTAAATTCTTTTGGAAGAATGCAGAATAATTCAGCAATGCCTGCAATAACTTCGCCTATTGTTACGTCATTTATAATTTCGTACCAACCTATATAGATTGGATTATTAAGTAAATCTTTCAAATAAGCCTTATCAAGATTTGTCATCAATTTATCAATAAGGTCTTGAGTAGATATTCTCACAATATAGGTGATTTGTAATGCTTTAATCACTGTGTTGATAACGTCAGCATACGAAATGTCGCCGAGCGATATCTTTATCATAGCTACTACATCAATAGGTTCAAATATGAAATCTGACGCAGAGATAGCTTTTGTATTGTTTATAAATTTGCTTAAAATAATATAATCATTGATAACTTTTACGTCAATCAAATTAATTATGTTTTCTAATAAGCCGCCAACTGTAACTTTATCTAATTGAGCTTTAATAGCTTCTTTATTAAATACTATAAGGTCAATGAGTTTAATTGTTACAAGCGCTCTATACGCTTCAAAGTGAACAATTTCCGCTGGAATTACTTTCGCAATCTCAGGTATTTCAAGTATAATGTTAAAATCAATATTTTCCAAAGCTGTTTGTAAAACGAAATCGAAGTTTCTGTCAATAATAGCTTCTTTAATGTTTAAGATTGTAACTCTATGCAAATTGTTAATTAAAGTTTGTAACATTTCGTATGGTTTATATTCAGGGAACACAAACAATACTATGTCAACGATATCGCCTAACGAAATGGTAAGCACATTATTCAATGTTTCTACTGGTAAATCAATAATATCGCCAATTTTAACATTAGCAATTTTCTTATACGCTTCTAAATCTTTAGCGCCTTGTGATATTTCTTTACCAAAGCAATTAATAATTCCTTCAACTATTTCGCCGACAGTTATTTGTTTAAGTTGATTAACAACATCTTCGGTATGTAAGATAATATCTTTAACTAAAATTCCACGTATTTTCAAGTATAAACTATTATTTTTATATTTTAATGGAATCTGATAAAATGTTCCAACTATACCTTCTATAAGCATACCAACTGTAATTCCATCAATCATTTCGTACCACGGAATGTATGTAGGATCTTGAATTAGGTAAGCAATATAAGCTTTGTCAAAGTTTTCAAACAATTTATCAATAAGTACTTTTGTATCGCCCGTAGCTATAATTTCAACATTAGCGATAATAAGAACTGTGTTGACAATGTCCGTTAATGAAATATCACCTAACGCAGTAATAGCCAACGCTCTATAATCAGCGCCTACAAGAACTAAGTCTGTAACGGATATTTTCTTAGTATTAGCAATAAATTTTTGTAAAATTACGTAAGTACCAATAATTTTATTATCAATTTTATTGATAATAAATTCAATAATTTCGCCTATAACAATTTTATCAAAGTGATCCAATAAAGCGTTTGTATTTTGATAAATAATGTCAATAAATGTTATAGTAGCAAGCGCTTTATACGCTTCAAGGTTTCTAATATCTTCTGGAATCAATTTTTCCAATTCTGGAATACCTAAGATGATATAGAAGTCTACGTTCATTAACATTTTATTAATCAGTAAATCGAAATCTTTACTGTCAATTGCTGTAAGTATGTCATTTATAGAAACGTGGTCAAAGTTATTAATTAAATTTTGCAATGCAGCGTATGGAACATAATCAGGTAAAATCACCCACAATATATCCAAAACGTCACCGATAGTAATATCTTTTAAATCCGCCAAAGTCTTTTCTGGCGTTTCAATCATATCTATAATTTCTAAATCGCCAATTCTTTGATATAATCCAATCTTATCTAAAACGGAATAATTAACTTTAGCAAAATCCATAATACATTCAAATACCATAGCGACATTAACGCCGCCAATTAAGTCTTTTAATATAGTATCCGAATTTGTATCCAATAAGATGCTAACTTGATCTGCATTCACTTTAATATGCTTAATAAGTAGTGGCATATTATCGCTCATTAAATCAATATCAATTTTAAATATGTTTTCGATTAAGACAACGATAAAGTCGATTAAGTCGCCATAAGTTAAAGCTTTTAAAGCGTCCATTACCGCTTTTTCATTTTTAATAATCATATCCAAACTAACCATAAATACAGCTTGATAAAATTCTGTGTTTACGATACTTGGATCTACTTTAATAAATAATGAAATAACATCGTCAATTGTGTAATCTTTAACAAGTAGAATAACTGTTACAACAAGTCCGCCTGCTGCAAAGAACACTGGCAATCTCCATTCTTTTGGAATGGAATTGAATATTTTGTTTATAACGTCTGCAAGAGGAACATTGATATAATCGTTATCAACCTGTTCATTACCCGTAACGTACTTATCATTTATCTTTTCCCATCCAAACAATTCGCCAAAATAATCACCAATAGTGTATTGTTTGAATAATTCTTCAGCAACAAAGTTGGTAAACAATTCAGCCAATCTAACTTCGCCAAGTAAATACCATACTTTTTCATCTGGTTGAACATTTGTATAATCATCAATTATTACAGCGATTCCAGTAAATGCTAAGATATCATAAATATCAAATATATTATTATCACTGAATAATTCATAGATGAACTCGTCATAATCTTGAGCGTTAATAGCTTTAATAAGGTTAGAAATCTTTGCTCTGCCAACAAGTAATCCAAATCCCACTATATATTTAGCTATAGTCAATTTGTCTAATACTGCAAATACAGTAACTGGAACACTAAATATCGAATTAAGAGTAATATCATTTAATTTTTGTTTAAAATCTACTTTTCCATCAATTAAGTCATTTAAACTATCATTTGTAAATTCAACTAACAATTGATTGGAAATAATATATATTACTTGTTCTTTCGTTAAAATTCCTTTTTCGTTAAGCGCAATCAAAGTATCATAGATAAACAGTGATATATATAAGTGATTAAGTAATATTTTACGTACGCTTTCTGGTGTCGTATTACCATCTGTCAAATATTCAATTGTCAATAAACTACAATTGTCAACAAGTGTTTCAGGCACAAGTCTATTAGATAGATCAATATTAAATATCATTAATATAGTACTGATAAAATCGCCAATACTAATATTTTTAAGTTGATAAACAGCATATTCTTTATCCCAGAATATGTCGTATAAAGCAATGTTAAATACCTTTTGAATTAATGTTGAATCTTTAACGATTCTATTTATCTCTTGTATTTTTTCTTCATTAGTTTTCATTTCTAAGCATACAAGTTCAATAGCCGTATTAATAATATCGCCAACTGTAATTCCACCAACAATAACCATTAAAACGTCTGCAAAATCAGTATCTTCGTCCATAAAGAATGAAACTGTAAGTTTTTCGCAGTTATTTATAATAGCTTTTATTATAGGAGCAAAATTATCAAATAAAACAAGTCCGTCTGGCTGAGCGTTGTTTTCAACGATAATTAATGTAAGCTTTATTATTCCGCCTACGCTTACGCCGCCAATTTTTCTTAATTCTTTATCAACGTCTTCAATTAATCCGCCTAATGTAAGTGAACCAACTAACATATATGTAGAATTTTCTTTTGTTTTTTGATCCACTTCAACAAAACTTTCCACAATCATTTTTAAAGAAATGTCGTTTAAAACTAAAACTAAAATTTCGGAAATGTTTGAATTAACAAAGGTCTTAATAGTAATTTTATTGCCATTTTCTATAAGTTGTTTAATAAGTGCATTTTCTTTATCTACTTTAACTTCGCAAATTTGTAAAATTCCTAATACAATATTGCTAAGCGTAACTTTATCTAAAGATTGAATCAATTTGTTAATATCTTTATTTATTATAGCGCTTATAAAGTCTGCAATACTAATTTGTTTAATAGCGTTAAATAAATCATTATCAAAATCTTTAAGTTGATCGTCAAAGATACTTAGTACGTCGCCAAAAGTCAATTCGCCGATATCAATAAGGAATGATTCTAATGTCAATTTACCATCTACGATATCGCCAAATGTATAAGTACCTATATTTTCGATAGCTTTTCTTAAATTTTCGTTCAAACCATTATAAATTTTGCGGTCAGCATCAAATGAATCTAAGATAATATCAAAAACAGCTTTCAACTGCATATGTCTAATTAATTCTATATACGCAGCGTCGAATAAAATGTCGTAAATCGCAACGTTACCAATAGCGTTAAATAAAGCATTTGCCGCTTCTGTTCCCTTTTCATTTACCCATTTTCCTTCAGCGTTTTGAGTATATCCTAACGCAACGCCAAACGCATCGCCAAAAGTAATTTTGGTTAAAGCGTTTAATAATACACGCCAATCTCTATAAATGTCACCAACTGTAATAGTTCTATATACATTAAATAAGTTGGTAATAATTTGCGCGTATAAACTAACTTTGCCATCTTCTTTTCCGTCAACAATGTCAGCAAGTAAATCAAGATAATAACCAAACAAGAAGTTTAAGCTTACCATATGATTTTTATCCATATACTTAGAAAGGTCGATGTCAACGCGTAATAAATCACTATCTTCTAAGCAACGAGCGTAATATTTTTCTAACGCTTCTATTGCGATATATAAATCGCCGTTGCCCTTTATAGCTTCGTATATAAAACCAATTTTAATATCCGCTAAACCTTCAATTAAGAACGGTAGAGGGTGCGGAAGTTTAATAGTTGTGTCGCCAACAAATTCGCCAAATAATTGAATAAACGTAGAATCAAAAATTCTATCTCTAAACAGTTGTAATAACGATTTATGGTTTTCTTCAAATTTCTTATCAAATAGGCATGCTGTCGCATAGAACACTTCGCCTAAAGTCAATGTTTTAAAGGCTTTATAAATACCAGTAAATGGCGTCAAATCTTTTTCATTTATGCAATTAGTTAAAAAAGCTTCAACTGAAAGATTAAACACTGTCATATCTAATAATGCAAATTGAGTGTAATGTTTATGTTCTTCGCCTTCATACAGCCATTGTAAATCAGCTTTCTGACAAATATTCATGTAACATAATAAAACCTTAGCAATATCGCCAAAAGTCAAATTTTTAATTGAATTGTAGATATTTTGTAATATATAATCACGAGGTGTGCCTTCGCCTTCATTAATAACAATTTCGCCAAAAATATCGTTAATAGATATATTTTTGAATCCTTTGAATAATCTCAACCATTGTCCCGATTTTGAACTATCAACAATATCTTTAATAGTAATATCTTTAATACCGTTATATAGCACAACTAAGTACCTATGCAAGTCAGCTGGAATAAATTCGCCCGCTATGTCGTTTATTGATAACGTCATTAAAGCATTTAAAACAACGTTATAATCTTTAATAATAGCGCCAAATTTAATATTAGCAACTTTACGATAGATGTTTTGTACGAAAATTGGTTGACTTGATATATCTATAAAGCTCCAAAGTAAATCGTTTAAAGTAAGGTCGAGCAATCCTTTAAGTAAAATTTCGTAACTTTCTTCGCCCGAAATGACTTTAACAATATCGCCAACGCTAATGCCTTTAATCGCTTCATAAATTTCAGGTAATGGAAGCGGTAAAATGCAAACGCCGTTTTTATCGTACATATATTCATCGATAAGCTCGCCAATAGTAATCTTATATAATGATTCTCCTAATAGGTCGATTAAAGTAACGCAGTCCTCTTTGTTTGCGTGGTCGCACGTACCCATTTGGCATTTATAAGCGTTAATAAAATCGATAGCTGCATATTTTTTCAAATGGTCAAAAATAGCGCAAAGAGGCATAGGTAATAATGCCGTCATTTTACCATTCGCATCGACTTCATAAACAAAAGAGCGCTTACCTTTTTCATCAAAGACATATTCGCCTTTGTAGAAATAGCTACCAACTAAATCGCTAATAGTCATTGTTTCTAAAGCATTAAGGAGTGTTCCTTGAATATCATTAACAATTTGACCAAACGTAAAATCTTTGATAGTATACCAAATCTGTGGAATTGGTTCAGGTAATTTATTTTCGCCTGTTATTAATTTATCGGCATAAAAACCTAAAACATCGTTAACAGTGAGAGTATATAAACAGTCTTCCAAAATAAAGCTGTAATCGCTCTCTTTAATACCGTTAATAGCGTCAATGATTTTAATGCCACCTACTTTATTCCAAATAGTAGGAATAGGAGCAGGTAAATCTTTAAACAAATTAGGATTATCAAGTAATTCTAACACAAAATCCATAACGTCATTTAAAGTAAGATCGCCTATATACGGATCTAATTGCTTAGTATTAATTATCTCGTAAATTGACATATTGAGAATTTTGACAATTTGCGCTTTAAATTCACCATTAGGCAATTTATCCATTAATTCTTGAAGCGTAACGCCAAACAATTCACAAAGTGATAATACTCTAACAAGAGTAACCTTTTTCAATATATTATCAATAGAGAAGGCAATTGCGCCATTTTCATCAACTTTAAGAATGTCGCCAAAACAAATGCCAGCAAGCAATTCTTTAACAGAAGGAATACTATCTGGAATTAAATCAGAAAGCATAAGGTTTTGTAATCCTTCAGCGTTGATTATTATAGTTGCAATATCGCCGTCTTTTTTAATGATAGCTTTTAAAAGTAATCCTAAGTCCACATCGCCAACAGCGGCAATAAGGGCTTTGATTTCTTTAGATAAGGTAGCTACAACAGTAGACGGAATCAAATCAGCCAATTTAACTCCATCAAGCGCAGCAAGATACCCATCATTTTTAATAAGTTCGGCAATAGTAACTTCTGTAAGCTTTCCACCTTTGCCGAAAAGAATTTGATAGTTTTCGTCAAGATATGTAAATTTAAAGGTTTTGCTTACCAATTCAGCAATACTGCCAAGTGTAATATATTTAGCAAATTCATCAAAACCACCATCTTTTTCCCATAATTTGTCAAGTGGCGCGCGCCGCAGGTCATCTGGCAAATTCAGCATAGAAAAGTCCAAACCATATGTGGTTTCTAAATTGGCAATCGTAATACTGCCACTGCCCGCAGCAGTCAACGCTAAAAATCTTGCAACGATTTCTTCAATTGACATTTGCGTAAAATTGTGTTGGCTGTCAGGATCAAGTACGGGAATATCTTCTTTATCTAATACTCCAGTAAAATCCTCAATACGCAAACCTGTGTAAGCATAATAAATGCCCCCAACAAGCCCGCCAACGCATCCGACTATACCCATAATAAAACCGAGTAAGAAGATACATAACCTATTGATAAATTTCATAACCACACCTCTATGTGTTTAATTTTTGATACCTACATTAGCCCGCTCCCCCCATAGAAGAAGGGTCAAATGCGTCTATAAAACCTATTTATTAAATGACGACAACTTGCGATTATCAACATAATTTAAATATGTGTATATAGATACTATTCGACTATTATAGATATATCTAAAATTATACCCTTTTCGTAATCAATTGTCAATGTATTTATAGGAAAAAGTTAACCTTTATTGCAATTTTTTTTATAACTTTGCTAAAAAATGAAAGAAAATGGAAAAGAGTGACAATAACAACTCTTAAATTGGAACGTATAAATTATTTTTTCATTTATATATAATATATGGCGCTTAAAAGGAAAAAATAATAAAAGAAAAATAATAAAAAACACAATAATAAAGAGAAAAAAAGGATATAAACGAATATTACTGCTAATTATATATCCAAACAAAACAGCATTATATGCTTAAAATCGCTATTTAATTGAACTATTAAATGAAATAAAAAGCTATGTATTTCAAATATATAGATAAATAAAAAACTATGTATTTCAAATAAATGGATAAATAAAAAACAAGATATTTCAAATATATAGATAA
>JAVVUQ010000012.1:0-31379 GCA_036653075.1 Clostridia bacterium | reverse complement strand
CCTCCATTTTTTGTAGAGAATTTAATTGCTGCTGATACAGCCAAGTTATTGGGCGTAGCGGAAGTTGATGGCGAAAAAGTTTCAAAAATTATGTTATCTTATATGCGTAATACATTGACAGCGGTCGAAAAATTTGAAATAGCTCGGTTATTAAAAAAATACAATAAAACGTTATCGGAATGGAGCGATTTAGCTGCAAAATTAGTTTATAGGTGGGGCTATAATGACAACTATAAGTTTGTGGGCGTTAAAAAAGGTAAAGAAGTAATAAGTAAAACTATTGAGGAGATTTCAAAAATCTCAATGAGAATCAGTAGTAGATATAACGAAATTAAACTTGCTGACACATATGAAATTATTCAAATTGATATCAGTGTTTTATCGCAAAACAATACTCTTTTAAGATATTACAAGGGAGCGGTTAAAGCGACTGTTTCAGGCGGTGAAATTATTGGAAATGATAATATGCCAATAACAAATGGAAACGCTTCGTTTTATGTTAAAGTAACAAATGCGGGACAGATAGTATGTGATGTTCAAGGCGATTGTAGGTTGGGAAGCGCGCAAATTATTATACCGATACTATAACAATTTAAGAAAAAATTATAGTTATTAGATATAAAAGACAAATAAGTAAGCAAATTTTATTATATTTGTTGCGTATTATATAAAATTTGGTTATTATAAGGGGACAAGAATGGAACAAATAAAAGTTGGAATTTTTACAGATACGCACGCAAATTTACCTGCGTTAGAAAATATACTTAAAGAATTTAAGTTGCGTGGAATGGATGAAATTATTCATTTAGGCGATGTATTGTCAATGGGAGCATATCCAAAAGAATGTATGGAAATTTTACTTAAAAATCCGCAAATACAAAGTGTGCGTGGAAATCACGATGATGATTATTTAAAAAATATAACGCTTAGGAGGGGATTTTCTCACGTTCCTCCCGAGCATAAAGAGTATGAATTTCGCGCGGCGGGCGATGATTATAGGCCGATAATGGAAAAACTTCCTTATGTTATTAATAAACAATGGTATGAAAGAAAATTTACATTTATGCATTATGCGCGGTTTTTTGATGAAAAGATTGGGAGAGAACGATTTTATGTAATTGAGGAAAATCCGACTCCGCAAAAATTAGATGAAATGTTTAAGAAAGCGGATGGAGAGGTGGTTTTTTTTGGGCATAAACATTCGCCGATGGTAATGGAGGGGGAAAGACTTTATATTGACGTAGGCTCGTTAGGTTGTCATAAATACAGCTATGCTCGAGCTATAATTTTAACGGTAAAAAGTGATAGGACATACACTATTGAACGTATTAAAGTACCATACGATAGACAGAAATTGTTAGATGAAATGGACAAAAAACAAATTCCTGGTAGAGAAGAAATGAAAAACTTCTATTTTGCTGGGGAATAGTAACAGTATTTATGTTATAAAGTTGCAAAAAGAGTTAGAATATGTTACAATAAAAATATAGTATTGAGTATAAGCATTATTAAAAAACAATCAAATTTTAACAAAAATCAAATGTAAAACAAATAAACGATAAAAACTTGCGCAATTAATCAATCAAATACATATGTTTAAAAAATCGATTTAAAAATCGATTTATCATTATTGGTATTATTGATTATAGCAATATAATTATGATAATTAAAGCAAGGTGGAATAATCAAGATTAAAATAAATTTTAAAGTCAAAATATTTATGTTTTAGGAGTAATTTATGAAAATCGCAGTGGACGTTATGGGCGGAGATTTTGCGCCAGATGAGATATTGGTTGGTTGTGTAGAGGCGTTAAAGCGTGAATCGGGATTTAATTTAGTTTTATTTGGAGATAGGGGAGAGATTGAAAAAAAGCTCACGCAATATTCCGTTAAAGCGGATAGGATAGAGATAATTGGAACGAGTGAAGTTATTACAAATGATGAAGCGCCCACGATTGCCATAAAGACAAAAAAAGATAGTTCGCTTGTGCGCGCCTTTGAATACACAAAAAATGAAGAAGAATGTATAGGAATGGTATCGGCTGGAAGTACGGGGGCGGTACTGATAGGAGCAACGCTAAAAATTGGTAGAATTAAAGGTATAAATAGGCCTGCGTTAGCGCCGATGTTACCGACAATTTTAGGCGGAAAGGTATTGTTGTTAGATTGCGGCGCAAACGTTGATTGTAAAAGTCATATGCTATATCAATTTGCAATTATGGGTAATGCGTATATGCAAAGCGTTTGTGGTATTGATAAACCTAAGATAGGATTGCTTTGCAATGGTACCGAAGATAAAAAAGGTAATGATTTGACTAAGGAAACATTTGCGCTACTTAAAGCTGATGATAATATAGATTTTGTTGGAAATATGGAAGCGCGGGATATTTTGACAGGCAATTATGACGTAGTAGTAGCCGATGGATTTAATGGAAATATTGCGCTTAAGTCGGCAGAAGGAACGGCTACAATGATGCTAAAGTTACTTAAAAGAGAAATGATGGCCAATTTGTGGACAAAAATTGGCGCTGCTATTTTAAAAAAGCCGTTTATGCGTGTTAAGAAGATAATGGATTACAATCAAAGCGGCGGCGCTCCGTTTGTTGGAGTGAGCAAACCGATAATTAAATCGCACGGAGCGTCAAAGGCGGAATCAATTTGCGGTTCGATTATGCAGGTTTTGGAAATGCATAAATCAAAGTTGATTGAAAAAATAGAAGGGGCTTTAAATGATAGAAACCCACAGTAACGATTATACTAACGCAGAATTAACCGATTTTTGTAATAAAATATACAAATGTCATTTTAGCGGCAAATCAATGATTTTTCAAGCTTTTACGCACAGTTCGTACGCAAACGACCATCGCATAGGCGATAACGAACGATTAGAGTTTTTAGGCGATAGCGTGCTTGGATTTACGGTTGCGACATACTTATATAAAACTTATCCGCTTAAAAATGAAGGTACATATTCTAAGATTAAGTCTAACGTTGTTTCTACTGAAAGTCTTGCGGAAATAACTGAAAAGTTGGGACTGCATAATTATTTGAAATATAATAGTAATTCAATCAAATGCGGTAATCCAAAGAAATTACACGCAAATTTATTTGAAGCGTGCTTGGGCGTTCTTTATTTAGAAAAAGGATTTGCAAAAGCGGAAAGCTTTGTGCTTAGCGTGTTGAAAACAAAGATTGATAAAATGATGGAAACGGACGCAATAACTGATTATAAATCGGCATTACAAGAACTCACACAAAAACGCAAACAGAATTTAGAATTTACGCTTCAAAGTAGAAGCGGGCCAGATCACTCGCCTATATTTAAATACGCAGTAGTAATTGACGGCGCTGTCTACGGAGAGGGAGTGGGTATCAATAAAGCTGAAGCGCAAGCTGCCGCAAGCAAAGCAAGTTATGGTAAGTATAAAAGAAGTAAATAAAATTATTTATAATAAAAAAGACTTAAATTAGTAAACTTATCGTAAACAAAAAGCATAAAAATAAAACAAAAAGCATAAAAGAATTAAGTTTAAAGATGGAGAATGGATGAAATTAACAAAACTTGAGGCGTATGGATTTAAATCCTTTGCAGACAAACTCGAGATAAACTTTAACGAAGCAATAACGGCAATTGTCGGGCCAAATGGATGTGGCAAAAGCAATGTATCAGATGCGATACGTTGGATTTTGGGTGAGCAGTCGTGTAGGCAATTAAGAGGCAAAAATATGCAAGACTTAATTTTCGGCGGAACTGAAAAGCGTAAGTCGATGAGTTATTGTGAAGCATCATTGTTTTTTGATAATACAACGAGGATATTTCCATTAGAGTTTGATGAAGTTGTAATTTCTCGAAAGCTTTATAAATCGGGCGAGAGCGAATATTTTTTAAATAGGAGAAATTCGACGCTTAGAGAAATTTCTGATTTATTGCGTGACTGTGGGTTAGGGCGAGATGGCTATGCGGTTGTAGGACAGGGCAGAATGGACGCTATTTTAAATGCTAAGCCAGAAGATAGACGTTCAATTTTTGAAGAAGCTTTGGGTATAAGTAAATTTAGAGTGCGTAAAAACGAAACTGAACGTAAAATTGCGCGCACGCACGCTAATATGGATAGAATAAGGGATATTTTATCCGTATTAAGCAAAAGAATTGAACCGCTTTTAAAACAGTCAAATGACGCAAAGGAATATCTAACATTAAAAGATGAATTAAAATATCACGAAATAAACGGATATATATACAATTATGATAATTCAAATGACCAAAAGGAAAAATATTTAAAAAAAATTGACGCAATAACGGAAGAATTAAAATACAATGAACAGCAGTATGAAAACGCATCGGAGCGTTACGAAATATTAATAAATAAAATTGCTCAAACAGACAGCGAAATTGCGAAAAATAATGGTAAAGCCACGGAAATAAAAGTACAAATCGAAAGGCGAATAGGCGAACACAACGTACTTATAGAAAGAATTAACGCTTTTGAAAAAATTATCAACGGATTAAATAATGATATTACTAACGCTGAAAAAAGTATAAAAACAAGCAATGAACGTATTGAATCAATTGCGTTAGAAAAATCCGTAAAATATGAAGCTGAAAAGTTATCGATTAAAGAAATAGATGAGATGATTAAGAGGCTAAATGTAATAAATGAAAAAATCAATACGCAAAAGGACAAGATTGACCAAGAAAATTCTGATGTAATGCAGTTAATGGACGATATTACGGAAAATAAAAGTAAAATTGCTACGTTATTATCGGAAAAGCAGTCAGTAAACGAACGATTAAAAGTTTTGGAAGAAGAAGAAAATACATTATCACAGAAACTTAATTCCCTTGGCGGCGACGAAAGACAGTTGTTATTAGATTACAATGAAGCGGAGAGAAAATCAAAAATTTTAGAAAGTTCGTTGTGGGAAAATGAAGAAGAATTTAAGAAATTAAATGAACGTTATATCGAATTATCGAAACAGATAGCGGAGTATAACGAACAGTATTTGCGTATTAAAACCAACCGAGATATGCTTAAAGGAATATCTGAAAGGTACGAAGGATTTAATCAAACGGTTAAATTGTTGATGAAAGACTGCGTGGAAAATAGCAAATTACAGCGTTGTATTTTGGGCGTAGTAGGAAATGTAATAAAAGTGCAAAGCGATTATGAAACAGCTATTGAAACTGTTTTAGGCGGAGCGTTGCAAAATATTATTACAAAAACTGAAGAAGATGCCGCTGAGGTAATTGAATATTTAAAGAAAAATAAATATGGTAGATTGACGTTTTTGCCTATTAGTAGCGTAAAAACACATTGGTTTGAAGAAAAAAATGCGCTTAATGAAAAAGGCGCTTTGGGAATAGCGGCAAAACTTATAACTTATGACGAAAAATTCCAACCTGTTATATCTAATTTGTTAGGTGGGACGTTGGTTGCTGATACAATGGAAAATGCTGTTAAAATTGCTCGCAAATATCGATACGCATTTAGAATTGTAACTTTGGAAGGAGAAATTTTAACACCGCAAGGTTCAATGTCTGGCGGAAGCAATAGAACAAAAGAATATAATATCTTATCTACTGACCGTCAAATAGCAGAATCCGAACAAAAAATGGCAGAAATAAGCAAAATTTCCGCTACATTAAAAAGCGAATATTTAGACACTATTGAAAAAAGAAATAACAGTATGATTAAAAAGGAAGAGGACAACAAACAATTGAGCTTTTTTGCAGTAACTATTGCAAAATATAAAGAGAAAATATACAGCAATAGCGCATATAGCGAGAATGAAAAAAGTAGCGTTGTTAAATTAAAGGCGGAAAAGGCAGAAAAAGAATTAAGAGCAAAATATATTGAAGCTGAATATGCAAAAGCGAAAGAAAACAATGATAATCTTTTAATCTTGCAGGAAAAAACAAATAAAGGAGCAAGTATTGAAGAAAAATTATTAATGGAATTATCCACGCAAAAAGATAGTATAATTGCCGCTATATCGGAAAACAAGCAAAAATCAGCATTGCTGCATAGCCAAATTGAGAATATTAATAGCGAAATCGAACGGCTTAACATCAATAATGAAGAAACCAAGAAATTATGCGATTATAAAAAAGATATGTTGCAAATGGATAAGGAAGCGTGCGAAGCTATTGAACGTGAATTATACTATGATAGCGACGACAAAATGTCTAATGAATTAACTGCGTTAGAACAAGTTGTAAATATTAAAATGGAACTTAAACAACAATTAAGCGGAGAATTTGCTTATATTGATAAAGAACGCGCTACAATAAATAATGAAGTTATGCGACTAAATCAATTGAAAAGCCGTGAACTATTTAACGCTGAGCGTATTGATGCAGATTTAGAATCAATGCGCGCTAAAATTGAAGAAGATTATGACTTGACTTACTCCGCCGCTCTTAGATTTAAAGATAACGCTTATAATATGAGCGGAAATAAAAAGGAAATAAATCGATTAAGATTATGTATTACAAAATTAGGAAACGTAAACGTTAATGCGATTGAAGAATATAAAGAGGTAAAAGAAGAATACGAAAGCGATTGTAAACAAATGGAAGATTTAGAAAAAGCGGAATCTGATTTGGAAAAAATCATTGCTGAACTTACAATAGAAATTGTTAATAGATTTAACGTAGGGTTTGCAACTATTAATAGTAATTTTGCCGAAGTGTTCAAGGAATTGTTTAACGGCGGAAAAGCTAATATGATTATAGAACGAGTAGACGACAAGGAAGAATTAGATTACGGAATAGAAATTGAAGCGCAACCGCCAGGTAAAAAGTTGCAAAATATATCGCTGCTTTCGGGCGGTGAAAGAGCGCTCACTTGCATAGCGATATTGTTCGCTATTTTAAAACTTAAACCTATGCCATTTTGCGTTTTAGACGAAATTGAAGCGCCATTAGACGACGCAAACGCCGAACGTGTCGCAAACTACTTACATAAGTATTCAACAGATACACAATTTATTATAATTACTCATAAAAAACCAACTATGGAATGCGCAAATGAATTATTTGGAGTTACTATGCAAGAAAAAGGCGTTAGCAAAATTGTAAGCGTTCAACTAACCGAAAAATCAATCACAGCGCTTCATAATAATTGCTAAACAGTAATTATATTTAATATAAAATAAAAGTAAGATTAATATAAAATAAAAGTAGAATTAATATAAAATAAAAGTAGAATATAATAAAGTAAGATAATTTTAAAATAACATAATAAAATAAAGATAAGATTATAAAAAATAGGCAAAATAGCAATAAAAGGAAAGATATATGGGATTTTTTACAAAAATAATAGAAGGATTAAAGAAAACAAAAGCGGCAATTGGGCATAAATTGAACCAGTTGTTTAAACGCGGTGTGTATGATGATACATTTTTTGATGATTTGGAAGTAGTATTATTGACAGCTGATGTTGGAAGTTATGCTACGGAGTTGATTTTAGATGATTTACGTAAGAAATTAGATAAAAATAAGACTTGTGACCCTACTAAAGCGCAAGAATATTTACGTGAAGTAATGACAGAACTTATAAGTAGCGAAAAGTTTGATTTAAACTTATCGCCAATGGTTATTTTAGTTTCGGGCGTAAATGGAGTGGGTAAAACGACCACAATTGGAAAGCTTGCAAACTTATATAGAAATAAAGGTAAAAGCGTAACAGTAGCGGCTGCGGATACATTTAGAGCGGCTGCGAGCGAACAACTTGAGATTTGGGCAGAGCGAGCTAACGTAAAAATCGTCAAGCATAGCGATGGAAGCGACCCAGCTGCTGTTGTATTTGATGCGATAGCGTCGGCAAAAAGTAGAAAAACCGATGTATTAATTATCGATACTGCAGGGCGGTTGCATAACAAGAAAAATTTAATGGAAGAACTTAAAAAAATCGATCGTCTTATAGATAGAGAATATCCGGAAGCGAATAGATGTAATATGCTTGTTTTAGACGCTACGACGGGACAAAACGCAATCAATCAAGTGGAAATATTTAATGAAGCTATTGCAATCGATGGCATAATATTGACAAAGTTAGACGGAACAGCTAAAGGCGGCGTAGTATTTGCAATTAACGCTGAAATGAAAATACCCGTGTATTTTGTTGGAGTCGGAGAAGGCATAGATGATTTAATGTTATTCGATGCGGCAAGTTTTATAGAAGGAATTTTATAAAAGCAAAAGCAAGAAAGCGCAATACTTAATAATTCTAATAGAATAAAGTAGATAATTAATGCAAATAGAATAAAGAAGTTAAAAGGTATGTATTATTTTGACAAGAGTTGATGCAGAAAAGTCATATAAAGTGGCGCAAATTTTAAAAGATTTGAACTGTCATAAAGTGGTGTTTTGTTACGCAACGGAGCAAGACTTATTTTTAGCGCAGTATACAGCAGGAATTGTGGCTGAAAGCGGAACGCAAGTTTATATGTTTATTGAGCCTACAACAGAAGTGTTGTTATCTTTTGCAATTATGAAAATGCAGTGTGATAATGGCGTTTTGTTTGACAATTGTTATAAAATAATAGACAATAAAGGCTTTACCTTGCAAGAATTGAGTATTTGCGATAAAGATAAATATAATAAAGCAGAAACGCTTTATTGGAAAAACGTTACGGAAAATAAAATTAGTTTAGTAGATTATTCAATTTACACTGAATATGTGTCGATTACAAAAGATTTGATGATTGAAAAGCCACTACCACTGAAAATAGTATATAGCGCAAATAACGGCGCTGGATTTAGAATTATACCGCATTTATTGACTAATGTTGGTTATAATGATATAACGTTATGTAATAATGAGGCTTTTCCAAGTGGTAAGAAGGAGGATTTTTTGCAATCGACTCAAAATGCTCTTGAAACAGGCGAAAAAGATAATGCAGACATAGTAATTATAACGGACAGTAGTTGTTCAAGGCTTTGTGTTGCTATTAAAGATGAAGAAAAGATGAAATTATTGACAAACCAAGAATTATCGAATTTATTAGTTGATTATATTTGCGCTTCATATATACGACAACGATTGATGCCCTATATACCTATGTTTTTTATTGATAAAGGCAATAATCAATCAATGGAAATATTACAAAAATATAGTATAAAAGGTGTCGAAAGCGAAAACATTGCAGAAAAATTATGCAATTTTGAAAAAAGTCGTAATATCGGCGGATTTATGTTCGCTTGTGATGGTAATTATGGCTTTTATGCAAATAGAAAGATAAAAGTAAGAGATGCCGCTGCCGCTTCAATTGTTGCGTGCGCCGCAGTCGCTACTAAACTTGCAAAAAAATCTTTATAATTACCTTTAACACTTAAATTAAAATTTGTTTTTAATGCAATTATGTTACGAACAGCGTGTTTGGTGACGCCAAGTGGGCAGTTGGTGACAAAAAATATAGATAAGTCGATTTTACATATTAAATAATGATGTTTAATATATAATATTATAGTTTCAATAATAAGGAGCGCAATAGATTATGAAAATAAAAATTGATTACAACAATATGTTAGATACTATGCTTGATGAACAAGGATTTGCTATTGCTGATATAGAAGCTATTATGCCAATAGCTATGAAAGCGTTTAGCGACGTACAAAGCAATCGAGGAAAAGGTTGGGAAGGCTGGATGGAGCTTATGTACAACCAAACTGATATTGTAAAAGACATTATAAAAACGGCAGACGACATAAAATGCAAATTTAAAAATTTTGTTGTGCTTGGAATTGGCGGTTCGGCGTTAGGGCCGATAGCAGTTTTTCAAGCAATGAAACACATATATTACAACGAGTTACCTGACGATAAACGGGGTGGCCCACGGTTTTATGTTTTAGATAACGTTGACCCTGAAAAAATATCGGCGCTTTTAGATATTATTGACATAAAAGAAACGATGTTTAATGTTATTACAAAATCGGGCGCAACAAGCGAAACGATGAGTCAATATCTTATTATTGAAAATTTGTTAAAGGAAAAGTTAGGTGATAAAGCAAATGAGCATATAATCGCTACAACAGACGCCTGTAAGGGGAATTTAATTAAACTTGTTAAAAAGGAAGGTTACAAGCATTATGTAATTGCTGACAGCGTAGGCGGACGGTTTAGCGAACTTTGTCCAGTTGGGTTGCTTCCTGCGGCGGTAGTAGGGATTGATATAGAGATGCTTTTAAAGGGAGCGGCGGAAATGGATGAGATGTGCAAAAATGCCGACGCATACAAAAACCCTGCCTTGATGACGGCGTTATTACAGTATATGGCAATGAATACTGGTAAAAACATATCGGTTATGATGCCTTATGCGGAGAGCTTGAAGCTTATTGCCGATTGGTATTGTCAAATATGGGGCGAAAGTTTAGGTAAAATGGTGGATAATGAGGGTAACTTCGTTTATTCGGGACAAACGCCCGTAAAAGCTTTGGGCGTTACCGACCAACACAGTCAAGTGCAACTCTACACGCAAGGACCATTTGATAAAGTCGTAACTTTTATTGAAGTGGAGCAATTTAGAAAAGACATTGTTATTCCAAATGGATGCGAAGATTTTCCCGATGTTAATTTTTTGTGTGGAAACGCCCTTTCAACATTACTTAATACTGAGTTAAAAGCGACAAGGTATGCTTTAACTAAAGCGCAAAGGATGAATTATACTATTATTTTACCGCAAGTAAATGAGTTTACATTAGGACAATTGCTTTATTTATTTGAAATGCAAACGGCATTTACAGGAGCTATGCTCAATATAAACACATACAATCAACCGGGCGTGGAAGAGGGTAAAAACGCAACATACGCATTGTTTGGCAGAAAAGGTTACGAAAAAAAGAAAATTGAGTTAGAAAATGCGCCGCAAAGCGACGAAAATTATATAATATGATTATAGCGGATTAAAGTTGAAGTAAAAAGGAGTAGAAAAAATGTTTATAAAGACACCGGCAAAGGGAATGAGAGATATTTTGCCACGTGATTTAATTTTAAGAGAACGTGTTTTAGACATAATTGCTCGAGTTTATCGCAGTTATGGCTTTAATAGAATAGAAACGCCTTGCGTAGAAGATATAAACTTATTGCTTGGCAAAGAAGGCGGAGAAAATGAAAAATTAATCTTTAAAATACTTAAACGAGGCGAAAAACTTGTCGACGCAGATAATGGAGAAATCTGTGATTACGGACTTAGGTATGATTTGACTGTTCCGCTGACAAGATATTATACAAATAACATTGGCGTATTGCCCACAGTATTTAAAGCTATGCAAATTGGAAATGTTTGGCGCGCCGAGCGGCCTCAAAAAGGTCGGTTTCGTCAATTTATGCAGTGTGACATTGATATTATTGGCGAAGAAAGCAATCTTGCCGAAACGGAATTAATATGCGCTACTACGGACGCTTTGTCGGCGATAGGGTTTAAAGGTTTTACTGTTAAAGTTAATGATAGGCGAATTTTAAAAGCGTTAGCGTTGTTTGCTGGATTTGATGAAAATAAACATACAGACGTTTTTATTGCGCTTGATAAATTAGATAAAATTGGCGAAGAAGGCGTAAGAAAAGAATTAATCGATAATAATTTAGATATAAATTGTATAAATAAATTAATGGATGCAACTTTTGTTATAACTAAAGACAAGAATCCGCTTGAAAAAGCAGAGAAGTTATTATGTGATTATTTAGATGTGGAAGTAGTTGATGGACTTAAAGAAATATTTCAAACGGTTATGATGGTTGTAAATGATTGTCACGTGCAGTTTGATATGAGTTTAGTGCGAGGAATGAACTATTACACTGGAACGATTTTTGAGATAGTAATGGACGGGGTGGGCTATTCTGTTGCTGGTGGTGGCAGGTATGATAATTTAATTGGACATTTTACAGGAAAAAGTGTTGCAGCGTGCGGATTTTCAATTGGATTTGAGCGTATCATCAATATTTTAATGGAACAGAACGCTTTTGATAACGACGAAAACAGCGGAATTATATATATAATTTCTAAAAACGCTCCCGTTGATAAGATTAGCAAAGTGTATCTTGAAGCTAAAGAAGCAAGAATAGATGGTAGAAAATGTTCTGTAATGAAAAAAATGAAGAATTTTAAACTTCAATTGGACGAAGCGGTAAAAGACAATTATTGTGAAGCTTTTGTACTAAATGAAGATGGCGAAATCAAGCATATGATTTTAAAATAACGATAAAGGAGATTTAAGCGTTATTTTAAATGATTTAATTGAGATACAATATATAATAGATAGTAATGAAAAAAACATAAATTAACGCAAAGAATGCGTTAAATTCAAAAAGGTAAAGTGAAAAATGTTAGTGCAGATAATAAACGCAGTGTTTGGATACGATGAAAAAATTGTATTAAATGGAATAACGGCTGATATTAATGAAGGAGATAGAATAGGGCTTGTCGGAGCGAATGGCGAAGGAAAAACTACATTACTTCATTTGATTTTATCACAATTGGAATTAAATGATGGAGTTATAAATTCAAAAAGTGGACTTAGAACGGGTTATTTGCAACAAAATCAAGGATTAAACAGCGATTTAACTGTTTACGCTGAGATGACGAAAGTATTTACGCCTTTATTAGAAATAGAAAAAGCAATGCGTCGAACGGAAGGAGAAATAGCTCAAATCGTTGATCATAATAGTTTAGAGTATAGAATAAAAGCTACCGAATATGATAAATTGAACGCAGCTTATGTTGCGGGAGAGGGTTATAACATAGACGTAAAGATAAAAACAGTTTTAAACGGAATGGGATTGAGCGATAGATACGAAGATAATGTTGGAAAAATGAGTGGCGGTGAAAAAACAAGATTAATGTTATGTAGATTACTCCTTTTAGAACCTGAGTTGTTAATTTTGGACGAACCTACAAATCACTTAGATTTTGCTACGCTTGGCTGGTTAGAAAAATATTTAGAGGGATTCAAAGGAGCAATATTGGTTGTATCTCATGATAGGTATTTTTTAGATAAAGTTACTAAAAAAATATGGGACTTAGAAGAAAAGACGGTTACGGTTTATAATGGAAACTATACTAAATATAAGCAATTAAAAAAAGATAAGATAGATTTTCAAGAAAAAGAGTACGAAAAACAGCAAAAACAAATAGCGGCGATGACGGAATATGCGGAAAAGAACATTGTCAGAGCTACTACATCAAAAAGCGCAAAAAGTAGAATACACCAATTAGCGAATATGGACGTTATTGAAAAGCCATATATTGACAGAAGATCGCCAAGGTTTAATTTTGTTTTTGAACGTGAACCAGTTAAAGAAATCTTAAAGGTAAATCATATGAAAATAGGATTTACAGATAGAGATTTAATAGATGACGCAGATTTTACAATTTTTCGTGGCGAGAGAGTCGCATTAATTGGCGCTAACGGTACGGGAAAATCTACATTATTAAAAAAAATAATAGCGAATGAAAACATAGGTAAAGCAATTTTTGGAAAGAATGTAAAAGTTGCTTATTATGACCAAGAGAACCTAAATTTAAATCCAAATAATCTTGTCATTGACGAATTGTGGCATAGAAATCATAAATTATCCCAGACGGAAATAAGAAAGACATTAGCTCAATTAATGCTTTTTACTAAAGATATTGATAAAAAAGTAGGAGTCTTAAGCGGCGGTGAAAGAGCGAAATTAGCGTTTGCAGTTTTGGTTATGGAAAAAGGCAATTTTTTAATTTTAGACGAACCAACCAACCACTTAGATTTGGCTGCGAAAGATGCTTTGGAAGAAGGACTTAAAGATTTTATGGGAACTGTCTTTTTTGTATCACACGACAGATATTTTGTAAATGCATTAAGTACAAAAGTTATAGAAATTGAGGACAAGCAACTCAAGTTTTATGTGGGTAATTATGACGCCTATTGTGAAGAAAAACGCAAAAATAGCGAAGAAAAACGAACAATTGAAGATAAAATGCCAATAAAAACAAAAAATGATAACGAAAAACAGAGTTTTAGAACAGCTAAACAAAGAGCCTCAGAAGTCAATAACAAACTAAAAAGAGAAGCGCTTGAAAAAGAAATATCCGAACTTGAAGAAAAAGAAAAAATCTTAAACGAAAAAATGTTGAACCCGAAAGTGCTTTGCGATTACATTGAATTATCAAAAATAACAAAAGAAATTGAAGACTTAAAAAATAGGCAAAACGTTTTAATGACTCAGTGGGAAGATGTCGCTATATAGATATTAAAAGTATATCGAAAATACCTAAAAACAAAAGTACAGATATATAAAAAATATATAATGATGTTATTTTATAAAAATTAACAGATTAATATAGTATAAAGATAAAAAATTCATTATTAAGGAGCTAAAATGCAGCAGACGGTAGTTATTACAGGAGCGTCCAAAGGAATAGGAAAAGCGACTGCATTATTGTTTTATGAAAAAGGTTATAATGTTGTAATAAACTATAATAAGTCAAAAGATGAAGCGGAAAAACTCCAAGAATTTATAAATAGCAATGGCGGCGCTTCAATTGCCGTAAAAGCAGATGTTTCAAAAATGGAAGGAGCGCAAAGGTTAATAGATGGCGCTATTAAAAGATTTGGACAAGTTGACATTTTAGTAAATAATTGTGGCGTGTCTATGTATAAAATGTTTATTGATATGACAGTGGACGAAATGAAATTTTTAATGGATACGGATTTTATGAGCGCCGCATATTGTAGCCAATGCGTAATTAAAGATATGCTTAAAAGAAAAGAAGGAACGATAGTCAATGTGTCATCATCTTGGGGATTGACGGGAGCAAGTATGGAAGCTATGTATTCAGCGGCAAAATGGGCGATTATTGGATTGACAAAATCACTTGCAAACGAATACGCATACAGCGGAATTAGAGTTAACGCTGTCGCTCCGGGAGTTACGCAAACGGAAATGTTCGATACTTTTTGTGAAACGGACAAAAAATTAATTATCGAAAATGTTCCGCTTAACAGAGCTGCAACACCAGAAGAAATAGCTGAGGGCATTTATTTTATAGCTACGCACAAATATACAACGGGAATTGTTTTAAATTTAACGGGCGGTAGTGTGATATAAACGTTGATTTTTATAAATGTCAATGTAATTGTTGCAAGTATAGCTAAATTAAACAAAATAACAGTATAAAACAATACAATAAAACAACAATTTAAATAAAAAGATTTCAAGAGATAATAAAAAAGTTATATAAAAAACAAAGACAAAGAAATAAGCAAGAAAAATATAAACAATATGAATATGTAATATTTAAAATATTAATATATAAATAAGTTTTAAGGAGAAAAATTATGAAAGTATCTGAAATGCCTTATATTAGGCCAAACAAAGAAGCATTAATAGTAGAGTTAAATAATCTTAATGAACAGTTTAACAAAGCGAAAAGCGCAGAGGAACAAAAAACTATCATAGACGCTTACACTGAAACATTGAATCATTTTTCAACAATGCAAAATATTTCGTATATACGATTTACACTTAATACCAATGATGAGTTTTATATGCAAGAGAAAGATTATTTTGATAGTATAACACCAGAGCTTCAACTTGCAGCGCAAGCTTGTACTGATTCTCTTTTATCGTCGAAGTATATTGACGAATTGAAAAAATTCTATCCTCCAGTAGTGTTTCAAAATTTAGAAATTGAAAGAAAAACAATAAATAAAGAAATATTGCCAATGCTTGTAGAAGAAAACAATCTTGTAACAAAATATGATCAACTTATAAATAATGTTATAATTGAATACAAGGGCGAAAAATATACGCCTTCAACAATTTCAAAATTCTTTTCAAATGAAGATAGGGAAGTTAGAAAGAGCGCAACGATTGCTTTTGGCGAAGAAATGATGAAAATCAGCAATGAATTAGATGAAAGTTTTGACGCTTTAGTAAAAGTTCGTACTGCGATAGCGCGTAAATTAGGATATGAGAATTTTATTGAATTAGGATATTACAGAATGTGTCGTAACTGTTACGATAAAAACGATGTAGCAAAATTTAGAGCTAATGTAAAAAAATATATTGTTCCGTTAGTAAGCGAAATCAAAGAAAAAATCAAACAAAAATTCGGTTGGGATAGAATTAATATTTATGATGATGGAAGATATACCGACCGTGAGCCTAAGCCTATTGGAACACCAACAGAAATATTTGAACAAGGCAGTAAAATGTATAATGAATTAAGTCCGATTACTGGAAAATTATTTGATAGAATGGTAGCGGATGAAGCGATTGATTATATGCCTAAAAAAGGTAAATGGGGCGGCGGATATTGTACAGATATATATGATTTTAAAACACCATTTATTTTGGCAAACTTTAATGAAAGCTCGCACGATATCGAGGTTTTAACCCACGAGTTCGGTCACGCTTTAGCATTTGAAAAGGGATTTGATTTAGGATTTAATCAATCTTCGCCTACTTATGAAAGTTGTGAAGTCCATTCAATGAGTATGGAATTTTTAACTTATCCTTGGATGGAAAAATTCTTTGGCGATAACGTGGCTAACTTCAAATTCAGCCATTTATCAAGCGCTTTGGCATTTCTTTCGTACGGCACAATCGTGGATTATTTCCAACAACTTGTTTACGAAAATCCAGATATGACACCTGCTGAACGTAACGCATTGTGGCTTAAACTTGATACAGAATTTTTACCGCATATGACACAAGAGGATTTGCCTTTCTATAAAGAGGGCAGAAGATGGCAAAGACAAATGCATATTTATGAAACGCCATTTTATTATATAGATTACTGTTTTGCGCAATTTACAGCTTTTCAGATTTTATCGTTAAGCCAACAAGATTATAAATCGGCTTTTGATAAATATATGAAATTCTTATATGCTGGCGGTACAAAAACTTATACAGAATTATTAGAATATGCGGAGTTAAAATCGCCATTTAACGAACAAGCATTTAAAGAAGTATGTAAAGTCGTTGAAAATATGCTCATTAAATAATATTATAATGTAAATATATGATTGGATATAAAATTTTTAGAAAATAATAGTTGAAATTCAACGAAATTCATAATTTTATATAATTTTATATAATTTTATATGATTTTTAATATTTTCTACGTAAATATAAAAAAGAACGCAATTTAATGCGTTCTTTTTTATATTCGTTATTTATATTATTACTGTTGTAATATAATAATATCTAATTAATTTATTACAATAAATTATCTATTAATTCATTATAATGATTAAGGTAACCTTAATATAAATTTATTATTTATACTAAATAAAGAATGTTATTTTATAATCTCATTCCGCCGTTTACGCTAAGTACGTGTCCTGTTACGTAGGAAGCGTCGTCGCTTGCTAAGAATAATGCAGCTTTTGCTATTTCTATTGGTTGACCAAGTCTACCAAGCATTGTTGACGCTGCAAATTTTGCAAGCAATTCTTCTGGAACTGTCTTTAAAATATCTGTCAATACATATCCTGGAGCGATTGCGTTTACTCTTACAGGAACGCCTTTACGCGCAAATTCTTTTGCCCAAGTTTTGGTTAATCCTATAATTCCCGCTTTTGCTGCGGCATAGTTAGCTTGTCCAATATTTCCATATTCACCAACGATTGATGATATGCTAATAATACTTCCGCCGCCGATTTCTTCCATTTGAGGTCCGATTAAGCGTGTTAAATTAAATACGCCCGTTAAGTTTACTGAAATAACTGCATTCCACATATCGTCTGTCATTTTTCTTGTCATACAGTCACGAGTTATGCCTGCGTTATTTACTAAAATATCAATTTTTCCGTATTTTTCTTTAGCGTATGCAAAAAATGTTCTGCAAGCTTCTGAATCTGCTACGTTTAATTGATAAAACTCTACATTTTCATTTTCATAGGTTAATGGCGCCATATCTAACGCTATTACTTTTGCGCCTTCACGTGCAAAAAGTTGAGCCATTTCTCCGCCAAGTCCTTTTGCTGCGCCTGTTACAACGGCAACTTTGTCATTTAATCTCATAATATATACCTCCATATTAATGTTTCTATTTAGTTTAATTTTATTAAATTTTTAATTATTTTATTTAATTTTTAATTATTTTATTTAATTTTTAATTATTTAATTTAATTTTATTTTATTTATTTTATTGAATTATTTCAATTTTATATAATTCTAATTATTCTAATTATTATATTTAATTATTTGCATTAATTATCTCTTAATTTTATTTCTTTTAAGAGCGCTTCGGTAAATGCTTTAGCGTCGGCAGCAACGCCAAGTTGAGCGATGTTCATAATATTTGCATCTTTGTCTTTATTTACAGCTATTATAAAGTCGCTGTTTTCCATACCAGCCAAGTGTTGAACAGCGCCGCTAATGCCCAAAGCTATATACAATTCAGGGCGTACGGTTTTTCCTGTTTGTCCGACTTGTTTAGATTGCGCAACTACGCCTTCGTCTACCAAAGCGCGCGAGCAGCCCAAAGTGCCTTTTAGAGCTGTTGCAAGTTCTTGAGCGAGAGCAATGTTAGTTTTCATACCTCTGCCGACGGAGACTATTATTTTAGCGTTTTCGATAGTTGATTCGGTAGCTATTTCTTTAACTTCGTCTAAAACCTCAACCAAAAACAACTCTTTATTAAATTCTACTGATACGCATTCGATTTCGCCTGTCCTATTATTATCGCATTTTAATTTCTGCATAACGCCTGGTCTTACGGTGGACATTTGAGGGCGGCTATCGGGGCAAATAATAGTTGCGAACAAGTTTCCGCCAAAAGCGGGACGAGTCATAAACAATTCGCCATTTTCGTTTGTTTCAAGTTTAGTGCAATCGGCGGTAAGTCCCGTGTGGATTCTTGCCGATAATCTTGGCGCTAAATCTCTACCGATAACGGTAGCTGGAAAGAGTACTGTATTAGGATTATATTTCCAAATAATGCTTGCTACTGCTTGCGCATATGGTTCTGTTGTGTATAATTTCAAGCATTCGTCCTCTACAATTAATACTTTATCTGCGCCCATAGCGATTAACTCAGACGCTTTATCTTTGATATTATAACCACAAAGCATTGCAGTTACGGTTTCGCCGCTCACTGTTTTTAATGCAGTTGCAGCGCCTAAAAGTTCATACGCAACGTTTTCTATTTTACCATCACGTTGTTCGCAAAAAACAAAAATTCCGTTATTCATCGTTACGCCTCCTATATAATGTGTTTACTTGCTAAAAGCTCAGCCACTTGTTTAGCCGCTTCAACAGCGGGTAATGTAAGTACTTTCTTTTCGCCGTTGAACTGTTTGTTAAATGTTGCTTTTACCTTAGTGGGAGAACCGTCCAAGCCAATTTTTGTCTTATCTGGTTGCAAGTCGTTATAGGTAAGTATATTAATAGTTTTATAGTCTTGTCCAATAATATCAATTACGTTCATATAGCGAGGTTTAGCAAGTGATGAAAGCACTGTAATCAATACTTGTCCTTTAACTTTAACCTTTTGAACTCTATCTTCCATTTGACGTGTCATAGTATAAGAATTTTCGTCCTTATTGTAGTCAATGTCGGTTACGTAAGTAACTTGTGGCAAATGTAAATGTTCTGCAATTTGCGGGCCAACTTGCGCTGTATCTCCGTCAATTGCTTGACGTCCAGCTATAATAATATCGTATCCTACATATCGCATTGCAGAAGCTAAGATAGTAGATGTTGCCAAGGTATCGCTACCTGCAAAAGCTCTATCTGTTACTAAATACACGTTGTCGGCTCCCATGGCTAAGGCTTCTCTCAAAGCAATTTCAGCTTGTGGCGGTCCCATGCTTATGACATTAACTGTTGCGCCAAACATATCTTTTAACTGCAATGCCGCTTCTAATGCGGTTTTATCGTCAGGATTAATAATGCTTTCAACGCCGTCTCTTTTTAATGTGTTTGTAATAGGATCTATCTTTATTTCCGTTGTGTTCGGAACTTGTTTTAAACATACTGTAATATTCATTTATATCTATTCCTCCGAATTGATTAGTTATAGCTTAATTATTGCGTAACAATAAAATACTATCAAAAACTTAAATTATAAAATGTTATCAATTTTCATCAAATACCTTTGAGTTTATTGAGTTAAATAAAAGCTTAAGTTTTGACATCGCAATTGTGTCAAGCAAAATTATTTTCTCAATAATGCTCCAGAAATTACCATTTTTTGAACTTCGCTTGTGCCTTCGTATATTTCAGTAATCTTAGCGTCACGCATCATTCTTTCTACGGGATATTCTCTTGTGTATCCGTAACCGCCGTGTAGTTGTACTGCTTTAGTGGTAACTTCCATCGCTGTTTCAGAACAGAAAAGTTTAGCCATAGCCGCTGCAACGGACAATTCTTTTGATTTTGTTTCTTTTGCTTCAATTGCGTGTTGTAATAAACCTCTTGCAGCTTCTACTTTTACAGCCATATCAGCCAATGTAAATTGCGTGTTTTGGAATGCGGATATTGATTTTCCAAACTGCTTTCTTTCTTTTGTATAATTTAATGTTTCTGTTAAAGCGCCTTCTGCAATTCCAAGCGCTTGAGCGGCAATACCAATTCTACCGCCATCAAGAGTTTTCATTGCGTATTTTAAACCTTCGCCCACTTTGCCAATCAAATTCTCTTTTGGCACAACGCAATCTTCAAAAATCAATTCGCAAGTAGATGAACCACGAATACCCATTTTACGTTCTTTTTTACCCGTTGTAAATCCTTTAAAAGTACTTTCAACGATAAACGCTGCGCACTCTACGCCTTTAGCGTTCCGTCCAGTCACAGCTACGATAAAGTATACATCAGCTTTTCCAGCGTTAGTAATAAATATCTTGCTTCCGTTTAAAATATAATTATCGCCGTCTGCAACAGCGGTAGTTGTTTGATTGTTAGCGTCCGTTCCAGCGTTAGGCTCAGTTAAAGCAAACGCTCCGAGCCACTGTCCTGACGCAAGCTTTGGAAGATATTTTTTCTTTTGTTCCTCGCTACCATATTCCATAATAGGACAGCAACACAAACTTGTGTGCGCCGATAATATAACGCCCGTAGTAGCGCAAACTTTTGAAAGTTCTTCAACCGCTTTTAGATACATCTTGTAATCTCCGCCTGCGCCGCCATATTCTTTTGGAATTATAATACCAAATAGCCCTAATTGAGCCATCTTTTTTACTGTATCTATTGGGAAATATTCCCGTTCGTCAACGTCAGCTGCCAAAGGCTTTACTTCGGTTTCTGCAAATGATTTAATCATTTTTTCAAATAATTCATATTTATATACTTTGTTATCCATTAATTTTTTCCTCCGCTAATATAAAACATAACACTTTTTTATAATTAATAATTTATTCAATAATTACATTGTTATATTTTATAAATTAAAACTTAACTGTTGATATGCCTTCTATCACAAGATCTCCATTTTGATTAAAACAGTTGCTTTGTAATTTAACTATATGCTTATCCGCTCTAATTTCAATAACTTCAAGCACCGCTTTAATATCATCATTTAAATATACGGGCGCTTTAAATTTTAATTCTTGTCCTAAATAAATTGTGCCAGGTCCTGGCAATACATTGGCAAGTACGGCGGAAATTAAACTCGCTGAAAGCATACCATGCACAACACGCTTTTTAAAAACAGTCGTCTTTGCAAATTCATCACTAATATGCAAAGGATTTACATCAGTGCTTATGCCTGCAAACATCTTAACGTCTGCATCTGTAAATGTCTTTTGTAAACTTGCTCTCTGTCCAACATATAAATCTTCGAATTTCATATATATTCTCCTTAAAATTATTATCCTTTTATTATGATTTTACTATTTTATATTATCGTATATATATTTTATATTATCTTATATAATAGTTATCATTATATTAATCATCACTATTTAATTTTATTGATATCATATCGTCATTATACAAGACATTTATATCATTTTAATTAACTGTGATATACTGTTTATTTCATAATCTGCTTTTATATCTGAGCATATGTGCATTTTAGATGTTGTTTCGCCCGATAAAACCAAAATAGACGTAAATTTATTATTATTTCCAAAAGCTATGTCAGTGTACAATCTGTCGCCTACCATAGCTATTTCATTAGGACGCAAATGAAACTTTTTCATTACAGCGTCGCCCATTGGTTTAAAAGGTTTTCCACATACAATTTCGGGTTTTTTACCTGTACTTGCCTTTATCAACTCGATAAAACTTCCAACGTCAGGTACAAAATAAGGACTATGCGGACAATTTATATCACTGTGAGTGCAAATATAAGTTGCGCCACAATTGATGAAATCAGTTGCTTTGCATAACTTTTTATATGTCAATTCCGTATCATAACCAATTACAACTACGTCTGCGTTGCTATTTACAAGATTGATTCCACCTTGTATAAACTCCTGCTTTAATAAACGTGTTCCAAGCAAATAAACTCTTTTCTTTGCATAGTTTTCATTTAAATAAGCAATAGTTGCATTTCCAGCTGTGTAAATCTCGTTTTTATCAGCGGATATTCCCATTTTACGCAACTTTTCTAAATATTCAGCCGCGCTGCGACTACTGTTGTTTGTCAAAAAACACAATTGCTTTCCGCTTTTTCTTATATGGTCAAGCGCTTCCATTGCGCCGTCTATCATTGCGCCATCGACATATATAGTGCCGTCCATATCGATTAAAAACAACTTTATTTTACTTAGATTCATTGTCGTTCCCTTACAATTTGATAATTTACGTGTTTTTGCCTTTTGAACATTAAATAATTTACTATTTTATTTATTTCGATTTTATATAACACTTAAATAAAAGCGTTAATTTGTAACAAGAAAATCTTTCAAAAGTTGTTTTAATTGGCAAAGCGTTTGAGCGTGGCATACTTTATCGGTAACAATTTTGTGTCCCACTAATCCCTTTAAATAAACAGCGATATGTTTTTTCATTTCGTTTACCGCAACTTTTTCGGGCAAATAACTCATAGCGTCAATATGAAAAAGAATATCGCTGTATAAATCAACCGATACGGTTTTTCCACTTAGTTCGGCAAATATCGAAGGACGCCCTTCTGCCGCTCGAGCTACTGAAACTCCAAAACACGCCGTTTCAGCAAAATGTAATACGTCTGAACGTGATTTGATATCACCATTTGCAAACACGGGAATTTTTACTTCTTCCGCCGCTTTTTCGATTTCTTTGTGATTCGCCACTCCGCTATAATACTGTTCTCTCGTCCTACCGTGAATCGTAATTGCATCAGCGCCACTGTCTTGACACATCTTAGCAAACGAAACAGCTGTTATATCATCATCGCTTATTCCCAATCGAAATTTTACCGTTACAAATTTTTTGGAGGATTTAACCGCTAAAATAATCTTACTTGCAAGGTTAGGCGACTGCATAAGCGCACACCCATCGCCATTATTGAAAATTTTAGGCATCGGACACCCCATATTAATATCAATAATATCAAATTCTTGTATTTGAGGTAACATTACCGCTTCTTTGAATACATCAGCCTCGTGTCCGAATAATTGTACGCATTTTGGCCATTCATTCTCTTTTGTCTTCAATAAATCCAACGTAATAGGGTTTTGATAGGTCAACGCCTTTGCCGATACCATCTCAGTTACCGTCAATCCCGCTCCATATTTACGACATAATGCCCTAAACCCTACATCAGTGTACCCAGCCATAGGCGCAAGTATTATATTTGATGTCATTAACTCAGTGATTTTCATTTCGCAATTGTACCATATTCTAAATTTATTGTCAACAATCGTTAAACGCTTATCGATACGTAAAGATTGATTTATATCACTACAACTACTATATTTAAAAATTACTTTAAAATAATTAGTAACTTCCTTTTGGTGGATAAATGAATAAGGACGCTGCTACTTAGATCACTAATCGGAAATGTAATAGAACAATTAGATAAATCTTTATCGATATTCATTTATCGATAACATAATATCAAATATATTTAATTATGTCAACACTTTTTACGCAGTTTTTTGATTGATATGCTCAACTAAGTTAAAGCGTTACCAAAAGAGCAAGTAAAAAAAATCTATAAGCTATTAATTGTAATAAGATACTACACTATTATAAATATAAAATAAATTGATATTTAACATAATGAAATGATTGACAGCATAAAAAATTGCGTATATAATGCTTGAGCATTGGTTTAAAATGAAAAAATATTTTAAATGATGTTGTTATTTATATTAATAAAGAAAGCGTATAGATAAAATAGTAAAAAGAAATAAAATAAAGAAATTAAATAATAAAATAAAGAAATAAGATTAAAGTATGTATAGTTAGGAGGAATAAAAGTGGAAAATCAGCATAAAAAAGAAGCGCTCAAGGCGTTATTGGATTTAAATCCATTAATTAGGAGGCATTTATTTAGGCCGTTTAAGAAGATAAATAGGCCAATAAATCCTGCGCAGTTTTTTACGCTTATTGAATTGTCAGAAAGTGGAGAAACTAATATGAGCGCTTTATCTGCGAGGGCGGCGGTGAGCTGCCAGCAAATGACAGCGTTAATGGATGGATTAGTTGCGCTTGGATTTGTGGAACGATTTACAAACGAATCTTGTAGGCGTAGTGTAATAGCTAAGATAACGAATGAGGGAAGGAAGTATTTACAGGAAGAAAGAGAAGATACTTTAAATCAATTATTACCAGCGTTGGCATATTTTTCTGATGATGAAGCGGATAGGTTATATAATAGCGCTACGGAAATAACAAATTTACTCAATATGATTAGCGAAGTTTAATCAATAATATTAACTATATAAATTTTTGACTTAATGGTAGGCAAACAATATAATTAAAGGTAAATAATGCGTATATTAATTGAAATTATAAAATAATATTGAAATTATGAATAATTAAGACAGTTTCTAATATAAGATAAAGCAAGAAAATATCAATAAAACAAGAAAAAAATCAATAAAACAAGCAAAAAACAAGCAGAAAACAAGATAAAAATTAAAAAAGCAAGATAAAAATTAAAAAAAAGCAAGATAAAAATTAAAAAAGCAAGAAAAAGGAATAATTGAGTATGATAAAGACATTAATTCCATATACAAAGGGATATCGAAAGTCGGCGATACTTGCGCCAGTGTTTGTAATATTTGAAGTTGCGTTAGAGGTAATGATACCGTTATTGATGTCAATTATAGTAGACGTAGGGGTATCGGGTAGAGCGTATCCAAACAATATAATTGGTGATGCGATAAAAGCTATTGCGCAATTTGTAAATGTAAAGCCTGGGAGTATAGGGCTAATTTGTTTAATAGGTGGCGCAATGATAGTTATGGCGGCATTATCGCTTATAACGGGAGCGTTATCGGGGAAATACGCAGCGGTTGCAGCGAACGGATTTGCCAAAAATTTACGTCACGAGATGTTTAAAAGGACGCAAGATTTTTCATTTTACAATATTGACAAATTTTCCACAGCAAGTTTAGTTACAAGGTTGACAGCAGATGTAACGAACACGCAGCAATCTTTTCAAATGATTATTAGAATTTGTGTAAGAGCGCCTATTATGTTAATATTTGCCACAACTATGGCGATTACTATAAACGCAGAGCTTGCAATAGTAATAGGTTTTGCTGCGCCGTTATTGGCGATAAGCGTGATACTATTAAGTAGAAAGGCGTTCGACCTTTTTAAAAAAATGTTTAAGCATTATGATGATTTAAATTTAAAAGTGCAAGAGAATTTGATTTCTATACGTACTGTAAAGGCGTTTGTCAGAGAAAATCACGAAACGCAGCAATTTAGAGAAAAATCGGCGGTATTATGCCAAGCGAGTATAAAAGCGGAAAAATTGATTATATGGAATATGCCTATTATGCAATTCACGATGTATGCTACGCTGATAGCGGTATATTTTTTAGGCGGAAAGAAAATAGTTGCAGGCGAGATGATGGACGGGCAGTTATTTTCGTTTATATCATATATAACTCAAATTTTGATGTCGCTAATGATGATATCGATGGTTTTGGTAAATTTAGTATTATCCAAAGCGTCAGTGGCGCGTATTACTGAAGTATTAGATGAAAAATCCGATATTACTAATGATGGAGCAAATGAAAATTTAGAAATAGAAAATGGCGATATTGAATTTAAAAACGTTGGCTTTTCCTATTCAAAAAATCCCAAAAAGCAAGTTATTAACAATATAAATATAACTATTAAAAGTGGTGAAACCGTAGGAATTATTGGTGGAACGGGCAGTGGAAAAACAACGATTGTACAGCTTATAGCAAGACTTTATGATACTACTACTGGTGACGTGTTTGTGTCTAATCATAATGTTAAAGAGATAAATATAGAAAAATTACGTGAAAGCGTAGCTATGGTATTGCAAAATAACGTGTTGTTTTCAGGTACAATCAAAGATAATTTAAAGTGGGGAAATCAAAATGCAAGTGATTTAGAAATTGAAAATGCTTGCGCCGTAGCGGCGGCGAAAGACTTTATTGAAAGTTTTCCTAATGGTTATAATACCGATTTAGGTCAAGGCGGCGTAAATGTTAGCGGTGGGCAAAAGCAACGATTGTGCATAGCGAGAGCGTTACTTAAGCGTCCTAAAATATTAATTTTAGACGATAGTACGAGCGCAGTAGACACCGCTACGGATAAGATTATTAGACAAGGGCTAAAGCAAGAAATAACGGACGCAACTGTGATTATCATAGCGCAACGTATAAATTCAGTAATTGACGCTGATAAGATTATAGTTATCGACGATGGCACTATAAACGGCGTAGGAACGCACAAACAATTACTTAATAGCAACAAAATATATCAAGAAGTTTATTATTCGCAGACAAATGCGGTAGGAGGGAGCAAATGAGCGTTGGTATGGGTGGTGGCGTTGGCGATAGAAACGTCACTCGCAATATGAGTAACAAAAGAAAGCCAAAAAATGTAAAGCGGACGTTATCGAGAATGTTTGCTTATTTAAAACCGCATAAAGTAAAACTGATTCTCGTAGTAGTATTTATATTATTTAGCGCATTAGCTAACGTAGTGGGCGCTTCGTTTATATCCACGTTAATTGATAAATATATTTTGCCTATGACGAAGATTGAAAATCCTAATTTTGCTCCGCTTATTGGAGCGTTGGCGTTAATGGCTGGATTTTATTTGACGGGAGCAGCGGCTACGTATATTTACAATAGAATAATGGTAGATATTACGAATATTTCATTGCAAAAGATAAGGAATGAATTATTTGAGCATATGCAAAAATTACCTATAAAATATTATGATACGCATACGCACGGCGAGTTGATGAGTCGTTATACAAACGATATTGATGCAATGCGTCAAATGCTTTCGCAAGGATTTCCGCAACTATTGAGTTCCTCTATCACCGTAGTCGGCGTGTTTGTAGCGATGTTATTACAATCGCCGTTACTTATGGTATTGGTAATTGTTATGCTTTTTGTAATGCTTAAAACGGTTTCAATTTTAAAAAAGAAATCAGGCAAGCATTTTATTAATATGCAAACGTCGTTAGGAAAGGTTAACGGAAAAGTAGAAGAAATGATAAGCGGTCAGAAAGTTGTAAAGGTTTTTTGTCACGAGAAAGAAGCCGTTAAAGATTTTGATGTCTTAAACGATGAACTTGCAGCCACAGGCACGTCGGCGCATAGTTATTCCAATGTGCTTATGCCAATAATGGGCAATCTATCATATTTGCATTACGCATTGACAGCGATGTCAGGCGGATTAATGTTAGCATTTTCAATTACAAATTTAACCATAGGTAAATTAGGTAGCTTTTTGCAATTGACAAGGCAGTTTAGCCAACCAATAACACAGCTTTCACAGTTATTTATGGCAGTTATGACAGCGCTTGCGGGAGCGGAACGTGTTTTTGAGATGTTAGACGAAAATCAAGAAATCGACGAAGGAAATATAACGCTTGTCAACGTAACAATGGACAATAACGGAATTTTGGCGCAATCAAAAGAACGTACTGGCATTTGGGCTTGGAAAATACCCGACATAGGCGATTACAATAATGACGCCAATAACGATAACTGCAATATTGATAATCATAATAATGATAATAATTATAAATTTACGCTTTTAAAAGGAGATGTTAGATTCAGTGATGTGACATTTAGTTATGAAAAAGAAAAAGCGGTGCTAAAAAACTTATCGCTTTACGCTAAGCCAGGACAAAAAATAGCTTTTGTAGGCAGCACGGGCGCAGGCAAAACAACGATAACTAATCTAATTAACAGATTTTATGATGTAGATAACGGCGCAATTACCTATGATGGAATAGATGTAAGAAGAATTAAAAAAGATGATTTAAGACGTTCTTTAGCCATAGTTTTACAAGATACTCATTTATTTACGGGAACGGTTGCGCAAAACATTAAATATGGTAATATAAACGCTACAATAGATGATATAATTGCCGCAGCTAAAATCGCTAATGCCAATAGTTTTATTGAGTTACTACCAAACGGGTACGATACTCTGCTTACAGCAGACGGCTCAAATCTTTCACAAGGTCAACGACAATTAATTTCAATTGCAAGAGCTGCAATTGCAAATCCTCCGGTATTAATCTTAGACGAAGCCACAAGTAGCATTGATACTCGAACAGAATTGCATATTGAACAGGGAATGGATAGATTAATGCAAAATAGAACGGTATTCGTAATAGCGCATAGATTATCAACCGTACGCAATAGCGACGCTATTATGGTACTTGAAAATGGTAAAATTATCGAACGGGGCGACCACGAAAATTTAATTGCGCAACAAGGCAAGTATTTTCAACTTTATACAGGTATGTTTGAATTAACTTGATTTATATTGACTTTAATTAAATTAATGCGTTGATTTATTTAACTTGCTTTGCTTTAATTAATATACTGACTTAATTTAATTAATGAATTGATTTATTTTAATTAATATAATGATTTAATTATATTGATTTATTTCAATTACTATAATGATTTAATTATATTGATTTATTTAATTAAATACTAATTGAAGGTAAAATAAAAGGGCTGTTGCATTAAAAACTTGCAACAGTCCAAAATATTATATAAAAAATATTATTTATAATTCGTTAATTATTTTTTATAATTCGTCAATTATTTTTTATAATTCGTCAATGATTTGTGCTAATTCTGCTTTTGAGCGAGCGCCGACAATTGTGTTGACGATATTACCGTCTTTAAAGAAAATTAAAGTGGGAATACTTCTTACGCCATAATCAATTGCAATAGATTTTGCTTCGTCCACGTTTAATTTACATACTTTAATTTTATCTGCTTTTTCTTTGGATAACTCGTCAATTATTGGAGCTATCATAGAACAAGGGCCGCACCAAACAGCAAAAAAGTCTACTAAAACGGGTTTATTACATTTTAAAACCTCATCGGTAAAATTGCTATTATCAACTTTAATACTCATAAAATTCTCCTTATTTATTACGATTATGTTATTAACATAAAAGTAATGTGATTTCGTTTTTTTATTATTTTTATTTATGTTTATATCAATTTAAATTTTCATATTTATCTTTAGTAATAGCTATATAAATATATTATTTAAACAAATTATACTACGATTATGTGTTTAAATATACAATTTTATTACAATTAGGATTCAAAATTTCTTTTAATTACATTAAATACCGACAAACAATTTCAAATGAATCTCAAATCCTAATTTTAAACGTAATACTATTAAATAGGCGAAAGATATGTATTAATATTGATAGCCAATTTAATAATTATTAAAAATTTATTTTTTAAAGTATCTATTATATAAGCCTTCAAAGCCTTTGCCGTGTCTTGCTTCATCTTTAGACATTTCGTGAACGGTGTCGTGAATAGCGTCAAGATTGAGAGCTTTTGCTTTTTTTGCTATCATAAGTTTGCCTTCGCAAGCGCCGTGTTCGGCAGCGATACGCATTTCGAGATTCTTTTTAGTGCTATCGGTAAGCACTTCGCCTAACAATTCAGCAAATTTTGCTGCGTGTTCAGCTTCTTCAAAAGCATATCTTTTATAAGCTTCGGCAATCTCAGGATAACCTTCTCTATCAGCAACACGGCTCATAGCTAAATACATACCTACTTCAGTGCATTCGCCATTAAAGTTAGCGCGTAATCCATCTAAAATTTCGTTATCTGTTACGCTTTTAGCAATTCCAACAACGTGTTCGTCAGCAAATATTAACTTTTCATTTTCAACAACTTCTACAAACTTTGTAGCTTTACATACAGGGCATACTAATGGCATAGTGTCCGACATAATAATTTCACCGCATACAGCGCATCTAAATTTTCTCATAATTTCTCCTTAATTCGTCAAATAAAATATTTTAATTCTAATTTGTTTTTTAACCTTTGTTATACATTAAATTATTATGAAAACAAGTATAAATATTTAATAATCACAATAATTTAATATTACCTACATATATTGACTATAAAAATTGCTGTAAAAACTTATTATTACAATCAAACAATAATCAATTTATGATTTCTGCCTATTTTGGATATAAATGAATTAATTAAACATTAATCCTCGTCAATCTTTTCAAATTCTTCTTTGCTTGCAAAACAAATTGGGCATTGTTCAGGTGGCTCTTTGCCTTCGTGTACATAACCGCAAACTTTACATCTCCATTTCATATTAAATACCTCCGTATATTATAATCATTTTATTATATTGTAATAAATACACAAAATTATAAAAAACAATAGTTATTGTATAATTTTGTTACAATCTTTGCATATCCCGTAAAAAAGCACTTCAACTTTTTCTACGGTAAACTGTTCTTGTAATAACTTAGTTTCACCATCAGTTTCAACGTCATAAACTTTTCCGCATTTCTTGCAGATAAAATGATGATGAGGACAAACATCATAATCATAATGCTCAACGCCATTATCAATAACGATTTTGCGTATTAACCCCGATTCTTCAAGCTGCTTTAAATTACGATAAATTGTTCCCAAGCTAATGTTAGGTAAATCTTTAACTACTGCGTCATAAACAGCATAAGCATCAGGATGCGAATTAGTTCCCTTCAACGCCTCTACAACTAACTCTCTTTGTTTTGAATACCTTTGCTCTTTCATCGTACACCTGCTACTTTAATTATAATGTCGTTTTATTATATTTTTACATATATTTCAGTTACATTATCACATTATTATAATAATTGTTATATTACTTTTTATCACTGCTATACTGTTTTTTAATAATTGCTATTATGTTTTTTAATAATTGTTATATTACTTTTTATTATTACAATATTTGATATTATTATATAACATAAATTCATACCGTTTCAAAACTCGCTTAACAGTAATA
>JAVVUQ010000011.1:11065-31998 GCA_036653075.1 Clostridia bacterium | reverse complement strand
TATTGAGTTTAACTGTGATTATATACTTTGTACATAATTATATAAGATATTATTAAAAATTAAAATGTTAAAATATGAATTGAGTTTAACTGTGATTATATACTTTGTACATAATCATATAAGATATTATTAAAAATTAAAAAATTAAATATTACTGGATATAAAAAACTGTATCATAAAATCAAGTTATGATACAGTATGAATATTTGATTTATTTGATTTATTAGATTTATTAGATTTATTAGATTTATTTGATTTATTATTTTTATAATTATAGCAAGATTATTATAAAACGATATATTTAAAGGTTTTAAAGCTAATTAAAAAATGCCTTTATTGATATCCGCTGTAAGTGGTTTATCTATAATAATGGTATAATTTGCGGAATCTTTGCCAACAAGTTTAATTTCTTTAATTATAACAGTTTTGTTTTTGCCAACAGCTGCGTTTTCAAAGCAAGCTATTATTTCGCCAATAGCGACTTGGTCGCCTGCGACGATGCCTTCAAGTGTTCCCACAAAGTTAAAGGTAACGTTTATATTTCCATCAAAGATTTTATTTGCAGCTGTCAATTGGGATAATTTCAATTGCTTAGGCAAGATAGAGCCATATAATTTATTGTTATTTAATTTGTAACAGCTGTTTCTATCTCCAGTAAACTGGCAATTAAGCGATTTAAGTGGTTTATTTATACCGACGTTTTTATCCGAAAAGATAAAATCGCCATTTAAACTTACGTTATCCGAGCTAAGCGCTCCATCTACTTTAATATTTTCGCAATTTGTACAGTGAGTAAAGCCGTCATAGACCTTTGAAATGGCTTTGTTGTTAATGGTGACATTACGAGGCGTTATTTCTAAGTTTCCTGTTTTAATATCAATATCATATTTATCTGAAAAGGGTTTATTTTTTAAATTAATAGGATATTTGCCAGTTTTATTTATATCGCCAACTATTGCGCCGTTGAGGTTAAGTTTAAGAGATTGGATAGTATCGTTATTTCTTAAACCATCAACTTTATAGGTGTAATCGGGAATTTTGTCACCATACGTTATTTTATGACTATCCATAGTAATAGATAACATCGGTTTATTGACAACAACGGGAATAGTCTTAGATAAATTGCCATAATCACCGATTTTAACGCCAACGTTGTAGCTACCTGTTTTTTCAGGAACATATTCAAATGTCATAGCATTTTTATCTGAAGCTTTAGATTTTTTAACGATTTTATCATTTACTGTCCATACGACCTCTAAATTTTCGCCTAAATTCAATGTTGCGTCGCTCAGTTTAGCTTTATACATAAACTTTTCGCCTACACGCATTGTTTTTGCGCCCTCTATATTTGCCGTAGCCGATGACAAACTGCGGCTTCCGCCAAAAGCAATAGCTATAAGCAACGCAGCAACGCCAAGTAAAATTACCCAAAGGAAAACGCCTCCGCCTTTTGACTCGCTTTTAGCTGCAACAGCGTTACTACCGCCGCTTAAATTACTTCCAACCGCTTTAATGTCGCCGCTATTATTTACACTATAATCCTTTATTGGCTTGCTATCGATAACACTATCGTGCAACTTTTCAACAACAGATAAATTCGGTTCTGGCGCAATAGTGTTTATAGGCAAAGTATAGGGCATAACTGGCGCAATTGGCGGTATAAATGCTGGTATTATCGGCATAGGGTCAGGCTTCTTTCCATTTGCAGCGCCAAAATAACTTTCATCTTTATAACTACTTTGAACGCTCCCTCCCTTTCCTTGACTGTAACCGCTTTCTGTGTTACTTTTTCTATTAACTTCCTTTAACGAGGGCTTATTATCAGTTTTTTCTTTTGCTTTTGCATTTGTTTTATCAGATTTTGTAGATGATTTGGTAGATGCTTTTGCTTTAATATTTGTGTTCGATTTAATAGGCTTTTCTATGGTTTTTGTGTTTGATTTTGTTATTTTTGCATTAGCGTCATTTTTTACACCGTCATTTGTTTTGTCGAACGGTTTTTTTTCTAACTTAACAGTTTGTTTCATTTCTGTTTTTTCGTTAGCGTTAGTAAAATTATCATCATTATTTAAGTTTGTCATATAGTTACCTCCTGTTACAATTTAATGTATTAAAACATTTTGTTATAAATAAACAATTTGTGTTTTACCTTATTATCTATTATTATTAACTTTTTATGCACATTCTTTTAACAATGATTAATCTTTTAAAATCTATCGCAATGTTAGAGCGTTTAATTTCTTGCTCGTGGTTCATTTTTAAATGATTGACAACGTTTTTTGTATGTGTTATACTTATATGATTATTAAATAAAATAAATAGGATAAAAAGGATGCGTTAGATTATCTAAAATTAAAAATAAGGTTTATTTGCATTTATTATAAGTTTAAACAAATTTTATGCAGGTGTTTTTGATAATTATTACGCGCAAAGGTGAATTATATGTTGATGTCTAAAATGGTTTTACAGACGGTTAAGCAAGCGCCGAATGATGTTACAATTTTGTCGCAGTCTCTTATGATGAGAGCTGGATTTATTAAATCGGTTGCGAATGGAATTTACACGTTGACGATGCCTGCGCAGCTTGCTTGTCAAAACATTGAAAATATTATTCGTGAGGAAATGAATCGTATTGATGGACAAGAAATAAAATTCCCTGTTGTTATGCCTAAAGAATTATGGGAAATAAGTGGCCGTTATTATTCTATTGGCAGTGAAATGGCTCGATTTAAAGATAGAAATGGTAGAGATATGCTGCTTGGTATGACTCACGAGGAAGCAGCTGTTCATTTATGTAAAAATCTCATTTTATCCTACGCTCAATTACCTTCAATGATTTATCAAATTCAAACAAAATTTCGTGATGAACCTCGTTGCAGAGGCGGCCTTATTAGAGTAAGAGAATTTACTATGAAAGACGCCTATTCTTTTCATATGACGCAAGAGGATTTAGATGATTATTATTATAAAGTTCACTACGCATACGAACGTATTTTCCAACGTATTGGAATGAAACGTTTTATCTCTGTTAAATCTGATACGGGTATGATGGGTGGTAGCGTAGCGCACGAATTTATGTTACTTACCGATGTTGGGGAAGACACCTTAGTGTTATGCGACGCTTGCGGTTATAAAGCCAATATGGAAGTAGCCGATTCAAAAGCTGTTGAAACTTCTTCAACTGAATTAGAACAATCTCTTGAACAAGTATATACCGCAGATGCTAAAGACATTGAACAAGTAAGTAAATATCTTGATATTACCGCAGAAAAAACCATTAAAGCTGTTGTTTATGCTGTAAAAGGCGATAACGAAAAGGTTATTATTGCCTTTGTGCGTGGCGACAAGGAAGTTAATGAAGCTAAACTTAAAAAAGTGGTAAAAGTAAACATTGTTCCTTGGGAAGCAGATGGCGAAAGCGGAATCGTCGCTGGCAATATTGGCCCTATTGGTTTAAACAAAAAAATTCAAGTCGTTTACGATAAAAGTATCAAAAATGCTGTTAATATGGTTGTGGGCGCAAATAAAGCGGATTTCCATATAAAAGGTTTTTGTACAAGTAGAGAACTTAAAAACGCTGAATTCTACGACGTTATTAAAGTTAAAGAGGGCGAACTTTGTCCAATTTGCGGAAAACCACTTCATCTTGAAAACGGAATTGAAATAGGCAATATATTTCAACTTGGAACAAAATATACAACGTCAATGAATATGACAGTATTAAATAAAGAAGGAAAAGAAATAAATCCTATTATGGGTTGTTACGGAATCGGCGTAGGTCGCGCGTTAGCTTCTCTTATTCAAGAAAGCAATGACGAAAACGGAATGATTTTACCTATTTCTATCGCTCCTTTTAAAGCGCACATTTGCGCTCTACGCTTAGACGATGAAAACGTGTCTACTGAAACAAATAAATTATATAATTCACTTAAAGAAAAAGGCATTTCTGTTCTTTGTGACGACAGAAACGTATCAGCTGGCGTAAAATTTGCCGATGCTGATTTAATGGGAATGCCAATTCGCATAGTTATTTCACCAAAAAGTTTAAAAAACAACGAAATTGAAATTACCTTGCGCAAAACAAGAGAATCATATAAAATTCCTTTAGAAACCGCATCTTCTTATATCGAAAACTTGATTTTAGATATGATGAAAGAATATAAATAATAAATCAATAATTAAACAAACAAAATAATAATAAAAATTATAATAAATCAACAATTAAACAAATAAAACAACAATAAAATTATAATAAATCAATAATAAAAATTATAATAAATCAACAATTAAACAAACAATAAATCAATAATTAAACAAATAAAACAACAATAAAAATTAAATTAATATGTATATTATTGTTTTATTAAAACATTACTCAATGTAAAATTTAACTAATTATTAAGGTTATATTGAGAAACTAATTTCAAATGAATATTATGCAGATAGGGAATGCGATTAAATTTCGCAACAGCCCCCGCTACTGTAAAATGCGTTAATTATCCAATTGCCACTGAGAATATCGGGAAGGCGGATAAGTGATTGATGAAATAGCAATTTAAATTGTAAATAATGAAATAACAATTTAAAATGTATTAAATGTATATTTAAATTTCAGCAATCAAACCTTGAGTCAGGAAACCTGCTGCATAATAAACATAAATTTATTTAACGGAGGGTTAAATTATGAAAAACATATTTAACAAAACTATTACTTTATTACTCATTATTTCTTTACTTTTCTCTTTTACTGCTTGCATTGAAAAAGATAGCGCAGTAAAAAACATCACCCTTTATTTGGTTAACGGCGAAAACGTAACAGAATACTGCTTTAAATCTAAAGCGGCTGATTTGGGTATGCTTATTGACGAGCATAAAACAGATTTAAAAGCTGAATGGACAGAAAGCAGTATGGGAAAATATTTAACCGCAATTGGCGGTTGGAATATAAAAAGCGATTCGCAATATATTTCTATTTTAGTTAGCTTTAACAAAATCGAAGGCAATTATATTATTTTTACCGACCCGTCATCGGCATATAATACGCATTATGAAGCAAAAAACGGCGCAAAATGCGATAGTTCAACCGTTGGAGCGTCTTCATTACCATTAGTTGACGGCGAAACTTATGTTCTTATACTTTTAAGTTTTTAATAATTTGAATATTTACGCTATCTTCAATAAAATTACAATAGAATTTTAATTGATTTTTTAGCGTAAATTTCCATAGCAACCGATAAGTATTTCATTTTAACGCAATTTTAATATATTACGTTACAATGTTTTATTTATCGGTTGCTACGCATTGCGCAAAAAAATAATTTATTTAATTTAAATACCGCTATACTATTATAGTAAAGCGAAAATAACATATAAAGGCGAATAGAATGTTTAAAAAAAAAGCGGGAATTAAAATAGCAGTTGCGGCGTTTATGACAGCGACGCTTACTTTAGGCAAGCTTTCTTTATCTTGGCTGCCTAACATTGAAATTGTAACTTTATTGCTTTTTATTTATACAGCTGTTTTTGGTTGGAAATTAACTATGTTATCCGCTTTTGCATTTGTTTTAATCGAAGGCGCTATATATGGATTTTTAGGTTCTTGGTGGATATGTTATTTAATATATTTTACATCATTACCTCTTTGCGCATTTGTCGTATCCTTAAACAAAAAAGGCGGACGCTTTTGGTATGCGCTATGCGCCGCTATATTAACTTTTTCATTTGACATCTTGACAGTAGCTGCCGATACATTATTTTATGGAGCTACCTTTTATATCCGATTTTTATCTGGAATATATTTTTTTGCTATGCACGTGTTTGGCAATTTCGCTATTTTTTTGGTTGCCTATTTACCGCTAAAAAAATTACTGTTTCAACTTAAATTTAATTGAAATATTTAAATCGTCAGTTACACCGCTCATTACACAATTTTTTTATCGCCTTTAAACTTTATATGAATAAAAAAATTATATATTATTTTTATTACGCATATATTTTATAATTAGTTTATTCTCGTATATATTATTTTATAATTATTTTAATTACGTATACATTTTTTAATTAGTTTAATCACTAATAAATATATTTTATAATTGTTTTTTTATAATTTGCAGATAACTATTATTTACATAGAAAAATCATTTTATTATTTATCTTGATTTTTTAAATGATTAAATTTTTGTTATACTTATTTATAATATTTGTTACGCCTTCTTATATTTAATGATTGCATAAAAATTGCGATAGACTGTTGACAATACAAGGAAAATAATGATATAATGTATTGATATCTATATATTTGGATATGTATTTGTTTAAGCGTATAGTTGTTATATTAGGTAATTTTATTATTCAAAATTACTACATAAGAATAAATATTTTAAATTTAAATAGCATTACTTGTTTGTGTTAAGTATAATATGAAGGGAGGTGAAATATGATTAAAGTGTTTTTGACAGAAACTAAAGGATTAAAAGAAATTCCTTTTGAAGAAGCGAAAAAAGGATGCTGGTTTGATTTAATTGCGCCTAATGATAAAGAATTGGAAACGCTTAGCGCTTTGATTAATGTTCCGTTAGATATGCTTAAAGTTTCGTTAGATGAGGAGGAGCGCGCTCATATCGAACGTGATGACGGTTGCACTTTAATAGTAGTAGATACGCCTCAAATGGAAGAATCTGACAGCGAAGGAATGCAAATTAAATATTCCACAATTCCGCTTGGTATGATATATAATGAAGATTACTTTGTTACGGTTTCATTACGAGAATGCGCCGTAGTATCAGATTTTTTAGAAGGACGAGTTAAAGACGTATATTCTTACAAACGAACGAGAAATGTTTTAATGTTATTGTTACGCAATTCGACTAAATTTTTGCAACATCTTAAGCTTATAGATAGAGTGAGCAATCGTGTTCAATCGGAGTTACGTCGTAGTATGAAAAACAAAGAGTTAATTCAATTAATGGAATTGGAAAAATCCTTGGTTTATTTTGCGACAGGAATAAACGCAAACGAATACGTACTTGAACGGTTTCGAACCTTTGAAGAAATAAAAAAATACGAAGAAGACGTCGAACTTATGGACGATGTAATTAGAGAAAACAAACAAGCGCAAGAAATGTGCTCCATTTATAGCGATATATTGTCAGGCACAATGGACGCTTTTGCCAGTATTGTTAGCAACAACCTTAACATCGTAATGAAAGTCTTTACAATGATAAGCATTATTTTAGCAATTCCTACCCTTATCACAAGCATTTGGGGAATGAATGTAAATCTACCTTTTATGAACCACCCATTAGGCTTTATTATCGTAATAATTATCGCATTTATTCTTTCTGCTTTGGGAATTATCGCAATTGTGAAAATCAATAATTCTCTGCGCTTGGAAACTCATAAAAAACGTAAGAAAAAACATTTAAAGTAAACTGTAATTAAAATGAATTATAACGCTTTTTTATGAAATTGCGAGAAATTTGAAGAAACTTTTAAAAAATTCCTATATTTAATAAAAAGGAAATATAATGAATTTAAAAGGTACTGTACAATCAGTTATATTTTATAATGCAGAAAACGGCTATACGGTTTTACAATTACAACGTGATAAAGAGTCTATAATATGTGTTGGATTTTTGCCTGCTGTTAGTGAAGGCGAGATTTTGACATTGACAGGAGAGATGACATCTCACGCTAAGTTTGGCGAACAGTTTTCTGTTACTGAGTGCATAGTTGCATCGCCTCAAACCATTATTGGAATCGAGCGATACTTAGCGAGCGGATTAATAAAAGGACTTGGCCCTGCGACAGCGAAAGCGATTGTTGGACGTTTTAAAAAAGAATCACTTAAAATATTAGAAGATTCGCCTGAATTATTGTCGTCGGTTAAAGGAATTTCCAAAAAAAAAGCGTTAGCTATTGGTGACGCTTACAAAGGAATTAAGGAAATGCAAGAGCAAATAGTGTTTCTTCAAGGATACAATATGACTATTAATCTTGCGATGAAAATTTATAATGTGTACAAGCAATCGACAATTGAAACGGTAAAATCAAATCCTTATAAATTGATTAGCGATGTAGATGGCGTAGGTTTTATAACAGCTGATAGAATTGCGCAAAGTATAGGTTATGAATTTGATAGTGATTTTCGAATTAGGGCTGGAATTGTGCATTGTTTACAAGAAAATGCCGATAAAAATGGAAATACTTATATGAAAATGGAGGACATAATCTTAGGAGCGTCTAAACTTTTACGTATTGACGTTGAATCATTGATAAGCAAAATTGAAAACGTTTTACAACATCTTGAATTAGAAATGATGATAAAACGCTTAACGATAGAAAATGACAGATGTATTTCATTAATGAAATATTATAATACTGAAAGGTCGATAGCGGGACGATTAATCAAACTTATACACGCTGTTTCGAATAAAAACGAAGATACTGATTTAATATCTCATTTTGAATCTTTAAACAACATAAAATTGCACGAATTACAGCGCGCTGCAATTCAAGCGGCGGTAAACGAAGGGGTTAGCGTAATTACTGGCGGCCCAGGCACAGGCAAAACAACAATAATAAAATGCGTGTGTTATCTATTCGAATGCAAAGGGCTTAAACCACTTTGTGTAACGCCAACAGGACGCGCAGCAAAACGAATGCAACAAGCGACAGGACAAGAAGCTAAAACTATTCATCGAGCGTTAGAGATGCAGTATCGCAATGGTATGTACTTTGCCAAGGATGAGAATAATCCTTTAGACGCCGATGTAATTATTGTCGATGAGATGTCAATGGTCGATGTATTTGTATTTAACGCTTTAATAAAAGCGATTAGGCCAGGCGCAAGAATGGTACTTGTCGGCGATAAAGACCAGCTTCCATCGGTAGGCGCAGGCAATGTGCTATCAGATATTATTCGAAGCGGATTTGTAAAGATAAACTATTTAACGTATATCTACCGACAAGCCGACGATAGTTTGATAATAAGTAACGCGCATTTAATAAACGAATGTGAAATGCCCGTTATCAATAACAAAAGTAGCGATTTTTTCTATATGAGCGTCGACTCGCCCGAACAAGTAGCTAATTTAACAGTTGAGTTAGTATGTAAAAGATTACCAAAATTCGGCAATTTAAAACCATCAGAAATTCAAGTTCTATCGCCAATGAAAGCAGGCGTTTCGGGCGTTGAAAACATTAACGCTTTGCTTCAATCCGCTATTAATCCGCCAAGTAAATCTAAAAATCAAATTAAACACGGTAACACCATTTTTAGAGTAGGCGATAAAGTAATGCAAACAACTAACGATTATCAAGTAGAATGGTACAAAGAATTATGTAACGGACAAATTGAATCGGGCGACGGCGTTTTTAACGGCGATTTAGGCTTTATTTCAGACGTCACCGAGTCGGGATTAACTGTCATATTTGAAGACAATAGAGTAGTCGAATATGGCTTAGGCGATTTGGTAAATTTAATGCTTGCTTATTGCATTACTATTCATAAAAGCCAAGGCAGCGAGTTTGATATGGTTGTTATTGCGCTTATGAGCGGACCGCCCACGATTTTAAATAAAAATTTGTTATACACCGCTGTTACTCGAGCGAAAAAATCAGTCGTAATCGTCGGCAATCGAAAACATCTTTACGCAATGGTAAAAAACAATTACATTATCACTCGGAATACTTTGTTAGATTCCTTCCTTGTAGATGAAGAAAAAAAGTACAAAATGTATTTTGATTGATTATATTATTAATTGATAGATAATTTATTGATTAAAGCCTTATTCGCTTACTAATTATACATTATTTGTTTATTAATTACAAAATACAAACAAATATAAGTAAAATAAAGATAAAATCAATATATAATTCATAAAAATATATTATAATTCAAAGTATCTTATAAAAATTCAATATAATGATACACATTTTAAAAATAAATAGCAGTATAAATTATAAATATAATATTTGATTTCTTAAAAGTGACTTCGATTAAAATAACGGTTATTAGCCGAAAATGGAGAGATAAAATGGGATTATTTGATAAATTGTTTCCGTCACAAAATGAAAGACAGCTAAAAAGCATTCGAGTGATTGCAGACAAAGTATGTGAAAAAGAAGCAGAGTTTAAGGCAATGACAGATGAGCAATTGCAAGAAATGACGCCTATGTTAAAACAAGAAATAGCCAATGGTAAATCGCTTGAAGATATATTGCCTTTAGCCTTCGCTACGGTTAGAGAAGCGGCGTGGCGAGTAATTAAACAACGACCATATTATGTGCAAATTATGGGCGGTATTGTCTTGCATCAAGGCAGAATTTGTCAAATGAGTACTGGCGAAGGTAAAACCCTTGTTTCGACCCTGCCCGCCTATTTAAATGCTTTAATGGGAAAAGGCGTGCATATAATTACGGTAAACGAATACTTAGCTAAACGTGACTGCGAATGGATGGGCAAGATTCATAGATTTTTAGGCTTAAGTGTCGGCGTTATACTCAACCGTCAAGAACAAAAAGAAAAACAAGCGGCGTACGCTTGCGATATTACTTATGGCACAAACAACGAATTTGGATTCGATTATTTGCGTGATAATATGGCAATGAGCGCCAACGCTTTAGTGCAACGTGATTTGAATTATTGTATTATCGACGAAGTGGATAGTATTTTAATCGATGAAGCGAGAACGCCACTTATTATAGCGGGCGCTGGCGATAAGTCAAGTGACGATTATAAAAAAGCCGATAGGTTTATTAAAGGACTTAAATCAGAAGATTATGAATACGAAGAAAAGGAAAAAGCTGTTCGCTTAACAGACAGCGGAATAGAAAAAGCTGAAAGATACTATTCAATTGACAACTTGAGCGATATTGAAAACACCTCCTTAAACCATTTCTTAAACCAATCTTTACGCGCCAACGTAACAATGAAACGAGATAGTAATTACATCGTAGAAAATGGCGAAATATTGATTGTCGATGAGTTTACTGGACGTAAAATGGAAGGCAGACGTTTCTCTAACGGCTTACACCAAGCAATTGAAGCTAAAGAAGGAGTGCGTGTTCGTGAAGAAAATAGAACGCTTGCAACGATAAGCTTTCAAAACTTATTTAGATTATACAAAAAGCTCTCTGGTATGACGGGAACAGCTAAGACGGAAGAAGGAGAATTTAATTCCATTTATAACTTGGACGTCGTTGTCATTCCAACTAATAAACCTTGCATTAGAATAGACTATGACGACGTTATTTATAGCACGCACAAAGGCAAAATAAACGCTATTGTTAACGACATTAAAGAAAGACATAAATCTGGACAGCCACTCTTAATTGGTACTATTACCGTCGAAAAAAGTGAAGAATTATCCGCTGAATTATCCCACGCTGGCATTAAACATAATGTTTTAAATGCCAAAAATCACGAAAAAGAAGCGGAAATCGTTGCGCAAGCTGGCAGAAAAAATGCCGTTACTATCGCCACTAATATGGCTGGCAGAGGCACGGATATCTTGCTTGGCGGTAATATGGAATTTATGGCTAAACAGGAAATGCATAAACAAGGTTTTAAATTTGAAGAAATTGAAATTGCTTGTAGCTACGCTGAAGGCGACAACGAAACAGATCGCTTGCAAAAGATTTATCGCCAATTACTAAGTAGATTTGAAAACGAAATCGCTATGGAAAAAAATGAAGTCATTTCCGTTGGCGGCTTACACATAATGGGTACAGAACGCCACGAAAGTAGACGTATCGACGATCAATTACGTGGGCGCTCCGGTCGACAAGGCGATCCTGGAAGTAGCGTTTTCTTTATTTCACTTGAAGATGACTTGGCAAGAGTCTTTGGCGGCGAAAAAATGCAGGGTATGTTCAATTTGCTTAAAGTCGACGAAAATACCCCTATAAGCAACTCAATGATTACCAAAAGCATCGAAACCGCTCAAAAGAACATCGAAGGTCGCAACTTCGGCGCAAGAAAAAGCGTCGTTCAATACGACGACGTATTTAACTTGCAACGTAACTTGATTTACTCTCAACGCCGCAAAGTTCTCAACGGAGAAGATATCCACTCTAATATTATGGAAATGGTGAATATTTATTGTGATAATTCATTTAACAAAATTACAAACGGAAATATGAATAGCAAAACATTCGATATCGATAAAATGCAAAAAGAAGCGGATAGATATTTGCCCGAATGCGACGGATTTTTTGCCGATTCGGATAAAGAACGCAAAGTTGAAGATATAAAAGAAGAATGGAGCGAAGCAGTTAAAGATTATATCAATAATAGATTAATTGACGGAAAAGCTGCGGGTATTGATTATGGCGAAGTAGAACGGTATATATTACTTAGAACAATTACTTCAAAATGGATGGAACATATCGACGATATGGAAAATCTTAAAGATAGCGTACGGTTACAAGCGTTCGGTCAAAAAGATCCATTAATAATGTTTAAACAAATGGGTTATGATATGTTTATGGAAATGCAAAACAATATCCAAATGGATACTATACGCTTTTTATTATTCGCTCAAGTTCGTCGCACTCAAGCAACAGAATTAAAGGCGGAAGGCGAAATCAACGCAGAAAAAAACTTTAACGGCCCTTGCCCTTGCGGTAGCGGATTGAAATACAAAAATTGTTGCGGAAAAGAAGAACATAAAAAATTAATGGAAGAAGAACGCAAAGCTAAACGTGAAGCAAGAAAAGCATAAATGTAACTTAACAAATATATTTTACTATTAAAGGATGGTGATAAATTTGATACAGATTGAAGAAATTAATCGTGATATACGAGAATCAGTGTTTAAATTGAAAGGGATAGGGGAGTCTCTTTGACTTAGCGGCTTTAAAGACGGAACTTGCCGATTTGACAGCAAAATCTCACGAAGATAATTTTTGGATGGATCAAGCCGTTGCGCAGAAAGTTTCACAACGTAGCAAAAATATCGAACGCCAATTAAAAGGCTATTACGCTTTGGAAAATAAATTAAAAGAAATTGACGAACTTATCGATATATCAGGTAGCGATGAAGAAATGTTAGAGGCTGCAACAGCTGAATTAGAAGATTTAAAAAAGGATATAGACCAATTGCATATTGAAACGTTGCTTTCAGGCAAATATGATTCGTATAACGCAATTATGACTTTGCACGCTGGCGCAGGCGGAACAGAAGCGCAAGATTGGGTGAGTATGCTGTATCGTATGTATTTGCATTATTGCGAAAACAGAGGATATAAAATGCGTCTTATCGATCAATTAGACGGCGAAGAAGCAGGAATAAAATCTGTGACTTTTTCCATTACTGGACAAAACGCCTATGGATATTTAAAAGCGGAAAAAGGCGTGCATAGATTAGTGAGAATATCCCCCTTCGACGCCAATAAACGACGCCACACAAGCTTCGCTTCAGTAGAGGTAATGCCCGAAATAGACAACGATATCGATATCATTATCGAAGATAAAGACCTAAAAGTAGATACCTACCACAGCAGCGGCGCAGGCGGACAAAATGTAAATAAAACTGAAAGCGCTATCCGTATTACACACATTCCATCAGGCATTATCGTGGCTTGCCAAAACGAACGCAGTCAACTGCAAAATCGCGCGCAAGCAATGGCTATGCTTAAAGGACAACTCATTGAAAAAAAAGAACGGGAACAAATGGAAGAGGCGTCACAACTTAAAGGCGATATAAAACGAATAGAATGGGGCAGCCAAATTCGCTCATACGTTTTTTGCCCCTATACCTTAGTCAAAGATCACCGCACAGGCTACGAAAACGCCAACATAATAGACGTTATGGACGGCAATATTCAACCCTTTATAGAAGATTATTTAAGTAAATGCTAAGTTTACGGAGCTTTTGCAATTTATGCAATAGCTCCGTTTTTATCGCCATTATCTAACTAATTATTTATTATAATAATATTTTAATATATTTTAGGTTTTTTTATCCTAATTTTATAATATTTTTAGATTGCTTTTTTATAATTATTTATTGCTTAATTTATTATAAATTTTGGTAAATTAAAAAGTTGAATTTCATAATTATTAATAATTATACACGACGATTTATAAATAAAATTATATTTTATTGCGAATTGTGGATATTTTGTTACGTAGTCTTTGTTTCGTTCCACCAACATCAAAGTTCATTGAATATAATTGCATATTGTATTTCTTTAAATTTTAACAATACTAAAATTAATTGTATAATATACAATAATATTAATAATATTTAATTTTTATCAACACTTGAAAGTTATGTATATTATGCGTTATTATTTATAATTATAATTTTTTTAAGATTTTATCCACGTCGCCTGCGCCTAAAATAAGGGTTAAATCATCTTTTTTTGATTTTTGGCGTATAATTTTTGCTGCTTTATCTAATGTTTCGCAATAAATTAAGTCTAAAGTTGCGTCGTATTTTTTTATTGAGTTATATAGGTCAATTGATGTTCCTTTTTCTAAAACTTGCTCTCTTGCTGAAAAAACTGGTAATAGAATTACCGAATCGGCGCCTTTAAAGCAAGTAGTAAACTCAGCCATTAAACTTTTTGTACGTGAATAGGTATGCGGTTGAAATAAAACTGTTAAATGTTCCTTATTTATTTCTTTTGCTGAGGCGATAACAGCTTTTATTTGAGTTGGGTGATGCGCATAATCTTCTATAATATTTAAACCATTTATATAATGAAAAGTAAATCGACGTTTTATACCTTTATAGTTATTCAATGAATCAGCGATAACTTTTGCGCTTATTCCCGTCATAAAAGCAACGCTAAATGCCGCTAAAGCGTTTATTACATTATGGCGTCCAAACATATTCAATGCAATGTGCGAAACAAAAACGCCTCTGTAAAGCGCGTCGAAACTGTATTTACCGTTATTGCTATTAATATTTATTGCTTGAAAAATTGATGTGCTTTTTTCGCCGAACGTTATTGATTTTCTATTGATTAAACTTGCGTATTTATCATACACAAATAAAGTTCCATCTGCTTTTGTGTTGTTGGCAAATTCATTATACGCATTTTCTATATCATTTAAATCGGTATAGCAATCTGTGTGGTCTACATCAATATTCAATATTACGCTTACGCTTGGAGATAGTTTTAAAAAGCTACGTTTATATTCGCACGCTTCTGTAAGGCAAATTGAAGTAGACTTTTTTTCATAATTTGTATCGTTATCAATTAGCGTTCCGCCCAAAAAATAAGTAGGGTTTAAATTGGCATATTTAAAAATAGAAATAATCATTCCCGTAGTCGTTGTTTTGCCGTGCATTCCTGCGATAGCTACGTTATAATCATACTTATTAAATATCTCTCCAAGCAATTCCTCTCTGCGATTCAATACTATTTTGCTACGCCTTGCTTCTATAAGCTCCTCGTTGTCCTCTTGAATAGCTGCCGTATAAATAACTCTATCTGCGCCAAAAATATGCGATTTGTTATGCCCTATGTATATTAACGCATTGTTTTTTTGTAATCGCAATGTGTTTTCACTCTCACAACAGTCACTTCCACTCACTACTTCGCCGCTTTCAAGTAAATATCCAGCAAGCGCGCTCATACCAGCGCCACCTATTCCAATAAAATGATAATTCATACTCTACTCCACTCTCTACTTATTTTATGCGCGCAAAAATAATTAATGCTTTATTATATAATATAACAATTAAATATATAAATTAATATAAACTAATTATTTTTCTATATATATCTTAAATCAAATAATAGTTAATTTTTTTATATATATCTTAAATTAAATAATAGTTATCCTTTCTATATAATATCTTAAATAAAATAATAGTTATCCTTTCTATATAATATCTTAAATAAAACAAATAATTATATTTACTTTGTATATTTTTATTAAATATTTAATACATTTGCTTAAATATTACTGAATTTTAAAAACCATTGTTATAAAAACTTATGAAAAACATCATTATAAAAAATATTGTAGTAAATGATATTATTATAAAAACTATTGTTATAAATAGATATTGATATAAACTATTAATATAAAGAAAAGCCCTCTTAATCTTTGCAATGATTAAGAGGGTAAAAAGGGGGGGGGAGGATTCATTAATCTCACATACGTAAGATCAAACTTTTTGTCAAGTTAGCTATGAACTAACCTTCCATTGGTAATATTATACACTATACATTGGATGGTGTCAATATAAAAAGCCCTTTGCAAATTCCTTGTTTTCGCATAAAAGTTCGGTTTTTCGGCATTTGGCATATCAAAATTCTGTAAAACAGTAAATTTAGCAATTTTACTATCCATATGATTCATCTGTAAAAATTATTATTTTTTATCGAAATAAAATTACTATCATATAAGTTAATTTACATAATTTATTTATAATAAATTATATTTTTCCTATATTGTATCAATTATTATGTATAATCAATTGCATATTGAAAAAAGTTGCAATTTTTGCAATTAAGTGGTATGATAAATATTATTGTTAAGAACGATTTTTAATTATGGTTAACTATGAAAATTTCGTTATTTATTTAATTCAAATAAGTTCGGTATATTCTATCGATGTAATTGTATAATTAATTTATACTATCTAATTTTGCAATTGCAGCGAATTTAAAAGTAAAATTTAAGGAGAACAAGTTTATGGAATTAGGAGTTGTTGGGTTGCCAAATGTTGGTAAAAGCACTCTTTTTAATGCAATTACGCACGCTGGCGCATTGAGCGCTAACTATCCATTTTGCACTATTGAGCCTAACATTGGCGTTGTCAATGTACCAGATGAGCGCTTGAATAAACTTGCTGCATTATACGACAGCAAAAAGGTTACGCCTGCATTTATCAAGTTTGTGGATATTGCCGGGCTTGTGAAGGGCGCAAGCCGAGGCGAAGGATTGGGAAACAAATTTTTGTCGCATATTAGAGAAGTCGATGCGATCGTACACGTAGTGCGTTGTTTTGAAGATAGTAATGTCCTTCACGTAAGCGATAAAATTGACCCTATTAACGATATGGAAACAATAAATTTGGAACTTATTTTTGCTGATATTGATGTTGTATCTAAAGCTTTAGATAAAGCAAAAACAATGGTAAAAACGGGAGATAAAAAGTTTCAAATCGAAGTTGACACGCTTTCTCAAGTATTAAAGCAGTTAGAAAACGGATTACCCGCTCGTAGCGTAGAGCTTTTCGATGAGCAACTTGAATGTATAAATCGTTTATTTTTATTAACATCTAAACCTATGATTTATGCGGCTAATATTGCAGAATCTGATTTAGCAAAACCCTACGCTGATGTGCCATTATTAAACGCTGTAATTAAACAATCCGAAAAAGAAAAAACAGATGTGCTTGTTATTTCTGCAAAAGTAGAGGAAGAATTAACTGCGTTGTCAAAAGAAGAACAAGATATGTTCTTTGAAGAATTGGGAATTGGCGAAAGCGGATTAAATAGACTTGTAAAAAAATGTTACCATTTACTTGGACTTATTTCCTATTTAACAGCTGGCGAAAAAGAAACTCGAGCTTGGACAATAGTAAACGGTACAAAAGCGCCGCAAGCAGCGGGAAAAATACATAGCGATTTTGAAAAAGGCTTTATCCGCGCTGAAATTGTACCCTATGAAACACTTTTAGACTGCGGAAATTATAACAACGCTAAAGAAAAAGGAAAAGTTCGAAGCGAAGGCAAAGATTATGTAATTAAAGACGGCGACGTTGTATTATTTAGGTTTAACGTATAACGTAAAAAATCATCGCCATATCATCGCTATCTTATCGCCATATCATCGCTATATTATCGCTTTATCATCGCCATATTATTGCTATAATATTGCAAACTTGCTTTTATATAAAAAACTCAAACTTTTAACTATAATAATGATAATTACATTCATATATTTAATAATATGAATGTTGAGTTTTATCCCATTATATTTAATCAAATAAAGCTTTGTCTGTTTCAACTGAATTAAACCGAACATTAAATCGTGAATATAGAGATAAAGCAAACAATATTGTTCCAAAAATTATATAGTAAACTGGGAAGAAAGCGACGAAACTTGTTAAAAGCAAGAACAAACTGCTCCAAAAATAATATTTCGATCGAGAACGACGCAAAGCAGCGGCAAAAAACTGTGGCGGCATATTTTTCATAGCGTCAAAAGCAATAAGCTGCGGCATAGCGTTATGCGAAATTAAAAAATCTGCCGTTGACGCAATATCATAAATTTTTAATGTTAAATGTATCGGTTTCATAACAGAAGATATATCAATATCGGCAGCCGAAGTAAATATCACTACTTCCGTTATATCTATACATTGAGTTTGCGCCGCAACTTCTAAAATATCTAAACTACTGATAGGACGCATAACAAAACAAGGATATATCAATCTTTTTTTGCCGTTTTTAGTTGCGGTAAATACCTTTTTATAATACGTTACGTCATAATTATCCGCAGAAAAAACATCTCCGAATAACTTTACAAGATTATTGTTGATTGATAATGTATAACTTAATGCCTTTTGCGTTTCAACTTTTTGCGCCTTTTCATCTTTAATTGACCATCTTTTTTTTAATCGCCAAACAACAAGACTGTTTACGGCAACCGCAATCAAAACGGCAGCAAGAAAACAGATAAGATTATTATTAATATAATACCTCATCCAAGTGAATCCTACCGCAAAAGTTATCACATATATAAAAATATAATCTATTAGTTTAACCACAGTATTATTATGGACAAATTCGAGGGTTTTAAACGATGTCAACTCAACAATTACTTGCGCCTTTTCGTAAGGCGATAACCGACTATAATATGATTAATGACGGCGACAAAATTGCCGTTGGCGTAAGCGGAGGAAAAGACAGCTTAACTTTACTTTCTTTGCTTAAAACATACCAACGATTTTCACCACAAAAATTTGAGTTAATCGCCGCAACTATCGATATGGGCTTTGTTCAAAATTCTTACGACAATATCCAAGAATACTGCGATAAAATCGACGTCCCTTATGTAATACAAAAAACTCAAATTGCCGATATTATTTTTAATATCCGCAAAGAAAAAAATCCTTGCAGCTTGTGCGCAAAAATGCGTCGTGGCGCTCTTAATTCTTTGATACTTGAAAAAGGATACACAAAATTAGCTTTAGGTCACCACAGCGACGACGTATTGGAAACATTTTTACTCAGTTTACTTTACGAAGGTAGACTATCCACCTTTGCGCCTATTTCATTTATGGATAAAACTGGCGTTTCTTTGATACGTCCTATGATTTATATTCACGAATCGGACATTTCAACCTACGCAAAAAATATTAATCTTCCTGTAACCTTTAATTCTTGCCCAGCAGATAAACATACAAAACGCCAAGATATGAAAAATTTAGTCGATTATCTACAGAATCTAATTCCCGACAGCAAAGATAGAATTTTTAGCGCCATTTCTCACCCCGAACGCTTTAATTTATGGGATAATATTATTGAAAAATATTTAAAAGAACAAAATAAAGATTGAATTAATTCTGAATTTAGAATAAAAAATAAGAAAATAGATTGAATTTAGAATGAAAATAAATAAATAGATTGAATTTAAATGAAAAATAAGAAAATAGAAAAAAGAATAAAAATTAAACAACTTAAATAATAATCTAAGAATAGCCGTTTTTTTATTTTTTGCTAATAAGGCGCAATTTTTTAGATTAAAAATATTTCATAAAATATAATATTATATAATTTTGAAATAATTGATTTATATGATTGATATTATATAAATTTATTGTAATTATAAAAATCGTATTGGTTATAGGAAATAAATGCTAAAATATTACAAATTAGATTCATTTATATACAAACTGACAACGCATTTAACTGGTTTTAATTTAACGTGCGCTATTTGCGGCGATGAACTTTTTAATAATCGCTATCACAATTTGTGCGAATATTGTTATAATCAACTTACACTAAACGAAGGAAAAGAATGTAAACTTTGTGGTAGTATTATCCCATCAACATCGCCAAGCGAATATTGCAGTTATTGCGCCAACGAAAAGGTGTATTATGACGCTTTACGCGCAGCTGTTGTTATGGATGGTTTTTCACGACGTTTTGTACTTGAAGTTAAAGCCAACCATTGTTTAGATTATGCAAAAATAATGGCGGAATTTATGTATGAGAAATTTTTAAAATTGGATTTTAACGTCGATATTGCTACGCCTGTTCCAAAATTCATTACAGGAAAAACTCATTTTAACCATAGCGAAAAAATAGCTATTGAATTTTGCCGTTTATCCAACCTACCCTTAAGCGACGCTTTAATAAAAAGCGTTAAAACTGAAGGACAAGAATCTAAAAGTCGAGAACAACGCGCAAAAAATGTTTCTCAATCTTTTTCAATTACCGACAAAAATGATTTTATGAATAAAAATGTTTTGATTATAGACGATGTACGCACAACGGGCGCAACAATGAACGAATGCGCAAAAACATTAAAGCTTAAAGCGCAAGCAAAATTAGTCTATGGCATTTCTTTTTCTGGCACAAAAACTGTTATTCCAACTGAATAATAACTTTTTAATATATTTTATGTTTAAATTAACCACTATTTCATTATTAATCATTTTTTGCGTATCGCAAATCATTATTTCATCATTAATCAATTTTTTTCGTATTGCAAATCATTATTTCATCATTAAACATATAATATAATAGTGATAATACTTGTATTATTTATAATAGCGACTATATGAGTCATAATAAATTTCATATTATATTGATTTAATAAAAAATATATTAAAATAGTTGACATTTTTAAATATATATGATATTATCAAGACATTGGAATGTTCCTTGACGCAAGCTAAGGACTGCGAGAAGTTTCAGATTTTGGAACTTCTCATTTTTTTATAGGTGAAATT
>JAVVUQ010000011.1:5845-10965 GCA_036653075.1 Clostridia bacterium | reverse complement strand
TTTTTATAGGTGAAATTATGACATATGATGAACAAATTCAAAGATTAATTAGCGATGGAATTATTATTAATGATATAAGCTTTGCTACAAACAAGTTGATTCGTGAAGGATATTTTAATCTTATTAGCGGTTATAGTTTCATTTTTAAAGATAAAAATGGCATTATATTGAAAAATACATCCTTTGAAGATATTTTATGCGTATACGAATTTGACAAAAATCTTAAAAATATTATTTATGAATATGCATCTACCGCCGAAAAAAACATTAAAGCTCGTTTAGGTTACGTATTCGGCACTCTTTATGGCGACGACGAAACATTATACCTAAATGAAAATAATTTTAATACTATTCCCGCTAACGAAAATTATATCCGTTCAATAATTTATACTATTAAAGATGTCATAAACGACGCTTTAGACATAAAAAGCAAACGCTATCGTCAATATATTGAATACTCTAAAACAAAATATGGATTAATTCCTTTTTGGATACTTGTTCGCACTTTGACTTTTGGTACAATATCTAAGTTTTATTCGCTTATGAAAAAATCTGATAGGACAGAAATTGCTAAATCTTTCGGAATGGATGAGGCTAACTTTGGCTTAATGATGGAGATGCTTGTCTTTTTTCGCAACACCGTTGCGCACGGCGAACGCATCTTTAACGCTAAAGTCCCCACTAAACGCCTTTCTTCTCACCTTACCATCTATAAATCTATGCAAATAAAAACAACTGTTTTTAACGAACCTTTATCTGGTAAATGCGACTTTTTAGCTTTACTTATTATTTTAAAATATTTGTTAGAAAAAAGCGAATTTACTAATCTTATGCGCTCGCTTTTACCTCTTTTATCTGACATAGATAATTGCCTACCTTTCAATATTTCTAAAAGAATAAAAAAAGAAATGGGCTTGATTTCGGGAGATTGGAAGAATTTGCATAACTTGAAGTTAATACCTATTTGCGAAACTTCCATATCTATCGATAATTACCATAACCACATTTCTAATTGATTTTTTATTGGCTTTTTTAATAAATCCACATTTTACTCTTTTATATTAAATCTACGTTTTACTCTTTTATAATAAATCCACATTTTACTCTTTTATAATAAGCTTGTTTTTTACTCTTTTTATATGTTGGATATTTTACTACGTTATTTCCTAATTGTTGATAGGCAATTTAACAAAAAATGTTGTGCCTTTTCCTTCTTCCGATTCAAAGTAAACTTCGCCTTTACATAAATCAACAATTCTTTTTGTAATGGCAAGCCCTAATCCGTTTCCTCCAACATTTATTTCATCCGTTGTTTTATAAAATCGTTCAAAAATCTTACTTTTATCTCCTTCTTTTATTCCCGTTCCATTATCTTTAATGGAAAACTTTGCATATCCATTTTCTGCAATTAACCTAATAATAATTTTTCCATTATTTTCAGGTGAAAACTTGATTGCGTTGCTAAATAAATTTTCCCAAACGTGGTATAACATTTGCTCGTTAGCTTTAATCGTTATATCCGCAAGGTCGATATCAAGTTCAATATTTTTCTTTTCCCAACTATGTTCCAACACCAATATAACATTCCTTATTTGCTCGTCTAAACTAAATTTTTCTTTCTCTAATCCAGCCACATTACTATCTAACCGCACAAGCTGCAACATATCCACCGATAAGTTTGTTAAACGCTTACTCTGCTCTAAAATGATTTTAATGTATTCCTTTTGCTCCTTTTCCGACAGTCCACCATCTGCTAATAATTTTGCATATCCCGATATCGCCGCTATGGGAGTCTTGTATTCGTGCGAAACAGTAGAAACAAAGTTCTTGCTCATTTCTTCGTTTTCTTTCAATCCCTCTGTCATAATATTAAAGTTTTTTTGTAAAAGCGCTACTTCATCAGTTCCTTCAACTTCAAAATTAATGTTAAAATTACCATTAGCGACTTGCTGCATTCCGTTCGCAACAGATTTAATAGGTTTTATAACCCACGATACAGCAAATGAATTTAATAGCAACGCTACCAAAACAGTCGCAATACCCGACGTCCATATAACACTATACCAAAACTTTGCAATATCCGCCGATGACGTTTGCGATACTTCCATTAATAAATATATTCCGCCCAATTTTACTAATCCTACGCTTGTTTTTGAGCCTTTATGCAGTATTAATACTTGATTGTCATTTAATAACGTTGCATACTCAGGAGTTATCACCCCTCCAATTGTAACATTTATGTCTTCAATATTGTCAAATATACTATAAGTATAATCTCCCGTCAATAACTTTGAAACTAAATCTTTAATTTGTACATCATCCATTTGCTCGCCAATAGGTAATTTTTCATTATAAAAATCTACTGTCGTTTGCAATCGTTCAATATCTACTCTCATTTGCTTATCTATGTATCCGTTTAAATCTTTTGACCTCAATCCATACACAACAGCCGCAGTCAACGCAGTCGCTATTACAACAGCTAAAAAAAACGCAAACATTATTCGCATATACATCGACTTCAACGGCCCATAATAACCATTTTCTTGCATTTTTTCCTTTTTGTTCATCTCAACCTCTCTAATTCTAACTTTTTAATTTATTTATAATTAGTTTACTATATCTTAATTTCATAATTATTAAATATTTACTATTTGAAAGGGCGTATTTTAATAATCTTTTGTATGAAATATCAAAAACAACATTATAACATTATTGACATTCAACAATTATTCATCGCCATATAATTTCGCTTTTGTTACCAACTTGGCAATTCGTAACACCAACTCTCGATTTGATGTCACAATATTGGCATTTACACTTTTATTTATTAATTTTCCAATATTTTTATATCAAATTATTACAAATATAACATTGCCTTTACGTGTTGGTATTATATTATAAATTTATTGCGTTGCATCTACGTGTTGATATTATATTATAAATTTACGGCATTACCTTTACGTGTGTCATTATATTATAAATTTATGACATTGCTTTACGTGTTGATATTATTTATTAAAAAAGACTATTTTAACCTTTCTTGATTTTTTAATTCTTCCGCTATTTTTTTAAGCCTACCGCTAACTTGATAGCTATACACTTCTCTACCTGATGTGATGATATGGTCAAAAAGAGTCACGCCCATACTATTTAAAAACCACATTAATTCTCTTGTCATTATGTCATCGGTATCTGACGGCTCGATAAATCCGCTCGGATGCGTATGCGCTAACATAACGCTTGCTGCGTGATAAGAAATACAATAAGTCGCTATTTCTCTAAATGAGATACAAGCGCCCATAGGAGTTACGCCGTGTATTATTTTTTCAAAAAGCGAATTTTGTGATGCGTCCATAAATATAACCAACATATCTTCTGTATTACATTTGCTTAATTCCGCTATTATTACGTCTTTTGCATCTTCAAAGGTAAATATTTCATATTTTCTGCGTGATTGTAACAATTCTAAATATTTTACTACCTTTTTAAGCAATACAAAATATTCCGCATTTGTTTGCGTTACCCCTTTAATTTCTATTAAATCATTTATTTCCGCTTGTAAAACATCCTCGAATCCGCCGAAATAGTCTATCAGTCTATGCGCAGCTTTGTTTGTGTCGCTTCTTGGATTTCCCCAATATAAAACTAATTCTGCTACTTCGTGCGCTTCCCAATCATTGATATCAGTAGTCAACAACCTACGCCTTAGCCTTTTTCGATGTCCTTCATTTAAATTTGTCATTTTTCACTTCTCTTTATTAAAATTTACCTATTTAAAGTAATATCATCATTTTAATTTCATATTTCACTCAATTTAAGCAACACAATCATTTTAATTCTTATCTCTCACTCAATTTAAGTAACACAATCATTTTAATTTAAATGGTATTAATAAACAACTAATAATATAATCTCTATTAATATGTTCTTATAATAATTTTTAAATTATAAAGATTACTTTATAATAGCACATTTTTTACAAATTATCAACTTTATATTTAACTTTTTTTGCAACAACGAAATTTTACGTAAAACCCTTTAAAATTGAAATTTTAATCGTATATTTTCTTTAATTATAAATAAATTTAATTAAACTTTTTGTATAGCTCCTTTTCAATGTCGTTAATCCATTTAAATAGGCAAAAAATAAAATAATTTTTAAAAAAGTTACATTTTTTGACGTTTTTTTATACACAATTCTTTAAAAGTGTGATATAATAAGTTAAGCACGTTAGTATGCGTATTGTATACAGCGATTACACTTGTATCGGAGGGCAATTATGGGTATTTTTGATATCGTTTTATTAGCTTTTGTTGTTATTGGAATAGCAATTGGATTACATCGTGGTTTTTTTGACCAACTTTTATCGTGGGTTCAGATTGTTTGTCTTTTCCTCCTTCCTGGTTGGATTGGCTCAGCGCTTTTCTATTCCAAAGACGGTTTATCAGGAATTGGAAAAACATTCAGCGGAATGTTGAATTTTAATCTTTCTGACGGCGTCGTTACGAATTTTATCAACGCTAAGTTTATAACAGAAGGCGGATTAGCGACTACTGCAAATGAATGGCTTTCAATGACTTTGGGACTGTTGATTTTGCAAGCAATTATCTTTGCTGTTATGCTTATTCTTATGATTGTTGGATTACATTTTGGCGGACATTACATAAAGAAATATCGTGATTTACGCAAAGGATTTAGAACTGTTGATACTTTAACAGGCGCTGTTATGGGAGTAGCAAACGCTTATATCGTATTTTGCCTTTTACTCGGCTTAATTAACGTTTTGCCAGAACCAATTTTGAAACCTATTGCTTCAATGATTCGTGAAGGCAGCTTAAGTAGCGCTATATACGACGGCAACTTTATCGGCGATTGTATAGCAAAACCTTATATCCTTGAAGGCGTTACTAAAATTATCAATTTGCTATTTATTTAATTGATTTATTTAGCATTTTTATTTATGAATTAACCACTGATTTTTCAGTAGTTGTTTTGAGTAGTGCTTTTTATCTCTATATCCATAATAAAATAAGTCTTCACATCTTTTTGTGAAGACTTTTTGTTTTCTATTATTTTTAACTTATGATATATTAAAATATTCGTCTACTGTAAATTAAAT
>JAVVUQ010000011.1:0-5745 GCA_036653075.1 Clostridia bacterium | reverse complement strand
AGCTTTATAACTTTTCTATCTATCAAATGTTTTTTGTTATTACAGCTTTATAACTTTTCTATCGTAGGTCATAATGCCATTTATTTCGTCTTCAACGTCAGTTAATTGTGTATAGATTGCTGCGCTAAGTCCTTTTTCGATATTAGCATTTACTTCGTTTTCCATTAAGTTTTGGTAGCTTTGTTTATATTCTATTAAAGTTTTGCAAAGTTTATAGCCGAAGCATTTTTGCGGGTTAAACATATGATTATCTACTCTAAGGGCATAGCCGCCAAATTCTGTTAAAGCTAAGATTCTATTGTCCGTAGTAAATTTAACTTTTCTATAATAGATATGCAAGCTTTTGAAATCACCGCCATTTTGGTCAAACCAACCGCTTGCGCTATCGACTAAGTGGAATTTATCTATATTTCTTAGAATTTTTTCCATTTTTAATGCGTCAAACTGTCCCCAACCTTCGTTGAACAGCGTATAAATCGCTATGCAAGGAACACTATAAAGTAACTCGACTGTATCATTTAAATGTAATTCATACGCTATTCGCCATTCTTTTTTTGAAGCGGAAGTACGTTCGTAGACGTTATCTTTTAAATTTGCTCCAGCAAACCCTGCAAGTTGAACGACAAGCGAATTGTAGTTGTCGCCGCCGTTTACGAAATCTTGCCAAACGATTATTCCAAGTTTGTCGCAATGACTATACCATCTAAGCGGTTCGATTTTTATATGTTTGCGTATAGTGTTAAATCCAAGTAGTTTAGCGGTTTTAATATCAAAAATAATAGCTTCGTCTGATGGCGCCGTATACAAACCATCTGGCCAATAACCCTGATCCAAAATACCTTTTAAAAAATATTGTTTACCGTTAAGAGCAAAACGTTTAAATCCATTTTCATCTGTAATTACGCCATAACTTCTCATTGCAAAATAACATTTTACTTTATCCCCTTGTGACGTTTCAATAATAACATCATATAAATTCGGAGTTTCAGGCGTCCATAATTTAGCATTTTCTATTTCGTATTCGCATTCATTTTGTCCTATTGCTGTGCCTATTAGTTTTTCGCCGTCGTATATTTTTGCTGTAAAATCATTTTTAGTGGTATTAGTATTTACTATTATTTTAACATACTTATTATCCCTTGATTCAAACTTAACATTTTTTATATAATTCTCTGTTACACATTCTATCCAAACGCTCTGCCATATTCCGCTTTGAGCTGTATACCATATTCCGCCTCTATTGCTGCTTTGTTTACCACGTGGCAATCCGCTTTTTTCGGTTGAATCTGTTACTATAACCATTAATGTATTCACTTTTTTAATTTGCGCCGTTACATCGCAACAAAAAGGTAAATAACCATCGTTATGTCCCCCTACAAATACTCCGTTCATCAAAACCTTAGCTGTTTGATCTACCGCTCCAAAATGTAACAGCACTCTCCCTTTTTTGTTATCCATTGGAAACTTAAATATTTTAGTGTATATTATTCGGTCGTTTTCTTTAATTTGTATTTTGCCCGTACCCGAAAGATAACTTTCTGGCGAAAAAGGAACTAAAATATCTCCTTCATATATAGGCTTTTTACCTTCACAATTTTCTCCAATTTCACAATGCCATATCCCGTTTAAATTAATATAACTATTACGCACCATCTGCGGTCTTGGATATTCTTGCAACACCCTCTCTGTATTTAAACTTTCTCCCCACTTCGTTATTAGTTGTTCCATTTTAACTTAGCTCCTTTTTAGCGAAAAAATACTATCTTTTTCTTGCATTTGTAAATCTTTAATTTAATAACATCTATTTTACACTATTTTTATTTTTTTAATTAAACTAACAATTATAATGTTCTTTCTTTAATTATATTTAATAATTATGCTGTTTTTTATAATTTAATTTAATAATTATGCTGTTTTTTATAGTTTATTTTAATAATTATACTGTTTTTTATTTAAATTTTTTATTTTTTATAGATATATACTTTTATATCGTTTTTTTTATTCGCTGATTAAAAAATGCTTTTTTATTTCCGTTGCTAAATCTTTATTGATTCCCTCCGTTTCAATGAGGTCGTCTATTGTTGCGTTCATAATTGCGTCAATTGATTTAAACTTTTTTATTAATGCGCTTTGTTTTTTTGCGCCTACGCCTTTAATAGCGTCTAATTCGCTCTTTAAAATGTTTTTGCTATGCAACCCTCTAAAATAAGTAATTGCAAATCTATGCGCTTCATCTCTAATATTAATTAGCAAATTGAGTCCAAAAGAATTTTTGGGTAATCTTATTGGTTCGCTTTCGTTTGGAACATAAATTAATTCTTCTTTTTCGGCAAGAGCGACTACGGGGATAAAAATACCGACCTTTTCCATTGCTTCAAGCGCTGAGCTTAGTTGCCCTTTTCCGCCATCAACAACAATTAAATCGGGTTTTACGCCAAAAGTAAAATCTTGTTCTTTTTCTCTAAGCAGTCGTCTAACAAGCGTTTCATTCATACATTTAAAATCGTCTGCGCCTTCAACGGTTTTAATTTTAAAACGTCTATAATTCTTGTTATCCGCTATGCCGCCGCTAAACACTGTCATACTTGCAACCTTGTCCACGCCGCTTATGTTGCTTATATCAAAACATTCTATTCTACGAGGCAAAGTTGGTAAATTAAGCGCATCTTTTAGATGTTCCATTGCGCCTATGGAAGAATTGAAATCTCTATCAATAGCTGTTTGACTTTTATCCAAATAAACTTCGGCATTTTCGTATGCCATATCGGTTAATTTACGTTTTATTCCTCGTTTAGCGACAGAAATTTCTATGTTTTTCCCGAAATTACATTGCAAAGATTCTTCAATTGCCGCTTTATCTGGTAACTGTAAATTTACAAATATATGTTTTGTGTCAAGGTTAGTCGAGCTATAAAAAGCCATTAAAAAACCCGTTAAATTCTGTTCCAAATCTAAACTTGCATCGCTTACAGAATAATTGTTTGCTCCAATAAGCTTGCCCGCTCTAACTGTCAATTGTCCAACTGCGGTGCTTTTACCATTAAACGCAATTGCAAAAATATCAGCGTCAATTTTTGCGTCTGTATTAACTAAACGCTGCTCACGCATTTTTTCTATAATACTCAATTGCTGTTTATAACTTAACGCAGTTTCGTACTGTTCATTTTCCGATGCAATCATCATTTTTTCAGTAATTTTCTTTTTTACTTCACCATATTCGCCATTTAAAAAATCCATCGCATCTTTAACAATATCTGCATATTGCGATACGCTAACTTTATTTATACACGGCGCGCAACATTTTCCTAAATCAGCATTTAAACAAGCTCTAAAATTTTTAGGCAACTTGGATAAATCATATTTGCACGTAGCTGTTGGAAAAATCTCTAATATCTTAAACATATCTTTGACACTTCCACCCATTATAGGTCCAAAATACTTAGACTTGTCTTTTAAAATTTTCCTTGTCAACGTAATCTTAGGATATTTACTTAATACGTCTACTTTTAAATAGGGATATTGCTTGTCATCTTTTAACAGTATGTTGTATGGCGGTTTGTACTCTTTAATTAAATTATTCTCAAGCGACAATGCGTCCGTTTCACTTGCTGTTATTATATATCTAAAATCAGCAATTTTCTCTACCATTCGCATAACTTTTTCGGTTTTATTGCCCGAAATAAAAAAATATTGCTTAACTCGATTCTTTAAGTTTTTAGCCTTTCCGACATACAGCACCTCTGCGCCGCTTCCATACATTATATAAACTCCAGGGTTTTCCGGCAAATTTTTAATTTTTTCTTCAATAGTCATACCTACGCCTCCCCAAACTCTACTATTTTTAATCTTATTATAATTATAACATAATTTTACTTTTACTTCAACTATGTATAATTAAAACTTTTAAATTAATCGTTTTATTAAAATCATTATAAAATATAATCAATATAAATTCAATTATTATAAAATTTAATTATTAAAACACAATTATCAAAAACACAATTATCAAAAACACAATTATCAAAACACAATTATCAAAACACAATCTAATTAAATATAGATATTAATAATGTAAATAATTATAAAAAAAGTGCGCATTATATTTACGAAAATTACGTAAATATAATACACACAGAAATAAATTCTTATGTTCTAAGCTTTTATTGCGTTGCTAAATAAATTTAATTTGCTTTGGAGAATCATTTCTAAACGAGAAATTGAATCAATTGTCGCTTGAACCGATGAATTTACCGATAAAAGTTGAGCCGGCGTAACGCCTGCCATCGCAACAAACGCTTGTATTTTTTCTCCCTCCGCATTTAAAATATGAGAAAGACCTGTTTCTTGCAAAGCTACCGATTCAATTAAATCAGCGATTGCTTGTGGTAATGTAACTGTTCCCGGTGTAATTACTGGCATTGACATAAATATATACTCCTTAAATTTTATTGAAAGATTTTTCCTTCTGTTTTATCATATGCGATTTATTTATTATGCGTTCCAAGAACTTATTTATTCCTATTAATTATCAATAGAAACGCTATAAAAAAGCATTTTTGCTTTATCACTATATTTTACAAATAAGAATAGTATATTATAGAGTGCTTTACTTTAAAAACAACAAAAGGAGAAGATAAATTATGCCAAATATCAGTGGTTTTGTCTATTATGACCCAACTTTTACGTCAATACCAGGCGTTGGACTTGCTAATGTTCCAATCGCTTTATACAACACAACAACCAATGTAGGCGCTGTGGCGTTAACAAACAGTTTAGGCGCATATCAATTTACAAACGTAACGCCTGGAAATTATCTAATTATCGAAACGTGGGGAACAGCAGGATTACCATCGCCTGTAAACTTTTCAAGCGCCCTTCCTATGGCTATTCCGCCTGAAATAGAACCGCCAATTTCAATTGTTCCATCGCCACCCGTTTTAGCCGACAAACTCAACGCTCTAACGCCAAATCAACTTGCCTTAACAGTAGCCGCTTCAGATTTATCTAATATCAATTTTTATGACGCTCCTGTTGGCAACAAACCGTTATCCTTTAGCGGCGTATCCTTTGTAGGTTCAAATTTAATAACAGCGGCAGACAATGGAACAATTGGCTCTTTTCCCGCTGGCGCAGCTGTTATGACAACTGCTCCTACCGCTCCTTATCCCAGCGTAACACCAGGATTTACATATACCACAAGTACTATTCCATCAGATGGTTTATACACTGTTATGAACACACGCACAGGCTCATTTTATCCTTGGTGGCCCGTTTCCGACCACACAACGCATATCGAAACAGGACGTAGTTTAACCGTAAACGGCGCCAATCCTAACGCCATTATTTTTAAACAAAATGTTACGGTAACGCCAAACGCTGATTATGTATTAACTGCTTGGATTTTAAATTTAATTGATATTTCATCTGGTTATGTTCCGCCAATGTTAGCGCTTAAAGTAATAGGTAGCGATGGCTCAACCATATTTATGCAAAACGTAAATCCTATTTTGGCAACCGCTATTCCCGTTTGGTATCAAAACGGATTTAAATTTAACGTTGGAAGTTTTAATAATATTACAGTAGAAATTCTAAGCGAAGGCTCCGCCGCTACTGGAAATGACTATTTAATTGACGACATAGCGATGTATCGAGCGTCTGTCGAAACGTTGCTTACAGTCACAAAGACAGCAACACCACCTGTTATTTTCAACGGTAGTACTGTTACAATAACAGTAAATGTCGCTA
>JAVVUQ010000010.1:11166-32052 GCA_036653075.1 Clostridia bacterium | reverse complement strand
TTTTAGTTTGCAATGATTATTAATTTTAATTTGCAATGATATTAATTTTAACTTTTGAAGTTGTTGCAATTATTATTAATTTTAACTTTTGAAGTTGTTGCAATTATTATTAATTTTAACTTTTAAAGTTGTTACAATTATTATTAATTTTAACTTTTAATGTTGTTTGTAAGGTTAGTATATAGTTTTAATTAATTATAATTAATATCATTAGCAAGCATATAAAAAAAGGAAAGATAAAAATCATTCCTTTATAGTTAAGTTTAATTTGATTAATTTAGATAGTTTATTACAATAAATTTATTTTATATATTGTTTTAGCGCTTTTGTAAGTTGGTCTGGGCAACTTGTGCCTTTTCCTCCGCAATCAATGCCTTCAAGGCGTTTGATGACTTCTTCAACAGGCATACCTTCAACTAATCTTGAAACGCCTTGAGTGTTTCCTTGGCAGCCTCCGACGAATTCGACAGACTTTAAAATACCATTTTCCACATTGATATGAATTTCGCTTGAGCAAGTTCCTTTTGTTTTATAAATCATAAGTTTTCTCCGTTTGATTATACTTTAGTTTTATTGTCAAAAAATAAAGCAATTATTCTAATATTAGAAACAATCGTGTTTATTTTTTATAATTTATTAAATTTAAAAAATTTACATATTTATTTTTTTATACTCTATTAAATTTTACATATTTATTTTTTTATATTCTATTAAATTTACATATTTATTTTTTTATATTCTATTAAATTTTATATATTTTTTTTATATTCAATTAAATTTTACATAAAAAATCTATATTTGCGATAGAAATTAAAGGTAGATTACCATCTATTTGTCACTTTTTCTGCAAATCCAAGAGCGTTGCGCAATTTTATAATGTTTCCGTTGTCTAAGGTAAGCGTACCGTTAAATAAGCCGAAAACCTGATGTTGTTTTGTTGAAATAATAATTGCGTTTGTATTATCGATTCTATCTAAAAGGGGTGAAAAAGTTAAGTTTATGCGATTATCCGTACTTTCGAAAGTCCAAGTAGAGAGGAAGTCCTCTTTTCCATTTTTGTTGATAGGAATATTGAAGTTAACTTTTTCCGTTTTATGAGCGATTCCGTCCACAAAAATCATATTTTCAGTTGCTTTTGAATTATCGCCGAAACCATAGCCGAGATTGAAACCGACCCGAACATTGTCAATTATAGTGTTCATACTTGACCAATACCAAGTATTTTTATAAGTCCAAACGCCTCGTCCCCAATCAAGAGTTGCAAGCGTATCGTTATCATCAAAAAAGTAGCCTTTGCCGCCAATGTAAACAGAACCTTTTGCGCGCATACAATTAATTTTTGCGTTATAATAAAACGCTGTGGATTTTTTGGGAAATGGAGTAGCGATAACCATATTGTCTTGTGGAAAATCAAATAACTCAAACGTGCAAACAAAATCTTTATTGTTTTTAAACTTTTTAAAATTACAAGCTAAAGCGCGTTTATCTCCAAGGTTAAGGAAATCAATTTGTACTCTTTTATTATCAAAATGAATATCGCCGTTATTGAATGATGAGGGCATATTCAGTTTGCCGAAGGTAAAAAAATCAATATGGTTAGTTGTTTTATAAGTTTTTTGTGTAAAATCCATAAAACTTACTGATATAAGGCTCATATAAGAGTTATCGGCAATAGTTAAAGCGACGCCATATTTTTCGTTGCCGATATAGTAATAGTCCCATTCCTTAATACGAAATGAGCTGCTTTTTATGTCTTTGCGATTATATTCTCTTACAAGCTGTGTGTTATATCCAGCTTGTTGCAAACGACCTGAACTGTCGAGCAACTTTCCTTCTGTTAATAATTGTTGAACCATAATACTTTCTCCTAAAAAACTCTTAAATATTAAATATAGCATTTGCTTTATTTCTGTAATATAACCGCTATGCTTTTATTAAATAGTTATATACACTAAACTGCTTTAAATTTTATGTTTTTATATACTCTAATCGCTTTAAATCGAGATGTTATATAATACTTAAATACATTTTTATACAAACATAGCTTTCAATAAAATAATAGATATTGCAATTAGTAGGATATATTATTCTTCTATTGAAGCGACCGCTCGTATTAGAGAAGCTTCAGCGGCGATTTTTAAGGGAAAAGCAAAAAACTCAAATTTTTTTTGTAAAAGTTTTTCTATGTTGGTTAAATTTTCAACGATAAAGATGTTATTATTTAAAAGCAGTTTATGAACATCATATGGATAAAAATCGGGAGAGGGCGTATCAAAACCAACTAATTTTACTTTAAATTTAACAAGCGCCTTAGCAAATTCAATGGAAATTGTCGGGTGATTATGATAATACTCAGTTTTTCCATATTTCTCACTAAAACCAGTATGAAAAAGTAGGCACTTATTATTATAATCGTCAGTTAAAGGCGTATTTTGTAAGTTGATGGTGGAATATCCTTTTACGTCAAAAGCGACGCCTTGTCCAATAAAATTCTCAAGCGCATATAAATCGACAGTTTTATCGCTAAAGCCAAAATGCATAGGCAAGTCAATATGTGTACTGTTGTGCATATCAGAATGTAAAAAATAGGAAACAAATCCATTTTTTTCCATATCGCAGACTTGGCGTAGCCACATTTTTTTACTGTCGGGATAAACGGGCGAATTATCAGTTATAGCTTGCGATAAATCAATTAACATAATTACCAACTTTATATAAATAAATTTTATTAATACCAAATTTAAGCAAATCGTATTATATACCGAGAGTATAGCGCAAATAACTTAATATAGTGTTACCAATAATGGTAAAAACAACAGTTGAAATAACGCATAAAACCGTTTTGAGCCAAAGCGTATCTGTTTCACGTATGATTATAATGTTCACAAAAAAATTTATAGGTAATATAAAAAACCACTGAAAAGTTATCGCTAAAACAGGTAAAAGAGCTAAAACAATATCATACCAATTGGAAGAACCAATATAATCGTATTTTATGCCGTCGATATAAACCATTTCGCACACCAATCCGTTTTTAAATCGAATATTATGCGTATTTCCAATAAGGTCTACAAAGTCGAAATTGTTTTTGTCATTTGCAATGAGGTCATATTTTCCGTTTAACGTTACAGTTTTAATTTTACCAAGGTCGTGAACGATGAAATCATAATTGACGCCATCGAAAGTATGAGTAAATTTATATATCTTAATATCCATACATATATAATATCATCTTTTCGTATAAAATACAAGTATTTTATATTAATTCTCGCACATTTATATATAGCCACAATATAACGTTTAAATTGCTCATAAATATTTAATTTTAATTAATAAAAGAAAACAAATTTATTGTCTTTAAAACATATATTTAATATATTTGATTTTTATTTATAATGCGTAACAATTAAAAATAATATATATAAGAGTATATTAACCATTGATTAAAACAATAATCAACTATTGATTAAAACAATAATTAACCATTGATTAAACAATAATTAACCATTGATTAAAGTTGATATTAACCATTGATTCTAATTGAAAATATTGGTTGAGTTCCCTCTGTTTGTGAGAAAGCAGAAATAGTTACGCCATAAGAATTTAAATTATAGTCGAAAGTAATGGAAATATTATAAATTTTGTCATTTACCTTTTTTTTGTATTTGTTTAAAGAATCGTTTGTAAAAAACAATTCAAAATCTGCGTTATTTAGCGTTGATAAAACTTCTGTAATGTAGTTTTGGTTGACAGTTTCGCTGATAAGTTGAATATAAGTAGCGCCCGCTAAAGGAGTGATATTTATATTATCAAAAGTCGGAAGTGGAAAAGAGCTTATAGAGCAACCGGTTAAAATTTGTTCGGCGATAAATATTTTGAGTTCGTCGTATGTATTAGGAACAACCATAATGCCAGCTTTTATTGGATTATTTTCTTTTGTCCAAACTGCCGATTCGTGCATTTTATTTAAATAATATAAGCTTGTAATAATAGAGTTATTTGATGTGTATGTTAAAAAATGTTTGAGCGTTATATTTAAATTTGGCATAACTAAGAGTTCTTCGTTTGATTTTATGGCGGTTGTATTATTTAAGGTATATTTATCAGATAAAATTGTTTTTGAGCCAATATTATCATTAAAAGTAAAACTTTGTGTTCCAGCATTTTTGTAATTTGAATCTATTATATTGCAAGCGTCATATAGATATTTTAAATTTGTTTCGTTATAGATAAGTGGTTTAGTTACAGGTTGTCCCCAAACATCTGATGTGGAATGAAAGCACGTCCAAGTACCGTTATTGTTTTTTAAATAGAACTCGCCCATACTATTCGAATAAGAGGTGTTAGGATCAAAAGTAGTTAAAAAAGAATAGCTTCCATCAATGATTGTAATGGAATATATTGCTTTTGTAACGCCATTTAGTTGATAAATATATTCAGCGAAAAAATTTTGTGGAATATTTACTTTTAATTTAGTAAAATTACTTAAGTTACTATTTACAGGATTTGACGTAACGTTAGCGATTACGGCAATAGTTACGCATATAAAAATCACTCCTAATATAATAGTAAATAATACTTTCTTTTTCATTTGTTCTCCTCACGTTTGAATATGCGCTAATTTAATACAATTATAAATTATTAATGTATCAATAAAAAGCTAAAAACGCAATAGCAATTAACTACGAATAATAAGTTTAGTGGAGATAGTAAAGATTATAATGTTATGTTGTTAGGCATTGAGCTAAAAATTTCATTTCGCCATTTACTTCGCCTTTAAAGTAATCTCCGTCATTAGAGCGAAATATTGAAAGTGTATCGCCAAAATATACTTGTCCGATATAGTCAAGTTGAAAAACTTTAATATTGAGATTAGATAATTGTGATAGCGAAAAGCTGTCTATTATGCAGTCGGCATATTTAGTATTGTTCATATGTTTATTTAAGTCTACGCTGCTAAGTCGAATAGGCAAGTTGTAACAATTTTGCCATTCTCCAATATATTTTAAGCGTGAAAGAGGTGTTATAATAGCTCTATCGTTTCGTAACGGAATGGATATATAGGGCGCTTCGCTTGTGCGTAATATTCGTTTTTGTTTAATGTTCATTATGCACCAACGTGTCGATGCGCAAAGCAAAATCTCTCCGTTTTCATTATAGATGCGAAATTCACGTTCATATTCAATATTTTTTGGAGAAATAGCCCAAGTTTCAATTTTTATATTTTCATCTAACATAGGCAAACGCTGTAATTGCATACGTACTCTTGAAAGTACCCAACCGCAATCTAAGGTTGAAAGCAAAACTACGCCCTGACCAAGTTGCTTACTATTTGCAGCAGCGGCAAGTTGAAATAGGTTAAGTAGGGCGCTTAGTTTTATTTGTTTCAAAAAGTTAATTTCTCCTACGTCAACCGTATGTTCTAACCAATAAGTAGTCATAAATCTCCTTATAAAATTAAATTACTTAAGTATCTATTATAAAGATTGTATCAATTTAATTTTTCGCTATTAATGTTTTAATTAAGCGTATACATTTATAGCGGATTGGTTTATTGTAGCAAATCTATTGTTTTATGTCAAACTATTGTAGCGGTAAACCTTTGCATTTATGTAAAAAATATGATATAATAAAAGGGAATAAGAGATTAATATATTAATGTTATAAGATAATTAAGGTATTATTATATTTACGAAATTAGATATATTGAAACGATAAAGATATTTTAGGTTTTGTGATTTAATTGTATACTTATTGCGTGTAATTTTTGGAAATTTAAAATTTGTATTGATTACATAAGAGTATAGAAATTTTTGTAATATAAATGGGAGAAAAAATGGCACAATGCGACTTTGTAGAAGTATGGAATAATATTCAAAGCGGTGTGGAACCGTTGGTGACCGCTTTAGCTTTTGATTTATGGGTTAAAACGTTACAGCCGCTTTGTATTGTTGGAGAGAAAATGATATTGCTTGCTGAAAGCGAAGCGAATAGAAACCTTGCGGATAAGCGATTTCACGCATTGATAAAGGATACGATAAACAAACTTGCAATTACGCAAATAAGTGATGTTGAGATTATTGCGCCATCGCAAGAGGAAGTTTTTCGTGAATACATATTAGAACAATCGATTGAGGAAAAAAAGAATATTGATAACGAGCCAACCTCGTTTATACCAAAGTATACATTTGAAAATTTCGTAGTGGGCAAAAGTAACGAATTTGTTGCGGCTGCAAGTAAAGCTGTGGCGGAAAATCCTGGACGTAGATATAACCCATTATTTATATATGGCGCTGCTGGTTTAGGAAAAACGCATTTAATGCACGCAATTGGCAATCAATTACATATGAGGCGACCTGATTTACATTGTTTATATGTATCAAGCGAACATTTTACTAACAATCTTATCGAAGCTTTAAGAGATAGCAACAAAAATGATGAAATGAAACGTTTTCGCAGTAAATATCGTAACATCGATGTTTTAATGATAGATGATATTCAATTTATTGCCAAAACTGTATCCACTCAAGAGGAGTTTTTTCATACGTTTAATGATTTATATAGTATGGATAAACAAATAGTGATTTCCTCGGATAGACCGCCTAAAGAAATTACGCCATTAGAGGAAAGATTGCGCACTCGATTTGAAGGCGGATTGATTGCTGACGTTGAGCCGCCTGATTTAGAAACTCGTATTGCTATTTTGCAAAAAAAAGCGTTACAAGATAACCATAATATCCCTAACGACGTGCTTAAACTTATCGCAGAAAAAGTTCAAAGCAACGTAAGAGAAATGGAAGGATTGCTCACGAAAGTTATAAGCTATGCTGCGTTAACTGGACGACCTGTATCGGATAACTATGTCCTAAACGAAGCGTTAAAAGATTTTAGAGACGATAAAAGAGAAACAATAACTATCGACCGTATTGTAGATAGCGTTTGTAATTATTATAAATTAGACAAAGAATTAATAGTTAGCAAGAAAAAGAGCAAAGAAATCGTCGAACCACGACAAATATGCATATATTTAATTACTGATATGCTTACAATGCCCCTTATGAGCATAGGGGAATACTTTGGCGGCAGAGATCATACAACTATAATGCACGCAAGAGATAAAGTTACCGAGTTATTAAAGAAATTAGAACCTAAAACAGTATCTGCAATACGTGATATTAAGGATAGCATTTTAAATAGATGAAAGCGGTAGAAGGCAAAAATTGGTGCGCCATAGACACCATAAATTCTAAAAGATTAATTGAATATGCAGCGAATAAATGTAAATTATTGTATTTACAACCGAAACTAACGGAAACGGACGCTCTTTCGGTTTTAGTGGATACACTTGATAGTCACGCAGAATTTAAAGGTTTTACCGAACGCACAATACGTAATATTATACCTAAGATTAGCTTGATTTATATTCCTGAGTTTACCGACAAAATTGACGATAAATATACGGTTATTCATAAATACAATAGCTTAAATTCAAAGGATAATAAAAACTTACATAACCACAAAAGCCAAACTATTAACGCTCCAATAGAGATAGATACCAACGTAAAAGGACTATTTCGATTTAGTCGAGAAGAAAAGAAAACAATATCCAAAGAAAGAGCGGAAAAATGCGCAAACGCCGCAAAAGCTTTAGGCATTGATTACGACGATGAAAGCGGAAATATAACCTATTCTGACGAAAGTTTTTTTGATATTAATGATAAAAACAAGGATATTAACGCAATATTTCATCCATTTTATCAATTAGAATATCGTATATTTGGAATTATTAGATATATACAAGTAAACGCTGAAACAGGTGAAACATCTTTTATAAATAGAGAAGATTTAATGGACGAGTCACTTTTTTATGAACGTAAACACCATCTAAAAAATCGTAGAAGTATGCTGATTTTTGTTCTTACTTTGAGAATGTTCTTTGTGAGCTTTGCAATTATTAGCGGCTTATGTTTAATAGTTTCAAAATTCGCCTCAACAATGGAAGGTTCGTTCTTTGTCGGAGGCTTACTCATCGCAATATACGTTTTTTGGCTCAGCATCGATACCGCCGCTTTTAAAATTCGTGGATATAAAAAAATTTCTATTACTCAAATAATGGATATTTTAAGCCATAATATGCAAATTCGTATGCCATTATTTAGAGTGCTTTTTTGTGTTTTTCTTTATTCATTTGGAATAATTATGCTAATTATAGCATTAGCTTTAATATTATAATATTTATTTTTTCGTAATTTAATTTAAATTATATTTTCTCATATAATTTTTATATTTTATTTTATCATAGATTTTAATTATTTAATAATAGATTTTAATTGTTTATAATAGTTTTATATTGTATTTTATAATAGATTTTAATTATTTTATAATAGTTTTTATATCTAATAAATATAGTTGAGCAGTCAAGATTTTAATATATTAAAAAAACATTATTAGAAAAACGAAAAAAGAGCGAATGCTTTTAAATACAATGGCTATCAATTTGTTTGCTTAAAGGGGTGTAATATGATACAATATAATAGATATAGAGATAATAGAAATAAAGTAATATTTGATAAATTTAAATAAGCTATTGGCGAAATAGTTAGTAATAGTAGATAATATTGAATTTAAAAGAAGAAAAGCATTAAAAAATTGAAAAAAAACAATAATTATAGAGGTAATTATGTACGATACCTATGAAAATCCGTTATGCTCTCGATATGCAAGCAAGCAAATGCAAACAATATTTGGTGACAGATATCGAATTATGTTATGGCGTAAGTTATGGCTTGCTTTAGCGCAATCGGAGATGGAGCTTGGTTTGCCTATTACGCAGGAGCAAATAGAGCAAATGCGAGAGCATCTTGTTCCTACTGATGAGGAATTTAAGGTAGCTAAGGAGAGAGAGAGCGTTGTTAATCACGATGTAATGTCGCATATATATTCATTTGGTGAAACTTGTCCGTTGGCAAAGCCTATATTACATTTAGGCGCTACAAGTTGTTTTGTAACGGATAATTCTGAATTGATACAAATGTATGATGGTTTAAAATTAATACGGTCAAAGGTACTTGAAGTTATTAGAGCGTTGTGTGATTTTTCAATTAAATATAAAGATGTGGCAACGGTAGGATACACACATTTTCAAACCGCGCAGTTTACGACAGTTGGAAAGCGCGCGACATTATATCTACAAGATTTTGTAGCGGATTATATAGAATTGAACAGATTGTTATCCGATTTTAAATTAAGAGGCGCAAAGGGAACAACGGGGACGCAAGCGGGATTTTTGGAGTTATTTAAAGGAAACAAAGAAAAAGTTAAGTTATTAGATAGGCTCATTGCTAAAAAAATGGGATTTGAAGATACATTTGGAGTTACGGGGCAAACCTATCCACGTAAATTTGATTATAAAATCATCTCTGTTTTGTGCGGAATTGCGATAAGTTGTCATAAATATGCAGTAGATATGCGATTATTACAAAATTTAAAAGAATTGGAGGAGCCGTTTGGAAAATCTCAAGTGGGTAGTTCCGCTATGGCGTACAAGCGTAATCCAATGAATTGCGAAAGGATTTGTTCAATTTCACGATTTGTTCAAAGTCTTTTACAAAATTCAGCTGTAACGGCGTCAACTCAATGGTTAGAGCGTACATTAGATGATTCGGCAAATCGTAGGCTTTCGAACGCTCAAGCGTTTTTAGGCATAGATTCGATACTATCCATTGTTGAAAAAGTAGTTGCTAATACGACTGTTTATGAAAATGTTATTAAAAAACACGTAATGGAAGAACTTCCGTTTATCGCAACGGAAAATATTCTTATGCGTTGTGTGGAATTAGGCGGTGATCGTCAAGAGTTGCACGAGCGAATACGTACGCTTTCAATGGAAACAACAGCGAACATTAAAAATGGCGGCGAAAATGATTTAATGAAACGGATATGTCAAGACTCTGCTTTTAAACCTTTTTTAGCAGCGTTAGAGGGAGCAAATGAAGCTATCTTATATACTGGTTGCGCAACAACGCAGACAGAAGAATATGTAGATTATGTTTTAAATGTTATATCCGAATAAACGTAACATATTACAAGGTAAAACAATACTAAATTATAATTATATATAATTTTATTGGTAGTAAAAAATCGTTAAACGATATAAAAACAATTGATAATAGCGCTATTAATTATATCAACATAAAAAATGAAAGAGTCATTTATAGCAAGAAATGGCAACTTTACAAATAGAAGTAATGTATTTTAATATAATTACATTATACAAGGAGATATTATGAAAACGGCAATAGTAGGAATAAATTGGGGTGATGAAGGCAAGGGCAGAATGGTAGATATGCTGTCCGAAAAGTATGACATCGTCGTTAGGTATCAAGGCGGAAATAACGCTGGACATACAGTTGTAAACCCGAGAGGTAAATTTATTTTGAACCTTTTGCCGTCGGGAATTTTACGACCTGAAATTGTAAATGTATTGGGAAATGGTATGGTAATAGACCTTAAGCACTTATATCAAGAAATCACGAGATTAAGAGCGCAAGGTATAGTGATTACGCCGGAGAATCTTAAAATTAGTGATAAAGCGACCATATGTTTACCTTATCACATTATGCAAGACTGTTTAGAAGAAGAAAGATTAGGTGATAAAAAGTTTGGTTCTACAAGGCGAGGAATATCGCCTGTTTATGCGGATAAGTATTTAAAAAAGACATTGAGAATAGGCGATTTAAAATATAAAAAAGATGTTTTAAATAAATTAAAAGATTTAATTGAATGGAAATCGTTGATGTTTAGCGGATATGGAAGCGCTATTAATTATGAAGAAATTGAAGAATGGTTGTCAATGTATGGTGATTTCACATTACCATTTATTACTGACACAGGCGAGTATTTATTAGACGCTGATAAAAATGGCAAAAATATAATGTTTGAAGCGCAATTAGGCGCTTTGCGTGATATAGATTTTGGTATCTTCCCATTTACAAGTTCGTCAAATACATTAGCTTCTTATGCTCCGATTGGTAGCGGAGCTCCATCGCTTAAACTTGATACTATTGTGGGCATCGTAAAAGCATATTCTTCTTGCGTTGGAGAAGGCTGGTTTACTTCGGAATTATTTGAGCAACAAGCGGAAATCTTACGTACCGCTGGCGGAGAATTTGGCGCGGCTACGGGACGACCCCGCCGTGTTGGCGCTTTTGATGTATTAGCCACTAATTATGGCATAGAAATGCAGGGCGCAACAGAACTTGCCGTAACAAAAATCGACGTTTTAGGTTGCTTGGAAAAAATACCAGTTTGCGTATCTTACAAATATGAGGATAGAATACTTGAACGCTTCCCCTATCCTGAAATGCTGACAGAATGTAAACCAGTTATAGAATACCTTGACGGGTGGAATTGTAATATCTCCAATTGCCGTAAGTTATCTGATTTACCAGAAAATGCGCGCAAATATATAAAATTCCTTCAACAAAAACTTAATGCGCCAATTAAGTACATCTCGGTAGGCGCTGAAAGAGATGAGTATATGGAAATTTAATATTTGATAAAAAATATAAGTTATTTTTATCATTATTTTAAAAAATTAAGACATAAAATGTTTATATAATTATATTGACTTGTATGTATTAAATTATATTATAGAGCGGGTAACTACTCTATAATATTTTTTTATGTTTTATAGTAATAAATTGCGATAGCTGTGACCTTAATTAAGAGCGAACGCTTGACAAAGAACAATAAAAAGGTTAAAATAAACGATATTGAAAAAATACTGAAACAGCGGAGGTAAGGTTATGGCTGTAACAATGGATAAGATTGTCAATCTTTGCAAAGGCAGAGGTTTTATATATGCAGGAAGTGAAATTTATGGCGGACTTGCAAACACGTGGGATTATGGACCGCTTGGCGTGGAACTTAAAAACAACGTAAAAAAAGCTTGGTGGAAAAAATTTGTACAAGAAAGCGCTTATAACGTAGGCGTCGATTGCGCTATTTTAATGAATCCTAAAACTTGGGAAGCATCAGGACACATCAAAAAAGCTACCGATCCATTAATGGATTGCAAAGGTTGCAAATCACGTCAAAGAGCAGACACACTCATTGAAAGTTTTTGCGCTTTAAATAAAATAGATTATTCTACCGCTGGAAAAACGGATAAGCAGCTACAAGATTTTGTCGCAGAACATCAAATTCCTTGTAGCGTTTGTGGAAAACACGATTGGACGGAAATTCGCCAATTTAATATAATGTTTAAAACATTTCAAGGCGTAACAGAAGATAGCACTTCTACGATTTATCTTCGTCCCGAAACGGCGCAAGGCATTTTTGTTAACTTTAAAAATATAGCGAGAACAACAAGAAAGAAAATTCCTTTTGGCGTTGCGCAAATCGGCAAGAGCTTTAGAAATGAAATCACTCCAGGTAATTTCACATTTAGAACACGTGAGTTTGAACAAATGGAGTTGGAATTTTTTTGCAAACCAGGTACAGATCTTGAATGGTTTAAATATTGGAAAGATTATTGCGAAAAATGGTTATACAATTTAGGAATTAGCCGTGATAATTTACGTCTTAGAGATCACGACGCAAAAGAATTGTGTCATTATTCTAAAGCGACAACGGATTTTGAGTTTATGTTCCCATTTGGTTGGGGTGAACTTTGGGGAATTGCAGATAGAACGGATTATGATTTAAAATGTCATCAAACGGCAAGCGGTGAAAGTATGGAGTATTTGGACGGCGTAACTAACGAAAGATATTTGCCCTATTGCATTGAACCGTCACTTGGCGCCGATAGAGTTGTTTTAGCTTTTTTATGCAACGCTTATACGGAAGAAAATGTTGGCGAAGGGGATACTCGTGTAGTATTAAAATTACACCCAGCGTTGGCGCCTATTAAAGCGGCTGTTTTACCGCTCAGCAAAAAATTAGGCGAAAAAGCTGAAATTATTCACGCTATGCTTTCAAAATCATTTGTTACTGACTATGACGATGCAGGCAGTATAGGCAAAAGGTACCGTAGATTTGACGAAATAGGAACGCCGTTTTGTATTACAGTCGACTTTGAAAGTGAAAACGACAACTGCGTAACTGTTCGTTTACGTGACACAATGACTCAAGAACGTGTTAGTATAGATGGTTTAGTTAATTACTTAAACGAAAAAATGTATTTTTAGCTTTATGCTGTTATAATAAACATTTAATAATTTAACATAAAATCAGTTTTGAACCTAATATTAGTTTATTGGTAAAATTAAATGGCGGATATTTCAATCCGCCATTTTTATATATCAAAATAAATTAAGATTAACATAAATGCAATTGTCATAACAAATTAGATAAGTAGTAATGAATGAAACATTTGACAATATAGTAAAATAGTGGTATCATATTACAATGATAAGTTTTTTGTATGATTCAAAGGCAATAAATATAAAATTATAAGACAAAAAGTATTAATTTTAAAGACAATTAATATAAGATTATAACAAGTTTTAAAGATAAATTATTATATTTATTATTATATTATATTTATTATAAATAGATAAAAGCATAAGATAGAAGGTTGAAATAATGTAATAAATAATATGTTTCAATTTCAAATTTGCAATAGGAGGTTATATATGGAACAATGGTGGCAAGCGTTGACTATATTGCAACAAATATTTTTTTGTATCGCAAGTGGAACAACGGTAATAACTATTATACAAACTATTTTGCTATTGATAGGTTTTGACGGCGGTGATTCAACGGACATTGATGTTGGGATTGAATTAGGCGGCGGAGATAATTTATGGGATATTGGAAGTTTGCCTATTTTTTCAATACGTGGAATTATAGCGGGACTGTGTATTGGCGGTTGGTTAGGCTATGTTTTATTGGGAGTGACATTTGTATGGCTGTCCGTTATTTTGGCGATAATTGCAATGGCTGCTACAATGATTTTGTACGCTCTCGCTTTGCGTTTTTTAATGAAAATGCAGCAATCGGGTAATATTGATGTCAAAAATGCGATTGGTAAATCAGCAAATGTTTATTTATCGATTCCAGCAAACAGAGCAGGAACAGGCAAAATTAATATCACAATTCAAGAACGATTTTTAGAATTTAATGCAATAACAGATGAAAATGAAAAATTACCCACAAATTCAACTGTTGAAGTTTGTGATGTAATAAGTGACGGAACTGTTTTAGTTAAAAGATATAGTAGTGAAAAGCATCAAGAGGATAAATAAAGCTTAAATTTACAATATTGAAATAATCAATAAGAAAGAATAAATTAAGTTTTTGAAAATTAAAATAGACAAACAATAAAGTTAATTAATAGGAGGAAGATATTATGTTATCGAATATGTTATTGTTAACAGAAGGCGTAATAGGTTTAATAGTAGGCATAGTGGTGGTAGTGCTTGCATTTTTAATTTTATTTGCTTCACGTTATCGTAAATGTCCATCGGATAAAATTATGGTAATTTACGGAAGAATTGGAAATAATGCAGATGGAACAATGCGTTCTGCTAAGTGTGTGCACGGCGGAGCATCATTTGTAATTCCCTTTTTTCAAGCGTATCAATATATGGATTTGACACCAATGTCAATAAGCGTAGATTTAAAGAGTGCATTGTCAAGGCAAAATATACGTATAGACGTACCAAGTACCTTTACAGTTGGAATATCTACTGAGCAAGGGGTTATGCAAAACGCAGCTGAGAGGTTATTAGGGCTTAGACTCAACGAAGTTCAAGAATTAGCGAAAGATATTATTTTTGGACAGTTACGTTTGATAATAGCTACAATGGAAATTGAAGAAATAAACACAGACAGAGATAAGTTTTTAGACGCTGTATCTTCTAACGTTGAAACGGAACTTAAAAAAATAGGATTGAGATTAATAAACGTTAATATAACCGATATAAATGATGCGTCGGGTTATATTGAAGCGTTAGGACGAGAAGCGGCGGCAAAAGCGTTAAATGATGCTAAAAAATCTGTCGCTGAAAAAAATCGTGATGGTAGTATTGGAGAAGCAAATGCGCTTATGCAGCAACGTATTCAAGTTGCCGATTCAAATAGATTGGCTATCGCAGGCGAAAACGAAGCGTTAGCTAAGATGTCTACAAGTAACGCAGAAAGACGTGAAGTTGAAGCAGAATCATTACGTAGAGCCACATCGGCAGAAAAAATTGCAACAGCTAAAGCGTTAGAAGAAGCGTATGAAGCAGAAATGAACGCAGAATTAGCGCGCGCTACTCGTGAAAAAGCGACGTTAGAAGCAGATACAATCATAAAAGCAGAAATTCAAAAGCGTGAATTAGAAATACAAGCGGAAGCTAAAGCGGAACAAACACGCCGTACCGCCCGAGGCGAAGCGGACGCTATCTATTCAAAAATGGAAGCAGAAGCTCGGGGAATTGAAGCTATGTTAACTAAACAAGCGCAAGGATTTAAAAATATCGTGGAAGCAGCTGGCGGCGACGCTAACGATGCGGTTAAATTGATGATTTCCGATAAAATTGAAGAACTTGTTAAAACACAAGTCGAAGCGATTAAAAATATTAAGATTGATAAAATTACCGTTTGGGATTCAATGAACGGCGAAGGCGGAAGTAGCACTACAAGTGGTTTTATGAGTTCGCTATTTAAAGCTGTTCCACCTCTAAACGAAATGTTCGACCTTGCCGGTATGAAATTGCCCGACTATCTTGGCAAAAAAGCAGACGCTAAATCAACTGATATAGAATCAGTAAAAACTACAAAACCGAATTAATTAATAGCAAAAAAACCATATGTTAATAATAAATTATTAATAATTATATTTTAGATAATAGAAACAAATTTAATTTTTAAAATAGGAAAGTTTAAAAAAGGGAATCTTGACTTAAGATTTCCCTTTTTTTGCGTTTAAAAATAAATTAAGCTATTTTATAATATTATAGTTGTCCAAGCATTGCTTGCACTCCAAAGGCAACAAATACCACAAGAGTAGAAATTATAAATCCGTGTAACATAGGTTTAAAACCTGATTTTGCAACACTTTTAAAGTTTGTTTTTAATCCGATTGCGCCAAGCGCCATAAACATTAAAAATTTCGATGAAGAACTTACCACTTTGCAAAAGGACTCAGGCAGAACGCCCATACTTTTTATGCCGACAACTAACAAAAATAAAAGGATAAACCAAGGAAAAATCTTTTTCCAATTTATTTTTTGAGTATTTCCAATTTTGTTTTTTGTTGCGGTAGCGCTTTCATTTTTAATAGCGACAGTACTTTCATTTTTAATAGCGGTAGTACTTACATTTTTAATAGCGTTAGTGTTTTTTTCTTTAATAATAGTACTTTCGTTTTCTAATGTAGCTAAAAAATTGACTTTTAGCGCTTCTTTTCGATTGATACGAGAGTTTATTGCAGAAAAAATGATTACAATAGGTATAATAGAAAGAGTGCGAGTTAACTTTACAATTACAGCAAAATTGCCAGCTGCGTCCGAGAAAGCGTAACCAGCGGCAACTACGCTACTCGTGTCATTTACCGCAGTTCCAGCCCATAAGCCGTAGCCCATATCGCTCATATTAAGAGCGCGCGCAACGATAGGAAAAACAATAACCATTATGATATCAAAAATAAATGTAGCGGAAATTGCATAAGCAACATCACTGTCTTTTGCATCAATAACAGGACTAATAGCCGCAATAGCGCTGCCGCCACAAATGCCCGTGCCAGCGCTAATAAGGGAAGAAAGTTTCCAATTCATTTTAAAAAGTTTTCCAAATAAATAACCAAATCCAAATGCAGCGATAAGAGTAAAACTCATAACGATAATTGAAAATTTACCAACCTCTAAAACTTGACTAAAGCTTAAAGTTACGCCCATACTTACGATAGCCGCTTTTAAGACGATTTTACTTGTAAAGTTGAAACCGTTAATAAAATAATCCTTTTTTTTAGTAAACAACGGATTAAGCGCCATACCAATTAATAATGCAAACACTCCGCCACTAATAAGACCGTGAGGAATTAGATTAGATAAAAAAATGCCAATCAATGCCAAAATAGCAGAAAGCAAAATACCTAAACTATTTTTTTTAATCCAAGTTAGTATCATTTGACTCCTTTTACAACAAAAAAGCGATTTTGCGTTTCTGTTACGATAAACACACAAATAAATCACACATAATCTATTTACTTATTTAAATCATACGTTAATAATACGCAATTGTCAATGGTTTTAAATCTCGTAAAAACTTACATATGATAATGCGCAAAAGTAAACAGCATAAGAAATGTGTTAGTATAAAATAAGTAAAATAATATTAAATTTACAACTGTATAATAGTCTATTTTTGCCATTACTTTTACCATTTTACTATAACAATGGCTTTATTAGTATTTTATTATAGCAAAGTTTTTGATTAATATTTATTATAACAAAGTTTTTGATTAATATTTACTATAATAATGGTTTTGATTAATATTTATTATAATAATGGCATTTAGTAGTATTTTATTATAATAATGGTTTAGAGAAATTTACTAAATAGTTATAAACAAAATATTATTTTTGCAATTATTTTACTCGCTCCGCTCGCTCAGCCTACGGCTATCGCTCGCTTGTCGACAGAGTGTACAACTATTCATACTGTAATTGTTCCATAATTTCTATCGCTTAAAATATCTACGTAAGTATAAGCCTTAACTTAACGCTCACATCTTCCGCTTGTTGCATAAATTAAAATTAAATAAATCTACTATGATTATCAATTTAAAATCCAATATATTATAAATATTAAGATAAAACTTTAAGTATTATAAATAAAAGGATAAAACTTTAAGTATTATAAATAATACGATTAATAATTTAACCAATATTAAAAATTACAAATAAAACGCTTGACAAGTATTTTAAAAATGATATATAATACAGTTGAACAATCAAGCAACTGTTTCAAGGTTGTTTAAAACGGAGGTGTATATGGTGATAGATAAAGAAAGTGAGATTTGCGAATGTGATATAGTGCATAAAAGCGTTGTAGAGCGTGTGAATAAATTAATGCCTAATGAAGATGTTTTGTATGATGCTGCTGAGTTGTTTAAAGTTTTTGGAGATAGTACAAGAACGAGAATATTGTCAGGTTTAGTAATCTCGGAAATGTGCGTATGTGATATAGCGGAGTTGCTCAAAATGACAAAGTCGGCTGTTTCGCATCAATTGAGAGTATTACGTCAAACAAAGTTGGTTAAGTGCAGACGGGAAGGTAAGGAAGTTTATTATATGTTAGCAGATGAGCACGTAGAGGAGATTTTAAATACAGCGTTTGAGCATATTCGAGAGTAAAATAATAAATCATAAAAGTAAAGATAGAATTTACTATTAATATTTTATTGGTTCAAAGAATGTTATAAAAATTACTATATTTATTAAATAATAATGAGGTTTAAATAATGAAAAAAAGTATTAGAGTTGAGAATTTAGATTGCGCTAATTGCGCTTCACGTTTAGAGCGCGCGTTAAATAAAATTGATGGTATGAATGAAGTGTCCGTAAATTTTATGGCGCAGCGAATTAATATTGATGTAGTAGATGCAAAATACGAGAAAGCGATAGAAGATATAAAAGCAATTACTGCGATAGTGTTGCCAGATTGCGCTATAAAAGGATAGTTATAGATTGAGTAAACATTAAATATAATTAATATGTAAAAAAACTGTGAAAAATTGCATATATTATTGATAATATGTTAAAATCTATAAAAGTAATTATTTGTTATGTATATTAAAGATTTAATTTTTAGTTATGTATATTAAAGATTTAATTATTAGTTATAGATATTAAAGATTTAATTATTAGTTATGGATATTAAAGATTTAAATTTTAGTTAATTAAACTTACTTATCTATATATGCGCATAAATGCAAATAGGATAATTCAAAATTTATATTGACAGTGTGTGATATTATATGAAATTAAAGTGAGGGTTACGCAATGAAAAATAATCGTAAACGGTTAATAAGGCTTATAATTGCTGCAATCGGATTGGTTGTGGTATTAATATTAGTTAGGTTTATTTCAGTTAACTGGTGGGTGGAAGCGATTATGCTTGGCGTTGTTTATTTATATATTGGATACGATATATTATATAAAGCTGGACGAAATATTTTTCACGGTCAAATATTTGATGAAAATTTTTTGATGTGTATTGCGTCTATCGGAGCGTTTATTGCGGGGCAATATACCGAAGCGGTTGCTGTTATGTTGTTTTATCAAGTTGGGGAATATTTTCAAAATTATGCTGTCAATAAGTCACGAAAGCAGATTTCTGAGTTAATGGATATAAAGCCCGAGCGAGCTTTGGTAATAAGGAATGGTAATGAAATTGTTGTTGATCCAAGCGACGTAAAAATAGGAGAAAACATTATTGTTCGTAGAGGTGAGAAGATTGCAACGGACGGCGTTGTTGTGAGTGGAGTAGGTAGTTTAGATGTTTCAAAGTTAACGGGTGAATCATTGCCATTGGATGTTTCTATTGGAGATAATGTCTTGAGTGGCAGCATTAACGTTGGCGGCGTATTGACAATCGAAGCAAAAAAAGAATATTTCGATTCTACGGTAAGCAAAATTTTGGAGTTAGTGGAAAGCGCATCAGGTAAAAAAGCGCAAGCAGAGAAATTCATAACAAAATTTTCTCGATATTATACTCCTATTGTAGTTATTTTGGCGATTTTGCTTGCTATTGTGCCATCTTTAATAACAAATCAGTGGAATATATGGATTATGCGAGCGCTAACATTTTTGGTAGTAAGTTGTCCGTGCGCTTTGGTTATAAGTGTTCCATTGAGTTTTTTTGGCGGTATAGGCGGAGCGTCTAAACAAGGAATTTTGATAAAAGGCGGTAATTATTTAGAATTAATCGGAAAAGTTAATATTTTTGTTTTTGATAAAACAGGAACACTAACTAAGGGAGATTTTGAAGTTCAATCAATTTTTCCAAAAGAGGATAAAGATAATATTTTAAAAAAGGCTTATATAGCGGAGAATGGTTCGCTTCATCCTATCGCATTGACAATTGTAAACGCTGCAAAAAATGTATTTGGCGAGAGTTTACAAAATATTACGGTAGGATACAAAATAACAGAAATAGCAGGAAAGGGCATAAAAGCGGAGAATAACGAGAATATGATTCTTTGCGGAAATAAAAAATTAATGAAAGAATTTAATATATTATTTGAAGAATGTAAATGCGCAGGTAGCGTTATTTATGTAGCAGAAAATGGCAAATATTTAGGATGTATTTTTGTTGCGGATAAAATAAAAAGTGAAGCGGCTAATGTAATAAAAAAGCTAAAAGAAAGTGGAGCAAAAATTGTGATGATGACGGGCGATAATAAATTATCGGCAGAAAATATTGCAAACAGTATAGGAATTGACAATGTAAAAGCTGAATTATTACCTGCTGACAAAGTTGAATATCTTGAGAACATAATAAAAAACAAAAAGCAAAAAGATGTTGTCGCTTTTGTCGGCGATGGTATAAACGACGCTCCAGTGCTTATGCGCGCAGATATCGGAATATCTATGGGTGGCGTGGGAAGCGATAGCGCAATTGAAGCTTCAGATATGGTGTTAATGTATGACGATCTATCAGCGATTTTAACAGCGAAGGTTATTTCAAAAAAAACATTGTCCATTGTTAAACAAAATATAATTTTTGCCTTGGCAATAAAAATAATAGTACTTATTTTAAGCGCTTTTGGTTACGCTAATATGTGGCTTGCAGTTTTTGCCGACGTTGGAGTATCAGTACTCGCCATATTAAACGCAATGCGCTGTTTAACAATAAAAAATAAAGAAAACAAAATATAGAAAAATATAAAAA
>JAVVUQ010000010.1:7464-11066 GCA_036653075.1 Clostridia bacterium | reverse complement strand
ATATATATATTAGAAAAAACATATATAAAATAGGAATTAAATATAGAAAGTATAATAAAGAATAATAATCTATTATAATTAGTAATGTTGAAATTTACATTTACGTTAGAAGGTAATTATGTAAAATTTGCTTTACAATTTCTGCATTATTTGTTATAATTTCATAATATTGTAATCTACTAATTCATATAGTGAGATTGAATTAAATTATAGTTTACATAGGATAGAAAAGGAGTATTTATGTATAAAAAGGTTGATACCAGTTTAAATTTTGTTGATCGTGAATTACAAGTACTTAAGTACTGGAAGGAAAATAGAATATTTGAAAAGACTTGTGAAGACACAGTTGGTAAGCCTATATTTTCGTTTTATGACGGGCCGCCGACTGCTAATGGAAAACCGCATATTGGGCATATTTTAACTCGCGCGATGAAAGATATAATTCCTCGTTACAAGATTATGAAGGGATATTCAGTTTTACGAAAAGCTGGATGGGATACGCACGGATTGCCCGTCGAACTTGAAGTTGAGAAACAACTTGGAATGAATGGAAAACAAGATATTGAAAAGTACGGTATTGAACCTTTTATTAATAAATGTAAAGAATCAGTTTGGAAATACAAGGGCGATTGGGAGCGTATGTCAGACAGAGTAGGTTATTGGGTGGATATGGATCATCCTTATATTACCTATGATAATGATTATATTGAATCAGTTTGGTGGAGTTTAAAAAAGGTTTATGATAATGGACTTATTTACAAAGGATTCAAAATTGTTCCTTATTGTCCACGTTGTGGAACGGCGCTTGCTTCGCACGAAGTGGCGCAAGGATATAAAGATGTAAAAGAAAAATCCGCATTTATTAAATTTGCTATACCGTCTATGGCTAATACGTATTTTTTAGCTTGGACAACGACGCCCTGGACGTTACCTTCGAACGTTGCATTATGTATGAATCCTAAACAGGAATATACTCGCATACAAGTAGGGGAGGAGTTTTATATTTTAGCTGATGCGTTGATATCATCGTTATTTGAAGAAGGCTCATATACAAAATTAGATAGTAAGAGCGGAAAAGAGTATGAATTTACGCAATACACGCCGTTATACGATTTTTATAAAGGTGATGAAAAGGCATTTTTTGTAACTTGCGATGAATATGTTACGTTAACAGATGGTACTGGAATTGTTCATATTGCTCCTGCGTTTGGCGAAGATGACGCTAACGTAGGAAAAAACTACAATCTTCCTTTTGTACAAATGGTTGACGAGCGTGGGCGGTTTAGAGAGCAAACTGGTAATCTTGCTAATATTTTTTGTAAAGATGGCGATAAGTTAATTGTCAAAGATTTGCAATCACGTAATTTGTTATTTAAAGAGCAAATTTATGAGCATAGTTATCCATTTTGTTGGCGATGCGATACACCGTTGTTATATTATGCGCGTAAGTCTTGGTTTATTAAGGTTACTGACATAAAAGATAAGATTAAAAAAAATAACGATTCAATAAATTGGATGCCTGAAACAATTAAATCTGGTAGAATGGGTAATTTTATTGATAATCTTATAGATTGGGGAATTTCTCGTGAACGTTATTGGGGAACGCCGCTGCCTATTTGGGTATGTGATAAATGCGGAAAACTGCATGTTTTTGGAAGCCGTAAAGAACTTGCTAACTTAACGGGGTGTGATGAAAATGTAGAATTGCATCGTCCTTATATTGATGAAGTTACATTTGACTGCGAATGTGGCGGAACAATGCGACGCACCATAGAAGTATTAGATTGTTGGTATGATAGCGGCTCAATGCCCTTTGCGCAATATCATTATCCCTTTGAAAATAAGGAATTATTTGAACAAAATTTTCCCGCTAATTTTATTAGTGAGGCAATTGACCAAACACGTGGTTGGTTTTACACGCTTTTAGCTATTTCAACAATAGTATTTGACAAAGCGCCCTTTAAAAATTGTATCGTTTTAGGACACGTAAATGATAAAAATGGTATAAAGATGAACAAGCATAAGGGCAATGGCGTTGACCCTTGGACAGTTTTAGATAAGCAAGGCGCTGATGCTGTTCGTTGGTATTTTTATACAGTTGGCGCTCCGTGGATACCTTCAAGATTTTATCCTGAAGCAGTTTCCGAATCGCAAAAATTCTTAGGAACGCTATGGAACACCTATGCATTTTTTGTACTTTATGCAGATATTGACAAATTTGACCCCACTTGCTATAAGCTTATAGATTGTGAATTAACCGTAATGGATAAATGGATTTTATCCAAACTAAATACGCTTGTAAAGACTATTGAAAATGGCTTAGATAATTATGAAATCACAGATACGAGCCGTTCGATTGCCTCTTTTACAGACGAACTGTCTAATTGGTACGTTCGACGCTGTCGTGAACGATACTGGGGAAGCGATATGTCAAAAGACAAAATTGCCGCTTATTGTACGCTATACGAAGTTTTAACAAAATTGATTAAAATTGCTGCGCCTTTTGTACCATTTATTACAGAAGAAATATATAGTAATTTAGTGTTATCGTTTTATAAAGACGCTCCTATTTCAGTGCATATGTCACAGTTTCCAAACTGCGAGGAAGATAGAATTAACAAAAAATTGGAAGCAACTATGGATAATCTTATGGCGGTGGTTGTGTTAGGACGGGCGGCACGAAATGCAAGCAATATGAAAAATCGCCAACCACTTTCTACGTTATATATTTTAACAGATAAATTTGGCGCATTTGATAAAGACTTTACAGCAATATTATTGGAAGAATTGAACGTTAAAAACGCAAAATTTGTCACCGATAGCTCGGAATTTTTAGATTATGAATTAAAACCGCAAATGCGCACCGTCGGACCTAAATATGGCTCGCTACTTGGTAAAATTAAACTACACCTCAATACTTGCAACGGAACAGAAGTAGTGAATACTGTTAAATCGGGTAAAGATTATGAATTTACAATTGACGATACAGTAGTATCCTTAGCTGAATCAGATTTACTAATTTCCGTTAAAGATAAAGTTGGTTTTGTCGCAGCTTCGGATAAAGGAATTACCACAGTATTAGACACAAACTTGTCAGCTGAACTCATCAACGAAGGATTTATGCGTGAACTTGTTTCTAAACTGCAAACGATGCGCAAAGAATGTGATTTTGTCGTTACAGACCATATTAGAATAATTATAAAAGCTTCAAAAACAATGACAGATATAATAAATTATTATTACGATAGCATAAAACAGGATACCTTAGCAGACAATATTGAATTTTCCGATACGCTCGCTACTGATTTAACCGATACAAAAGAATGGAACGTCAACGGCGAAAATGTAATCATTAAATTAATAAAACAAATAGCTTAAAATTATTATTTATAAATCTAAAATAGAAATATTATTTAAAACCGCTAAAATAGTAAATTAGCGGTTTTTTTTTACTTTTTTAATCATTTTACGCATTTAATCTAATACATTATTTATCAAATCATAATCATACAATAAATACAATTTAATACATTATTTATAAATCATAATACAATTATAATTTAATACATTATTTATAAATCATAATCATACAATAAATACAA
>JAVVUQ010000010.1:0-7454 GCA_036653075.1 Clostridia bacterium | reverse complement strand
TATACATTATTTATCAAATCTTAATTATAAATCAATTATAATTTAATAACTAAAATATTTTTATTGAAAAACGATATAAACAAAAAAACGCAAAAATAATCAATTTTTTGCGTTTCAATTACAAATATTCATATAAATTGCATAAGAAAGATAGTAATACATTTTATTAGTGAATTGGTGGAGATGATGGGAATTGCACCCATGTACCGCCATGTGTTGACAATGTTTTCTACGTGTGTAGTCAATGATTTAAATTTCCCCTTGCAATCACGCAGTTGACACGTTAATGCTTAGGTATCCCTTTTATTACTTGTCGGTTAAAGAGAAGTTGCCGACATATTTTACCGTATTAATGACGCCGCTGACCTGCCATACGGTATACAGGGGCGACGTCGCTATTTAAGCAGCGAGAGCTAAATTATTATTATTAGCGTTTAATTTAATTGTTGCCTTTTACGCATCTGCCTGCGACACGCTTACCTTGCCCCCTTCATAACGGGCGAATCTATAACATCCCCACAGTTTATATCAATTTAAACAATTTAAAACACATAGTCATTTAAGATTTAAAGCGTTTAAACATTACATAAAAAGATACAATCTATATTTGTCTTTATATTATACACATAACGATTGAATTTGTCAAGCGCATAAATAAAATATCGCTTCACTGATTTCAATAGTTATAGTAGTTATAATAGTATCAATAATTATAATAGTATCAATAATTATAATAGTTATAATAGTTATAATGGTATCAATAATTATAATAGTATCAATAATTTCAAATGCTTGTAATCGGATTAGATTTTAAAAATTTTAAAGTTTCTTCTGCTGCGATTGCTCCGTCGCTACAAGCGGTAACGACTTGTTTTAGCGGATTATTCACAGCGTCGCCAGCGGCAAAAACGCCCGATATATTTGTTTTAGAATTAGAAACGATAATTTCGTTTTTATCATTATATATTAATCCATTAATAAGTGGTGAAGTTGCGGTAAATCCCAAAGCTACGAATACGCCAGTAACGGGCAAAAATACTTCTTTTTTCTCAATTAAATCAAATAAGTTAAGTCCATTTACAGCGTTATCGCCTTTTATAGATTTTACTGAAGTATTTAATAGTATATGAATATTTTTCAATTTTGTTGTATTTTCGATTAATTGGTCAGTAGCGCGAAAAACGTTTTTTTGGTTAATCAAATAGACATCGCTACAAATATTGGATAAATACAAAGCGTCGTTAAGCGCTGTAATTCCGTTTCCAATTACGGCGACAGTTTCTCCGCTATAAAAAAATCCATCGCACGTAGCGCAATAACTTACGCCTTTACCCTGCATTTTGTCATACATTGGCATAGACTTACGTTTTGCGCCAGTAGCCAAAATTATGCTAAAAGATTCAAAACTATTTGTTTGAGTGGTAACTTTGAAGATATTTTCTTGTTTTTCAATAGCGATTACGTCTTCAAAGATGAAATGCGCGCCAAATTGTTCAGCTTGTAATTTCATAGTTTGTGTCAACACATAACCATCAGCTGTTGGAAAACCGGGAAAATTAGCAAGATTTTTTATATCGGCGCAAACTCCGCCGAAAACATTTCCTTCAAATAAAGCTGTTTTAAGTCCGCTTCGAGCTGAATAAATGGCGGCTGTCAGTCCAGCAGGTCCGCCGCCTACAATAATTACATCATTTATCATAAGGTATATCCTTTAGTTTTACAATTGCGTATAGGCAATAAATTGTAATCGAAATTTAACATTTAAACTTTAAAGTTTAAAGTTATAAAAGTTAAAAGTTTAAGAGTTTCAGATATGAAGATTTGTCTAAAGCAGCAAGAAATAGGTATAAGCGAGGGCCAGTTTCTTTGCCTATAAGTAAAGTATAGACATTTTTAAAAAATTTAGCCTGTTCAATTTTCTTTTGTTCCATATCAATGTCGCCGTAAACTTCTGTAACTACGGCATACAGCATACTTTTGATACCTTCCAAGTCGTAGTCGTTATTATTCAAATTTTGATAAAGTAGATTGATTGTTTGTTTTTCTTCATTTGAAAGGGTATTATAGTACAATTCGTCGTTATTGTCTTTTAATTTCATCAACGATTCAGGGCTGCATAATTCAAGCCAAGATTTTGCTAATTTTAATCGTGGCAAAAATTGTTCTTTAGTGTATGGTGCGCCGATTCTACTAAGTAAAGTTTCAAGCAAGTCAGCGTCCCAATTTACAATAGGGCCGAAGTTTACAAGTTGCGCCATAGGTACTGTTTCAAGGCGAGGGCGATTTGTCATAAAAATCTCCATAATCTCTTTAGCTGGGCCTTGTTTACCATTATAATAATCATTGAGCATTTTATCAAACTCAAAATACTGTCGTAATATTTCCTCGTCAAAACAAAAGTCAAAAGCTCTAATAGGGTCTGTTTTGGAATAGAGCCATAAAATAACTTCGGGTTGGTAGACTTTAAGTAGTGTTTCTGGAGTAAGGTTAAATCCAGTGCTGCTGCTCATTTTTCCAACGTTGCCCTTAATGCCAATAAATTCATACGCAATAAACGCAGGTGGTTCGTACTTAAAAATCTGTTTGCTTATAATTTTGCTAACGTCATAGCTACCGCCAGGCGCTGCGTGGTCTTTTCCGCCTGGTTCGAAGGTAACGCCTTCGTATTGCCAGCGCATAGGCCAATCAATTTTCCAAGCAAGTTTGCAATTAAATTGAGATTTAAAATCAAATTTTCCATGATTGCCGCAAGCGCAGGTATAATCAGCCACATAATTGTCGTCAACATTAGTAATGGTAGTATTATCTTTTCCGCATTTGTCGCAATAGATATTAACGGGATAATAAGCTTCTCTTTCTTCAGCGGTTGCTTCCTGAGTTTTTTGGTCCATAATAATATCGTAAATTTCCAAGCGTTTATCAATAGCGTACATAACTTTTTCTTTGTACATTCCGCTTAAATAATTTTCCGCTTGATATTTATACTCCAACTCCACGCCAAATAGTTTTAGCGCTTTTTCAAATTCAGCTTCAAAGTGTTTTGCATAACTTTCGTGACAACCAAACGGATCAGGTACTTTACTATATGGTAATCCAATATATTGCTCATAATCATCTCTAATCGCTTTTATATTAGCAGGAACTTTTCTAAATCTATCGTACTCATCCCAACTAAATAACATTTTAGCTTTTTTTCCTAAGCGTCTTAATGACAACGTTACATAATACGCAGTCGCTATATCTCTAAAATTTCCTATATGCACCGAACCTGACGGACTAATACCAGCTGCGCACACGTATTCATTACAGTTAGGATATTTTTTTATTACTTCTCTTGCTGCTTTTTCTGACCAATGCATTCTTATTCTCCTTAAGTTTATATTAACACTTAATTTTTGTTTATACATTTATTTTGCTATCTTGTTGCGATTAATTTACAATAATTAAAGTATCGTTAATAAAGCGGTTGAGCTTTTTATAATTTTGATTAGATAATATTCATATTGTTTATAAATTGTGATAATAAATAAATATACAATTATTTAAATATTATACATTATTTATTGAAATTATCTTTTAAACCAACTATTTCGTTAAAGACAGGTAGTTGCTTTGTTGAGTTTTTGTCTTTGACATAGTATCCCATTCGCATAAATTGAAATTTATCTTCAATATTAGCATTTTGTAGATAATTTTCGCCTAAAGCGTCAAAAATAGTCATACTATTTGGATTCATTCTGTCCATAAAGTCGCCGTCGCCATCAACAAGTAAACTTTGTAATTTTCTCAGTTGCAATTTAATGCAATCGGCGGCGTTTACCCATTGAATTACGCCTTTAACCTTAATTCCGCTCGTATCTTTTCCGCTTTGACTGTTAGCTACAACGGAACAGATTAATTCTGTAACATTTCCATTTTCAATTTTTACGTCATCGCAATGTATGATGTAAGCTCCTTTTAATCGCACATAACCATCAGGTTTAAGGCGATAATATTTAGGAGGCGCAATCAAAGCAAAATCGCTACCGTCGATATAGATATTTTCCGAAATAGCAATATTTCTATTTCCTTTTTCAATATTGTTAGGATTACATTCGACGGATAATTCGTCACAAATTGGTAAATTCAATAAAGTAACTTTAATAGGATTAATTACGACCATAGCTCTATCAGCATAAGTATTTAAGTTTTCTCTAACGCACGCTTCCAAATAACTATGTTCGACTTCGCTGTTAGCTTTGCTAACGCCAATTCTATCGCAAAAGTCTTTCAAAGCTGCCGCTGGATAGCCACGACGGCGTAATCCGCTAAGCGTAGGCATACGTGGATCGTCCCAGCCTTCGACTTTTTTATCATCGACTAAACGTTTTAAAAACCGTTTGCTCATAATAGTGTTAGTAATATTGAGGCGCGCGAATTCTATTTGTTGTGGTAACGGAGTGGGAAATCCACAGTTTTCGGTAACCCAATCATATAGCGGACGATGATCTTCAAATTCTAATGTGCATATGGAATGTGTAATGCGTTCGTAAGCGTCCTCAATAGGATGCGCAAAATCGTACATAGGATAAATCATCCATTTATCGCCTGTATTGTGATGGCGTGCGCGTAACACTCTATAAATAATAGGGTCACGCATATTTATATTAGGACTTGACATATCAATTTTAGCGCGCAAAACTTTTTCGCCGTCAGCGTATTTTCCTTCTTTCATACCAACAAACAATTCAAGATTTTCTTCAACTGTACGGTTACGCCAAGGGCTTTGCTTGCCTGATTCAGTAAGGTTACCTCTTGTTTGACTTATCTGCTCTGCGGAATAATCGCATACATACGCCTTGCCATCTTTAATAAGTTTAATAGCGCAGTCATACATAACATTAAAATAATCCGATGCGAAATAAAGATTGTTCCATTTAAATCCCAACCATTCAATATCGGATTTTATACTATTGACGTATTCTTCATCTTCTTTAGATGGATTTGTGTCATCAAAACGCAAATTGAACGTTCCACCATATTTACGAGCCAATCCATAATTTAAGCAGATACTTTTGGCGTGACCTATATGCAAATATCCGTTTGGCTCAGGTGGAAAACGTGTGTGAATTTCACTGCATTTTCCGTTTGCTAAATCTTTTTCAATAATTTCTTCAATAAAGTTTTTAGATATATTTTCCATTATTCACCTATATTTTAATATGTAATAAAATTTGTTTTTTGAATTTATGTTCATCAAAAATGCCTTTATAAATAGCTAAAAATTGCTTTTATAATCATTTATTGTTATATGCTATTAAGTTTATCCTCATTATTTATTTGTTAAATATAGTTAATTTTATAAAAATAGTTATTTATTGTTATAAATCAATCATATTGCAATTATGATTTTTAACAATAATTAAAATGGCATACCATCGTCTAAGATGTTATTAGATTTTTTACTATTATCATCGTTTGTATCGTCGCAGTTATCATCGTAATTATCATCTTTAGAAGGATCCAAAATGCTATTGATATTTAGATTATCATTAACAATTTCATCGTTAGCGCTGTCAATATCGTTGTCATTATAGCTTGATGGCGGTTGATAATATTCTAATGGCGGTTCTGGCAAATCAGAAGGGTTAATTGGAGCGTTAGCAATTGGTAAAGTATCATTCATAACATCTGTAATAGAGGATAGAATAGAATTTTTGCTACCGTCAGATTTAATAAGATGATTTATTGAAATGTTTTCATTGTTTAAATCAGAATTAATATTAGAATTATTAACCAAATTTTGTGTGTTGTTAATGTTAGATAAAGATGAGTTATCGTTAGATGTAATGTTTGAGGTATCATTGTCCTTTTTAATAGGAGTGTTTGTATTATTGACAATATTTTTTTTATTGTTCTTTTTTTCCTGCTCATTTTTTGCAAATTGTTTTTTAAGGGCAAATTCTTCCGAGCTATAACTTGTAAAGCGAACCAATTCGCCTATCCATTTAAGTGGAATGGTATCCAAAGGGCCGTTACGATTTTTAGCAACGATAAGTGATTTATCCGTATCTTTCGAGTCGGTTTCGGATTTTTCTATATGGATAAACATAACTATATCGGCATCTTGTTCAATAGCGCCCGATTCACGCAAATCGGATAATTGAGGAGTGTTATCCGTTCTATTGACAACTTGTCGAGACATTTGAGAAAGAGCTAATATAGGCACGTTTAATTCTTTTGCCATTATTTTTAAAGAACGAGAAATTTCGCTTACTTCTTGTTGTCTACTTTCAATGTTGCGCTTGCCTGACGACATTAATTGAATATAATCAATTACGACCAAATTCAAACCAAATTGACTTTTTAATTTTCTACATTTGGAAAGTATTTGAGAGGGTGTAATCAAAGAGCTATCGTCAATAAAGATATTGAATTTACTTATAGTGGTAGAAGTGCTAAAAAGCGCAGACCATTGAGCATCTGAAAGATTGCCAACTGCGATTTGAGATAAGGGAACGCCAGCGCAAGAAGCAAGAAGCCTTTGAGCAATTTGAATTTTCGGCATTTCCAAAGAAAAGATAGCGCTACATAATCCTTTTTTTGCGGCATTTTCAACAATATTCATAGCAAGCGCAGATTTACCGACAGAGGGGCGCGCAGCAATAATAACAAGTTCGCCAGCGTGTAGTCCGTTTGTTAATTCGTCCAAAGCCCAAAATCCAGTAGGAACGCCTTTAAAAGCAGTTTTGTCATCTTTTAAAATATTAATACGAGTCATTACTTCGCCTAAAGTTTCAGATAACTTTTGAATGTCGTTTGAAGTGGTTTTTGAATTGACATCAAAAATCATTTTTTCTGCTTCAGCTATTGTATTTTGTGCATCGTTAGCGGAATAAGCGCTGTCAATGATAGAACTACAAGAGTGAATTAAGCGTCGCATAGAGGAACTACGAGTGACAATATCTAAATATTCTTTATAATTAGCAGAGCTTGGAACGGAGGAAGCGACAGTCATTATGTAAGCGGCTCCTCCAACCTTTTCAATTTCGCCGCTGCGAATTAAACAATCAGTCAAAGTAATTACATCAACAGCTTTGTTTGATTGCGCCAATTGCTTAATTGCTCGAAAAATAAGAGCGTGCGCTGGCGAATAAAAATCTTCTGCGACAAGTAAATCGCATACGTCTAAAGCAATAACGCCGTCGACCAAAATGCAGCCAATCAAACAAATTTCCGCATCAATATTATGAGGAAGCGACCTTGCTGAAACGGAAATATTGTTGCTTATATTGGTTTTATTTTCTTTTGCCATAGTAATCACCTACTTTCTATCTATAACTAACCTACAATAAAATCACAAGTGTATAGAATTGTTAAATTATAACACAAATTAAAGAAATAGGCAAATAAATAATCATAACATTCTATTAAAGTCGCTCGCTCAGCCTACGGCTATCGCTCGCTTGTCGCAA
>JAVVUQ010000009.1:17146-33487 GCA_036653075.1 Clostridia bacterium | reverse complement strand
ATTATGTAGACAGAAATAGTTAATTTTATAAATATAATAAATATTTAGTTTTAATATCATTCTAATAATATATTTTCCTATTTTAATCAAGTATTTTCAATAATCAATATAAAATAAATAAAATTATATAAAAATTACTTATTTATTTGGTATAAAACATTGAAAAAATCAGCGATATATGTTATAATTAAATGGAATATTATGGAGATTTTTAAGTTGATTTACGATTGTGTAATATAATCGTAGTTTATTTATGCTAATCATTGTTGTTATATTTATTATTTGGATTAATATCTTACATAAGTATGTAGTAAATAACAATAGAGGCAAGTTACAAATGAAATTAAGTATAGTGTTATTCATAACGTAATTGAGTTTGTGTTGTATTTATACTTCGTATAGTGATTAGTACCTAATATAGAGCTATATAGTCATTTTTTGGCGCAGATAAGGAGTATGAATAATGAATGAAAAAAGTATATTGATTGTTGACGATTCCGAAATGAATAGAAACATTTTGCGTGCTATGTTTGATGCCGAATATGATATCTATGAAGCTGAAAATGGTGATATAGCGTTAGAGTTGTTAAATAAATATTATTATAAATTAGATATTGTTTTACTTGATGTAATAATGCCCCAAAAAAACGGATATGAAGTGCTTGACGAAATACGTCAAAATGATAAGCTTAAAAAAATACCAATTATTGTTATAACAAGCAATGATATTTCAGAAGTTGAGGTATTAGATAAAGGGGCTTGGGATTATATTGTTAAGCCGTTTAGGGCGGAGATTGTAAAATCACGAGTTGAAAATGCAGTAAGCAGAAAAATTTTAGTTGAGATGCGAGAGTTGCATTTACTTATAGACACAAAAAAGCAGGTATTAAAATATATGGATCAAATGCCATTGCCTTTTGCAGTTTATAAATTATGTGGAGAGCAAACTTATGAAGCGGATTGTTTAAAGTTAAATTATTGTAATGAAGAATACTGTAAATTGCTTTGTGAAGGCGAAGATTTAATAGGAAAGAGTTTATCGTCAGTCAAATATTTTTTTAGTGATATAAAAGAAAAATTTTATAAAATAGCAAACAATACAATTGCCAATAAAAATGAAAGCGTTGAAATCACTATTAATAATAGGATTTTTTCCGTATACATATATTCGCCAAAGGTAGAGTATTGCGCTTGCATACTTACTGATATAACAGAATTAAGAAATCTTACTATTGAAAATATGCAAGTATTAGAAAAAGAGAATAAATTATTACTTGAGAGAAACTATGAACAAGAACGATACAAAATCATTATGCAGCAAACGGGAGCTGTGGTGTTTGAATGGCAAAATAGTTATAAAAAATGTTATTTTTCTGATAATATTAAATATTTTGAATATAATGAGCCAAAAGCGAATGAAAGTGAATTTTCGGCATTTACAGTGCATCCGAATGATAAAAAGAGATATATAGAAGAAACAATTGAAAGATTGAAGTTACAATCTAAGGATTTAAAATTTTCTGCGCGATTAAAATTGCAAAATGGTCATTTTATTTGGTGCAAAATTTCTTACAACTGCGAATATTATAATGGAAAGATTGAGCGTGTAATTGGAACAATACAAGACATCAACAATGAAGTTGAATATTTAAATCAATTAAAATATGACGCTGAATTTGATGCGTTAACTGGAATTTACAATAAAAAAAGTTTTTTCAAATACACACATAAAAAACTAAATGCAAACAGTGATACTGTTTATTCGCTTATACATTTCAATATAAATAATTTTAAAGTAATAAATGAATTATTTGGACACGAGGAGGGTGATAAGTTATTGCTTTTTATAGCGGTAGAAATAAGAAAAGTGTTATCGCAGATTATTGACAGTGTATATGGAAGAATGGAAGCGGATATGTATTGTGTATTAGTTCCTACTGAAAATGCAACAAAAATTGTGGAGATATTGTCGCATATAACAGACAATTATATGCAAAACTTTAATGTATTGCCATCTATAGGAATTTATAATATAATAGATAAAAATGTATCTATAGATTTAATGTGTGATAGGGCGAAGTTGGCAATGCTGAAAATTAAAGGAAGGTATTTAGAGCGATACGCTATTTATGATGAAAACATACATAAATCGATAGTTAGAGAGCAAGAAATAATACAAATGATGACTTCTGCATTGGAAAAGAAGCAATTTTTGCCATATTATCAGCCTAAATATGATTTACAAACTAATATGATATGCGGAGCGGAAGCATTGGCGAGGTGGATACATCCAGTAGAAGGAATGATTTATCCAAACGAATTTATACCAATATTTGAAAAAAATGGATTTATCATAAAGATGGATGAGTATATATGGGAACAGGTGTGTATATTTTTAAAACAGCAAATAGACGCTAATAAAAAGGTACTGCCTATTTCGGTTAATATAAGTAAAGTAGATTTGTATAATCCAAATTTAAGCGAAAAATTAATAAGTTTAATAGAAAAATATGAAATTCCAGTAGAATTATTGCCATTGGAACTTACAGAAAGTATTTATACAGAGAATAAGGAGTTGCTTAATTTTGTAATGAAACAATTACAAGATTACGGATTCATAATAATGATGGATGATTTTGGAAGCGGTTATTCATCGTTAAATATGTTGCAAGAAATACCTGTGAATGTATTAAAAATTGATTTGCGGTTTTTGTCAGGCGAGAATAAAGCAGGTAGAGGGAGTAATATACTATCGTCCGTAATACGAATGGCGAAATGGCTTAATTTGCACGTTGTTACGGAAGGTATAGAAACAAAACAACAAGCCGATTTTCTAAGAAGTATAGGATGCAAGGAAGGGCAAGGTTATTATTATGCAAAGCCGATGCCACAAAATGAGTTTGTCACTTATATGGAAACGAGTTCAACAAAGTCTATTGAAAATACAATAATTAATATTGATGAATTTAATATGGATGAGATATGGGAACCTAATACTAAATTAAGTATGCTGTTTAATAATATGGTAAGCGCAATAGGCGTTTACGAAATGAATCACGGACAGCTTGAAGCTTTAAGGCTTAATGACAAGTATTTTGAAATGATAGGATATAATGATGGACACGTAAACGACGAATTAAAAGATTTAAATTGCATACCAAATGAGAATAAACATATTGTACAAAATATGTTTGCGCAAGCGTTTGCAAATAAAGGAATGAGCGAAGCCGTTTATGCGCGAATAAAATCAGATGGAAGCAGATTATATTTGCATACCAAAATTAAATATGTAACAGGCGACGAAAACAATAGCATATATTTTGCTATAATAAATGACGTAACAAAAGAGCGTGAAGCAGATGCGTTGATTGATTCCATATCATACGAATATAAAATGTTATTAAAGCATATGCCTGGCGCAGTACTCAAATATAAAGTTAGCGACAAGCATCTCACATTTGTTAGCGATAATATGTTAGAAATGCTTGGATACACAAATGCGGAATTTAAAGATAAATATAATGAAAATGTAGTTGAAATAACCTACTATAAAGATAGATTATCGGTAATGCAAACGCTAAAAGAACAGTTTAGCACTAAAAATTATGGAGTGTGCGAGTATAGGATAGAAAAAAAGGACGGAGAACTAATTTGGGTGAGAGATGTAAGACATATTGTGAGAGGCGCAGATGGCGAAGATTGGGCATACGCTATCATAATGGACAACACTAAACAGCAGATGACAGAAATTAAACTGAATGAAATTAACGAGGAATTGACGCTTTTATTTGAAGCAGCTCCAGGAAGCATATGCAGAATGAAAGTTGAAGATGGATTACCATTAGATTTTGCAAATAATAGTTTTTACAATATGTTTGGATATGATGAAAAAACCTTTAAAGAAGAATTAAACAATAGGGTATTTGACTTGTTTTATGAAGAGGATAAACAAAATATCGAAATGCTTTTAAAAAGAGCTATTAAAAATAAATATAAAGTAATAAATTTTACAGCTAAAACAATATGTCGTAATAGGGATATAAAATATATAACGTGCGGATTTGGAATAATTTATAAACAAATTGGTATTGAAATAAACTTTATGAGTTCGGATATTACGCCACTTTTAGAGATAACTCGTAAATTTCAAATTAACGAACAAGAATTACTCGCTGCAAACGAAGCTTTAAAATTGAAATACAAACACGAAAAAAAGTTAAAAGAAAATATAACGCATAAGTGTATTATATACGCAGAAATTGACTTGGAAAATAATATCATTGTCGATGGCACAGATGAGATTATGAAATTTGCAAAAAAATATGATTATAACTATCAAAAAACAATGGAATATACAGTAAACAAAGCAGTAAAACAAGAGGATAAACAAGCGCTATTAGATATTGCCAATAGATTTAATCTATTACAAGAATATAAAAAACAATGTGAATTATCAATTAATTATATGTCTAAAACAATTTATAGCGAAGATTATGTTTCAATTAACGGAATTTTCTTTTTATTCAAATGCTGTAAAAATGGTCGTGTGCATTGTAATTATGTAGCAAAAAACGTAAAAGAATAAATTATTATATATTATTTACGATTCTATAAGGAGCATAATAATGAATAATGGAACAAAAAGATTTATAATGATTTCAATAATAATCATTGCAGTATTATTTACTATTATTATGGGCGGCGCAGTTGAAAAAAAGATAACCATTAAGACAGTAAGAGTCGGTTTTTTTGAATTTAACGGATATCATATGATAGATGCAAATGGTAATCGGTCGGGATATGGATATGAATTTATAAATAATATGTCTAAATTCAATTCGTGGAAATTCCAATATATTGGTTATGAAAAAAGCTGGAATGAAAATTTAAAGATGCTCAAAGAAGGCGCAATTGATATGTTGACATCGGCGCAAAAGACAACGGAACGAGAAATATACTTTGATTATTCCAAATATCCAATAGGGACGAGTTATACAAGATTGACGGTAAAGGCTGGGAACGATAGATTTTCTCCAGATAACGAAAAAACTTTTGAAGGAATAAAAGTAGGAGTTATAGAAAACAATTCTCGCAATGAAAGTTTTGCAAGATATGCAGAAGGAAAGTTTAGTTATACGACAGTAAATTTCGATAATATGGATGAAATGGAAAAGGCGTTACAAGATGGAAAAAATGAGAAAGGAGAAGAAATTGACGCTATTTTGACAAGCAGTTTGCGTACTGCAAAAAATGAATGGATTTTGGCGCAATTTGATCCATCGCCTTATTACATAATAGTTAAAAAGGGTAACAAAGAGCTAATGGATGAAATAAATTATGCAATTGAGCAACTTAATATTTATTATCCTGAATTAATATCCGAATTAAATGAAAAATATTATAGAGTTAATACAACTGATAAAATATTTTTAACATCACAAGAGCAGGCGTATATAAAGCATTTAAAAGATTCCAATAGAATAATAAAAGGATTAATTAAACCGGGACATGGTGATTTGTCAAGATTTGAAAATGGAGAGTTGAAAGGAATTTTAGGAGAAGCGACAAAAGAAATTATCAGACGGTCAAATTTACCAATAGAAATAATAGAAACTTTTAGCGACAAAGAGTATCAAGAAAAGTTGAGGTCAGATGATATAGTTATAAATTTTGATCACGGACAATTTTGGAATAGTCAAGAAAAAGAAGGATATAAATTTACAGCGCCATATATGAGCTTTAAAATGGCGGAGATAAAAAACAATAGTATAAAGGGAGAAGCCGTAACTGCGGCTGCAATAAAAAATTCAAGCGTAACAGAAAATTTAGTAAAATGGCGTTTTAAATTAGATCAAATAAACTATTATGATTCGGTACAAGCTTGTCTTGATGCAGTAAAACAAGGCAAACAAGACGTAACATATATGGATGAGTATTCGGCAAAAATTGCAATTGAAAGGAACTATGAAAACACCATAAAAATGAACATATTACAAGATTGTAAAATTGATATAGTGATTGCGATAAAAGATAATGAAAGTTTATGCTTAATGACCATATTAAATAAGGCGGTATGTAGCTTAGACAAAGAATATATTGATGGATTAATATCTCAAAACACTCAAGTTGATTATGATATGCCATTTGTTGCATACTTTTATAAATATCCTATGATTATGATAAGTATTATCGTATTGATTTTCTTTGCTATTATAATCGTAATTGTGGCTGTATTGTTACAGCAAAGAAAGAAAGTAGAACAAGAAAAAGCTAATGAATTATCAAGATTTGCTAATTATGTTCTTAAAGTTAATGAAAACGTATTTGAGATTAACTTAAGTTTGAAAAAAAGAACATATTATACAATGGAAAATGGCGTTGCAAAGAAAGAAATAAAAGAAGAAGATTGGTGTCAATCGTTTTATCCTATTATTCACCCTAATGATTTAAATAAATTTAAAGAATTTTTTTCTGTTGAAAACATAACAAAAGTTGTAGAAGAAGCGCTTAGTGAGTATATGGAGTGCCGTTTGCTTAACGAAAAAGGAAATTATATTTGGTATGGATATTCAATGCAAGGAAGCGCGTTAGATAAGAAATTACGAAAATGCTGTATGGTATTTAAACAAAACGTAGACGAAGTTAAAATAGAAGAAACAACGCAACGAAATCAATTAAACGATGCCCTTACTGTGGCGCAAGCAGCAAATACAGCAAAAAGCGCATTTTTATCTAAAATGAGTCACGAAATTCGGACCCCATTAAATGCGGTAATTGGATTTTTAGCATTATTAGAATTAAAAAACGATGAAGAAATTAAATACGATTATCTGCATAAAGCCGAAAAATCGGCAAAACATTTATTAGAATTATTAAACGAAATTTTAGATACATCAGCGATTGAAAGTGGAAAATTGATTATAAATAATGAATCGTTTGACATTAAAGAATTAATAAACAACTTAACAGAAGTATTTTACACTCAAGCGAAACAAAAGGATATATGTTTTAGAGTTATTTTGAAAAATTTATCTGACGAGTTTATTATCGGTGATAAATTAAGAACAAGCCAAGTTTTAATAAACTTAATTTCAAACGCAATTAAATTTACTAAAAAAGGCGGAGTTATTTTAACGGTAACTCAACTTATGAAAAATGAAAACAATGTATATATAAAATTTGAAATTGCCGATACGGGCATAGGCATTAAAGAAGAAAATTTAGATAGAATATTTAAACCTTTTGAACAAGAAAATGGTCAAACAGCGATAAGCTTTGGCGGTACTGGATTGGGATTGTCTATCGCTAAAAATCTAACGGAAATGATGGGCGGATTAATTACTGTACAAAGCAATGAGGGAATAGGCACAACATTTAGCGTGGATATTCCGTACGGAATAGATTATAATAATGTTCATCAAGAAATAATTTATGATTTTTCAAAATTAAACGTTCTTATTGTAGATGATGTGTGCTGCGAAAGAGATTATATGCAAAACGTAGCGGCGCACTGCGGAGTAAAGGCTGAAACTGTTACTAACGGTTATGAAGCTATTGAAGCAATCAAAACAACGGCTAATACAAATAAAATGTACGACTTATGCTTACTCGATTGGAGAATGGACGGATTGGACGGTATGGCTACCGCTAAAAAAATAAGAGAAATATCTGCTAACATACCTATAATAATAGTAACAGCTTATGACGTAAATGAAGTTATTGTGGAAGTAGGCAAAGTTGGAATTACTAAAGTTATAAGCAAACCGCTTTTCCAGTCAGTAATGTTTGACTTATTATTATCACTCAACTCATCAAGAAAACCAGTTGAAATAAAAAAAGAAATACAAAAAACATCAAAAAACGAAAAAATAATAATGGTCGTTGAAGATAATGATATGAATATGGAAATAATGGTGGCGTTACTTGAAAATAAAACGTATAACGTCATTCAAGCAAAAAACGGCAGGGAAGCAGTAGAACTATTTAACAAAATAGGAGATAATTTAGCTTTGATTTTAATGGATGTTCAAATGCCAATAATGGACGGATATACAGCTACAAAAACAATTAGAAGTCTAAACCTTTCAAACGCCAAAACAATACCAATTATTGCAATGACAGCAAACGCATTTCAAGATGATATCTCAAAATCAATTGCATCGGGTATGAACGAACACCTTTCTAAACCAGTTGATACGGATATAATGTTTAAATTATTGGATAAATATATAAATTAATACGAATTTACACATTATAATAATAAATAATAATGAATAAATAATAATGAATTAAGTAATAATGAATATTCAATTGGTTTAATGAGTTAACTTGATATTCTATATTTATTTAGTAGGAAATGTTAAAAATAGTTGATAATTTAATTCAAATGTGTTAACATAGACATTGTTAATGAAAACAGTTGTTTAGTGATAGCAGCTATTGTCATAATCATACTAATATTATAAGTAAGTTATATAAAAAACAATTAATAAAAAAGTAACTTTGATATTTTAATGGTTTAAAGGTTACGCAAGGAGTAGTAATGAAAGAATGTGATCACAATTGTGATAGTTGTAGTGTGGAATGTGAAGAAAACGAAAATAAAGAAGAAAAGATACCATACGAAAAGACACATGAATTATCGAATATCAAAAAAGTATTTGGTGTTGTAAGTGGAAAAGGTGGAGTAGGGAAGTCATTAGTAACAAGTTTATTAGCTTCAATGTCGGCAAAACAAGGTAAAAAAACAGCGATATTAGATGCGGATATAACAGGACCATCTATTCCGAAGATGTTTGGAATAAAAGGAAATTGTACGGGCGACGAATATGGTATTTTCCCTAAAGTTACATGTCATGGAATCAAAATAATGTCGGCTAATTTAATGTTAGAAAATGAAAACGACCCAGTGTTATGGAGAGGACCGCTTATAGCGGGAATGGTAAGTCAATTTTGGACAGATGTAATTTGGGGCGACGTAGATTATATGTTTGTGGATATGCCTCCAGGCACAGGCGATGTGGCGTTGACAGTATTTCAATCAATTAAAATTGATGGAATAATTGTTGTTACAACACCACAAGATTTAGTATCAATGATAGTAGAAAAAGCAGTAAAAATGGCAAATATGATGAATATACCAATAGTTGGTATTGTAGAAAATATGAGTTATTTGAAATGCCCTTGCTGTAATGAGCAAATAGAAGTTTTTGGAAAGAGCAAAGCGTCAGAAGTTGCGTCAAACTTTGGATTGTCAGTATTATCTAAAATTCCAATAAATTCCGAAATGGCAAAAGCTTGCGATGAAGGAAACATTGAAAGTATTAACGCAGACTTTTTAATTGAAACTATCAACGCTATAATGAAATATTAATCAAATATTACAATCTCTTTAAATTTTTTAATTTAAAGAGATTATTTAAAGTTTTAAGTAAAAATTAAATTAAAAATTCAAAGAAAGCTACTTTTTCAATGTATTGAATTAGATAAGTGATACGTCACAAGTTGGATACCCCCTATTTAATTATTGACAAATGGTAAATATTATGGTATTATAAAAGCGTTAAATGAAGATGGTGATAAAACGATGTTAACGTTTTTGTTTAATAGATTCATAGTTTAATAATAGAGGTGCGTTAGTCAAGGTAAGTTTATGCGATAGAATTCCGTATTCTGCAAAAGCTGAATGTGATTGCGCCGAAAGTATTCGTTTGCGGAAGCGAGTAGCTTGGGGGTTGGGTTTAGTACCTTATCACTGTCACAAAAAGGAATGTAATTTGTGATGCGCTGATTTTAGTTTTTCTAATATCAGCGCTTTTTATTTTCGATATAATACAGGTCAATAATTATATAAATACATTATTAAGATAAAAGGAGAATATTATGAAAGCAATGATTAGGTTGAGAATGGGAGCGCACGATGCGCATTATGGCGGTAATTTAGTAGATGGCGCAAAGATGTTGCAATTATTTGGCGATGTAGCGACTGAATTACTTATTAAGCAAGATGGTGATGAGGGATTATTCTGCGCTTATGATAGTGTTGAATTTAAAGCTCCTGTATATGCTGGTGATTATATTGAAGCGACTGGCGAGATAGTAAAAGTTGGTAACAGCTCAAGAAAAATGAATTTTGAAGCGTACAAAGTTATTGCGCCTCGCCCTGACATTAATGACAGCGCATGTGACGTTTTAGCTGAACCTATTTTAGTTTGTAGAGCAAGCGGTACTTGCGTAGTACCAAAAGATAAACAAAGAAACAACAATTAAATACGATAATTAAGTAAAATTAGAATTATTTATTGATAGTATTAGTAAAATGATTAAATAGAGCGATAATTATGAATTATTGGCAAATTTTGGTGATTGGAAATTATTAGCAATTATAAATAGTTAAAGATTGTGAAAAGGAAAAATAAAACATTAAGCGTGAGGTGAAAAATGGAAAAATTAATTATAACTGCAGCTATATGTGGCGCAGAGGTAACAAAAGAGCATAACAAAGCTGTTCCGTACACTGTTGCAGAAATAGCGGATGAAGCGTACAAAGCCAATCAAGCGGGCGCGGCGATAATACATTTACACGTACGCAACGATGATGGAACGCCAACACAAAAAGCTGAAAGATTTGACGAATGCATTAAAGCGATACGTGAGAAATGTCCAGACGTTATTATTCAACCAAGCACAGGCGGCGCTGTGGGAATGACCGATGCAGAAAGGCTTGAGCCAATAACATTACACCCAGAAATGGCAACGCTTGATTGTGGAACTTGTAATTTTGGCGGTGATGATATTTTTGTTAATACAGAAAATACAATTATTAATTTTGCTAATCAAATGAATTCGTTAGGGATTAAGCCAGAGGTTGAAGTTTTTGATAAAGGAATGATAGATATGGCGATTAGATTGAGTAAAAAAGGTATAATCAAAACGCCAATGCATTTTAACTTTGTAATGGGAGTTAATGGTGGAATAAGTGGAACGCCACGAGATTTATTATTTATGGCAGAGAGTATACCAAATGGAAGTACATTTACGGTATCGGGCGTAGGTAGAGCGCAACTATATATGAATGTTATGTCGATATTGCTTGGCGGGCACGTTAGAGTTGGATTTGAAGATAATGTTAATATTGCAAAGGGTGTTCCAGCAAACAGTAACGCAGAATTTGTTGAGCGTATAGTAAATATTGCCAAACAATTAGGTAGAGAAATAGCGACTCCAGCGGAAGCGAGAGTAATATTAGGACTTAAATAAAATAAACTAATAATAAATAAAGATAAAGTGTTAAAAAACAATATTAAAAGGCGAAAATAATAATAAAATATATTAAGGAGAATAAAATTATGGAATTAAAAGGAAACAAGTATGGAATACACAGAGTAATTGAGCCACAAGGTGTTTTAACACAAGCGGCGCAAAAGATTGATAATGATATGGAAAAGCTTTATGATAACGAAATCATATGCGATGTTATCAGTTTGAATATAGATTCGGCATCCTTTACGCAAATCAAGGAATCCGAGGGTGGGGATGAAGCAAAAATCGCAGCTAAGATTATAGAGATAGTAGGCGAAAGAGGCAAAATGCAAAATCCAGTAACAGGTTCAGGCGGAATGTTTATTGGACGAATTGCGCATATTGGTTCGGCGTTAAAAGACAGGGATTTAAAGGTTGGCGATAAGATAGCTTCACTTGTTTCATTGTCATTGACACCGTTAAAGATTGAAAAAATTGTTGCAGTTCATAAGAGTATTGACCGTGTAGACGTTGTTGCGAAAGCGGTATTATTTGAATCGGGAATATATGCAAAATTGCCAAACGATATGCCAGAAGCATTAGCTTTAGCTGCGCTTGACGTAGCAGGCGCTCCAGCGCAAGTACGTAAATTAGTTAACGAGGGCGACAGTGTATTAGTACTTGGCGCAGCGGGGAAATCAGGCGTATTATGTTGTTATGAAGCATTAAAACGCGCAGGAAAAACGGGTAAAGTCATAGCTTTAGTAAGAAAAGAAAGAGACGTTAAAAAGTTAATGGATTTAGGCGTAGCGACTGAAGTTATTATTGCGTCCGCAACAGAACCAGTAGCAGTTTTAGATGCTGCTTTAAAAGCTAACAACGGAAAGGAATATGATATATCTATTTCGTGCGTAAATACGCCAAACACAGAAATGGCTTGTATTTTACCTGTTCGTGACGGCGGAAAGGTTTACTTTTTCTCAATGGCTACAAGCTTTACAAAAGCGGCTTTGGGCGCAGAAGGCGTAGGCAAAGACGTTGATATGATTATTGGTAATGGCTATACTAAAAACCACGCAGAAATTACTTTAAGCGAATTACGTGAAAGTGAAAAGATTAGACAACTTTTTGAAGAAACATATAAAGCATAATAACTAACACGTAAAAGTCAATATTATATCGTTGACTTTAACAAATAAAATTTAAAGATTAGTGATAAAATTCAGTGGAAGATATTTTAATAATTATATATTATTATGCTATTTTTCACTGATATAATATTATCATTTGATTATATCGATATAAAATTTATCAATGTGACAATTTATATTTATTATAATAATTAGTATAAAATTATTGCGTATTGATTACTATTGTGAGTTAACGGAGGATAGAAATATTTATGGCTAATAAAATTTTTGATAGTGTAAAAAGAGAAGATTGGAACAATTGGGAATGGCAGATGAAGAATCGTATTTCCACAGTAGATGAGCTTAAAAAGTATCTAACATTGACTAAAGACGAAGAAGAAGGCGTAAAACGTTGTTTGGAAAAACTACGTATGAAGATTACGCCCTATTATCTTTCATTAATAAATCTTGATGATCCGTATGACCCAATAAGAAGGCAAGCAGTACCAACAGCTTTAGAATTATATATGAGTAAAGCTGATTTATGCGATCCTTTACACGAAGATACGGATACAACAGTAAAGGGATTGACACATAGATATCCAGATAGAGTATTATTGCTTGTTACCGACCAATGCAGTATGTATTGTCGTCATTGTACAAGACGTAGGTTTGCTGGACAGCACGACCAAGCTTTACCAATGGAACAAATAGAAAAATGTATAGAATACATTAAAAAGCACACAGAAGTTAGGGACGTTTTACTTTCAGGCGGCGACCCGTTAGTGCTTTCAGACGCTAATTTGGAATATATCATTTCAAAAATCAGAGCAATTGAACACGTTGAAATTATTAGAATTGGTTCGAGAACACCAGTAGTCTTGCCACAAAGAATAACACCTGAATTATGCAATATGCTGAAAAAGTATCATCCAATATGGCTAAACACGCACTTTAATCATCCAAACGAAGTTACCGAAGAAAGCGCTCGCGCTTGCGCTATGTTAGCTGACGCAGGAATTCCGCTTGGTAATCAAAGCGTGTTACTTGCAGGCGTAAACGATTGCGTTCACGTTATGAGAGAACTTGTGCATAAACTTGTAAAAATACGTGTGCGTCCTTATTATATTTATCAATGTGATTTGAGCGAAGGATTGGAACATTTCCGCACTCCTGTGGCTAAAGGTATTGAAATAATAGAAGCGCTTAGAGGACATACAAGTGGTTTTTGCGTTCCAACGTTTGTAGTTGACGCTCCAGGCGGCGGCGGCAAAATTCCAGTAATGCCTAATTATTTAATAAGCCAAACAGCAAGTAAAGTAATTTTACGTAACTATGAAGGCGTTATTACATCATATACACAACCTACACATTACGAAGAAACATGCCATTGCGACGTTTGCACAGGAAAACGTGTTGACGATTTAGATGGTATTGCAATGTTAGAACAGGGCAAAAAACTGAGTATAGAACCAAAAGACTTACTTAGAAATAAAAGAAACAACCACGAATAAATTATTTTTATAATAAACATACAATACGAAATATTATATAAAACAATTTTTATAAATATTTTATTGTATTAATAGAATTATAACAGATTCGTCGAATTAATAAAAAATAAAAAAATGAAGTATTGAGTATAAATAAGTATGCAGATTCTAAATAAATTGTTTTTATAAATATTTAAAATTATTAGTGTTTTTAATGTTGTTTATGTCGTTAATATTATGAAATAATGATTATAATAAAGATAAAGGCAAAAGTATTTAGAATCTGCTATAAAAGAGTCTATTAAAGCGATGTTGCTATATAAATTGCGATATAAGTAAAATTGTAAAGAGGACTTTTTTGTTATGCAATTAAATGGAGAACGATATGGGAAAATTAGGATTAGATGAAAATGTAATAAATGAGGCAAGGGGATATGCTATGCGCATAGCCGAAAGTACTCAAGACTTTATTGATGCGCATACGACGATATCTACTGAACGAGCGGTTTTACGATTGCTTGGAATAGATGGAGTTAATGCTTTTGAGGTGCCGCTTGTAAACGTGGTAGCTGATAAGCTAAATGAAAAAGGAGAGTTGGGAGACGGTGTGGCTTATTTTATGAGTTGCGCAATAGCGTCGACGGGAAAAACTCCACAAGAAATAGCAGTATTGATAAGTAATGGCGAGCTTGATATAGGAAGCGTAAAACGCATAAAAAAAGAGGAAGCTTATAATAATATATTGTCTATCGTAAAAAAATCTGTACAAAAAATCAAAAATAGACGAGGCGAGAGAGAATCACAGTTAGCTGAATTTGGCGATAAAAAAACGCCTTATTTGTATTGTATTGTAGCGACAGGAAATATTTATGAAGATATAATACAAGCGAGAGCGGCGGCTAAACAGGGCGCAGATATAATAGCGGTAATAAGGACAACAGGACAAAGTTTGCTTGATTATGTACCATACGGAGCGACGACGGAAGGCTTTGGAGGAACATACGCTACACAAGAAAACTTTAAACTTATGAGAGCGGCGTTAGACGAAACAGGTAGGGAGTTAAAAAGATATATAAGATTGTGCAATTATTGTTCGGGATTATGCATGCCTGAGATAGCTGCAATGGGCGCAATTGAACGGTTAGACGTAATGTTAAACGATGCGTTATATGGTATTTTATTTAGAGATATAAATATGAAACGCACGATAGTCGACCAATATTTTTCACGTGTTATTAATGGTTACGCTGGCGTAATAATAAATACGGGCGAGGATAATTACTTGACAACGGCAGATGCCGTACAAGAAGCGCATACTGTTTTAGCGTCGCAATTTATGAACGAACAGTTTGCTTTAGTGGCGGGAATTCCAAAAGAACAAATGGGATTAGGACACGCATTTGAAATATCGCCTGATGTAAAAAATGGATTTTTATTTGAATTAGCGCAAGCTGAAGCGGCAAGAGAAATTTTTCCAAATGCGCCCCTCAAATATATGCCGCCTACAAAATTTATGACGGGGAATATATTTAAAGGAAATGTTCAAGACGCATTGTTTAATATGGTTACTATTATGACGGGGCAAAGATTGCATTTGCTTGGAATGTTAACCGAAGCGATACACACTCCGTTTATGTCGGATAGAGCCTTAGCAATAGAAAATGCGCAGTATATATTTACTACTATGGCAGATTTAGGCGAGGAAATAGAATTCAAAGAAAACGGAATTATTAGAAATAGAGCAAAAGAGGTATTGGAAAAAGCAAAGGATTTGTTGATGGAAATTGAAAAATACGGATTATTTGGAACGCTTGAAAGAGGAATTTTTGCTGATATTAAGAGAAAAGAAGATGGCGGAAAAGGACTTGCTGGCGTATTTGCAAAATCAGAAATTTATTTTAATCCATTTATTGACGAAATGCTAAAAATTGAAAATAGAAGTAATAAGGAGGTAAAGTGATGAGCGGCGGATTATATAATACTCATAAAAGAGATTTTGATACAGTTTTAGATAAGAAACATTTGAAGCCATATGGTGACACTATGAACGACGGAAAAGTTCAAATGAGTTTCACTTTACCAATAGAAAATGACGATAAAGGCGCAGCAGCGGCAGCGTTACTTGCAGAAAAAATGGGATTGATTGAACCTAATGTAGCGTTAAGAAAATCTTTAGATAAAGGGTTTACTTTTTATGTTGTGTACGGAAGCACATCTCAGTGCGTAGATTATGAATCTTTAAAAGTTGCTGCTGTTGAACAAGTCACTATGACAATGGAAGAAACAGACGATTATATACGTAAAAATATAGGTAGAAAAATTGTTGTAGTTGGAGCGTCTACTGGAACAGATGCGCATACAGTCGGAATTGACGCTATTATGAACAGAAAAGGTTTTGCAGGTCATTACGGATTAGAGCGATATGAAATGGTTGAAGCTATCAATTTTGGAAGCCAAATTCCAAATGAGGAATTTAT
>JAVVUQ010000009.1:0-17136 GCA_036653075.1 Clostridia bacterium | reverse complement strand
TTATAGCTAAAGCAATTGAACTGAACGCAGATGTCTTGTTGGTTTCTCAAACTGTAACTCAAAAAGATGTTCATATACAAAACTTAACCGAATTAATTGAATTACTTGAAGCGGAAGGACTACGTAACAGATTTATTGTAATTTGCGGCGGAGCAAGAATCACTTTTGAATTAGCCAAAGAGTTAGGCTACGACGCTGGATTCGGCGCAAATTCATACGCAGATGACGTGGCAACCTTTTTCGCTGAAGCATTAACGAAAAAAATTGAGAAAAATGCAAAATAAACACAAATAATGTCGGATTTTGTTAACAAAAACTTGACAAAATTTATATATTGTCTTATAATATGCTTGTCCATTGGAAAAAGGACTCAACTTAAGATAAAATTACGAAGACTAATGATGAATAATATACAACTAAAATTGCACATACGCATATTATGCGTTATGTGCAATTTTAGTATATAGTCAGTTAACCTCCGCTAACTCATTTTAAATTCTATAAATGATGCCGCTTTAAGTTACTTTTTGGATAGTATGTTAGATATTTCGTTTTTTTAACTATCTATACTACGATTCAAACTTAAAAATGAAATAAACTATCTATACAATCTCAACATCTTTATATCCACTTTAACAGTGTTAGCGTAATTAAATAATTTTTCCAAAAATATAATAGAATAGAAAAAAATCTGTTGATTATTTTCAATTTAAATATACCAAAATCTTTGTAAGTAAATAGTGTGAGTTGATTATAAATAGGAGAAATATGAAACTAATAAAAAAATGTTTTATTAAAGATTATAAAAATACTGAAAATGCTTTAGTTCGTGTGCGTTATGGAATAGTAGCGGGAATTTTGGGAATTATCAGCAATTCTATTTTATTTTTATTAAAGATAGTAGTTGGCGTAATTGGAAATAGCATAACTATCATTGCCGATGCGATAAATAATTTATCAGACGCAGGCTCGTCCGTTGTAACGGTTTGCGGATTTAAAATGTCAGCTCGACCAGCGGATAAAGAACATCCTTACGGGCACGCAAGATATGAATATATTACAGCTTTAATAGTGGCATTTATAGTTTTAGCGATAGGTATATTATTAGGCAAGAGTTCAATTGAGAAAATTATTTCGCCTGAAGCTATTGAAACTACTATTTTTACTTACGTCGTATTGGGTTTAGCAATAGTAATGAAAATTTGGCAAATGCTATTATATATTGATTTTGGCAAATCGATAAATTCGACAGTTTTAAAAGCTTGTTCAGAAGATAGCAGAAATGACGTATTGACAACAACCGCTGTATTATTAGCCACCATAATTATGGATTTATTTGACATAAATATCGATGGATACGTAGGACTTGCAGTATCGATGTTTATTGTCATCTCTACTATAAAGCTTGTAAAAGAAACAATCGACCCACTCTTAGGCGTCGTTCCAGATAAAGACGTAGTCAATAAATTAAAAGTAGAAATACTTAATTACGATGGAGTTTTGGGAATACACGACCTTATTTTGCATAGTTATGGAGCGGCGCACTGCTTTGCAGTGGTGCACGTAGAAGTATCGGCTAAAGACAATATACTCAAAAGTCACGATTTAATGGATAATATTGAAAGAGATATAAAGGAGAAAATGAATATCACGCTTTCTATCCATATGGATCCAGTAGAAACCGATAATAAAAAAATCAACGAAATGAAAGAAAAAGTTGCAAATGCGTTGACTCTATATAATCCTCAAATAACCATACACGATTTTCGTGTTGTAAGCGGAGTAACTCATACCAATGTATTATTTGACGCCGCTACTCCATTTGGAACTGACGTAAATGAAGAAGATATCGAAAAAATAGCCTTAAAAGCAATAGACGATGGTGTAACTAAATACTATTTTGTCATAAATTTAGATAAATCTTACGTATAATACAAATAATTAATGTATAATAATTATAATGTGACAATATCACAAAATGAATAAATAGACAAATCTAAAAATGTTTTGCCTATTTTTTTTATTTAAAATGATTAATTTGAATTATATATAAATTGGTATAAAAAAACAAAATACATATATTATCGCAAAAAGCAACTAATATTATTATTTAATATTTAAATCAACGTATAATTTTATAAATAAATATAAAAATTAAATATAATTATATATTAATAGTTATTTTATACAGATAATAAATTTCTTTTATTCGTTTAATTAAGATAATTGTTTAGATAGGTATTAACCTATTAGATAGGCGATAATACAAGTATTATTTAAAAATATAACGGCAAAAATAAAAAAATTGTTTAGTAATAGTAATTAAAATGTTTGACAAAACTAAAACAATTTGGTATAGTTGCAAGGTTAATATAAAAAAGGTTTGAAGGTTAATGAAGGAATGGAAAACTCTATGGATATTGGTGCAAAAATTAAGCAGTTGAGGCTGCAACGAGGATTGACTCAAGAAGAGTTAGCGCAAAGGTGCGAGCTTACCAAGGGATATATTTCGCAACTTGAAAATGATATAGCGTCTCCGTCAATAGCTACGCTTATTGATATATTGAATATTTTAGGGATAACGCCATCGGCATTTTTTAAAACGGATAGTGAAGAAAAGGTAGTGTTTACGCAAACTGATTATTTTGAATCGGAAGGCGATGAGCAAAAAAAGATTTGGCTTATACCTAATTCGCAAAAAAATGAAATGGAGCCGATTATTTTAGTATTAAAAGAGGGAGCAGAAAGTGAGGTTCGATATCCTGTTGAGGGTGAAGAATTTGGTTTTGTATTAGACGGAAAGATTCGTATTGAGACAGAAACAACTGTTTACAAAGCAAAAAAGGGTGACGCATTTTATATTGATGGAAAGCGTCAGCATAAAATAGTAAATGCTAACAAGGGAAATTCTAAGATAATTTGGGTGACGACGCCCTCTAATTTTTGAGTTAAGATTAAAAATTTATATTATAAGAGTTTAATTATAAAAATTAGGTATCAAATAGGAAGTTATAATATTTAAACTATGACATAAAGGAAGTAAATACAAATGGTTGTGCCAAAAAGCAATGATAATAAGATAATAGAATTGAAAAACATATGCAAGAGTTATGATGGAAAGCCTATAATTAAGAATATGAGTTTCTCAATTAAAAGGGGTGAATTTGTGACGTTTTTAGGGCCGTCAGGTTGTGGAAAGACGACGACGCTTAGAATGATTGCAGGTTTTGAGATGCCTACGTCTGGTACTATATTGTTTAATGGTGAAGATATTACGCATATTCCGCCGTACAAACGAATGATAAACACAGTATTTCAGCGTTATGCGTTGTTTCCGCATTTAAATGTATTTAATAATATAGCGTTTGGATTAAAATTAAAGTATATTCCAGATGGAACGGAGTATAAAGATAAACAGGGCGATGTTTACGCTAATATGCGAAAATTAACAAAGATTGAAATCAAACAAAAAGTAGATAGCGCATTAAAGATGGTGGATCTTGAAGACTATGGGCATAGAAACGTAGAAAGTTTGTCAGGTGGACAAATGCAAAGAGTGGCGATAGCGCGCGCATTAGTAAATGAGCCTGATGTATTGCTCTTAGACGAACCTTTAGGCGCATTAGATTTAAAAATGCGTAAAGATATGCAATTAGAGCTAATGAATATGCATAAGCAGTTAGGTATAACATTTATATATGTTACGCATGACCAAGAAGAAGCTTTGACAATGTCAGATACGATTGTAGTAATGAAAGATGGAGTCATTCAACAAATAGCTAATCCGCAAAAAATATATGATGAACCAGCAAATGCATTTGTTGCCGATTTTATTGGAGAAAGCAATATATTCAGTGGAATAATGATAAAAGATTGTTTAGTGGAATTTTGTGGACAGAGGTTTGAATGTGTTGATAAAGGATTTAAATTTAACGAACCGATAGACGTTATTATTCGTCCAGAAGATATTTATGTAATGAAAGAGGATAACTCTAATGTAATGATGCGAGCAGAGGTTACTTCTTGCGTGTTTAAAGGAGATCACTTTCAAATTACCGCTTTAATATTTGATGAAGATAGAAGCGAAATTTTGGTACACGATAACATCGAATGTACCGTAGGCGAAACAATCGGATTATATATAAAACCATTTGATTTTCATATTATGCATAAATATAGAATAATTAATACTATTGATACCGAAATGGTGGATGAAAACGTAGTAGAGATTTGTGGTGGTAAATTCCCTTGCGTGAGTACATTGCAAAGTGGCACTAAGGTTCAAGTATCGGTAGATTTTGATGATGTAGAATTATGCGATGACGAAAATGACGGAATAATAGGAGCGGTGGTTGTTAACACGATATACAAAGGCAGCTACTATCAATGTTTAGTTAGGACGGATTCCTATTATGATTTCTTTGTGGATACAGAAGACGATTGGCTAAAAGGCGATAGAGTGGGCATAAATATAAAGCCAGAAAAATTAGTCATTATTCCATTATCGACAGAAGAAAAGGCGGAGGAGAAAAAATGAAAAGAATAAACAAAAGTAAACCTCCAAAATTAAAAAATGGATTCAAAATATCACGTAAAGTTTTTGGATATCCCTATGTGCTGTTTTTGTTAATTTTTGTAGTTTTACCGCTTGTAATGATATTGGTAAACGCGTTTATGGAAAAAGGAAGTTTTACATTTGAGAATTTTAAGACTTTCTTTACTGAAACACAAAATATGGCAGTTTTAGGAAATTCTATAGTAATAGGCTTAATAACTACAAGTATATGCTTACTTATAGGTTATCCCGTAGCTTATTTTATAAATAAATACCATAAAAATTCGGCGTTGGTCTTATTTTTTGTACTTCCAATGTGGGTAAACTTTTTGGTAAGGACATTGGCGACACGTTCGATTTTTCAAGCGATGCACATTGAATTAGGCTTAGGTACTTTGATAACAGGTTTAGTGTATAACTTTTTACCCTTTATGATTTTACCTTTAAATACTACTATTTCAGGCATAGATAATAGCTATATGGAAGCAGCGCAAGATTTGGGAGCGGATAATCTAACTGTTTTTACAAAAACCATCTTGCCATTGTCGCTTCCTGGGATTATTAGTGGAATTACAATGGTATTCATTCCTACGATATCAACATTTGCAATCAGTAGCTTTTTGTCAGGCAGCGCATCAATTATTCTGTTTGGCGATAGCATAAATGATAAATTTTCCTATCAATTATACGGAGTTGGCAGTGTAATGTCACTTGTTATGCTTATTTTAGTGTTGATTTCTAATTTATTTATGAATAAATTTAATAAAACTCAAGCGGAGGCGAAAAACTTATGGTAAAAAGAATTGCCGTAGACGTGTTTTTATATTTAGTGTTGCTAATGCTGTATTTACCGATAATATTTATAATTATTTATAGCTTTTCGGGAAATGCAAGGTTTGTTTTTACAGAATTTACTTTTAGCGCCTATGCCGAAATTTTTACGAGTCCAAAAACTGAGAAGTTATTGAGTTCTTTTAAAAATACAATGCTTATTGCTTCGGTTAGCTCCGTTGTTTCAACAATAATGGGTACTTTCGCCGCCATCGGGATTTTCTATATGGGAAAAAGAACGAAAAGATTAGTTAGCAATATTAACCAATTGCCAATCATTAACTCTGAAATTGTTATGGCTGTGTCATTGCTACTATTTTTCAATGCTTTTCATTTTCCGAATGGATATTTACGATTGTTTTTAGGACATATTTCATTTTGCACTCCCTACGTTGTACTATCAATTATGCCAAAATTAGTACAACTTGACCAAAACGTCTATGAAGCTGCGCTTGATTTAGGCGCAACTCCTACAAAAGCTTTGTTTTCGGTTATGTTTCCACTTATTACGCCAGGTATAGTAAGCGGTTTCGTTATGGCGTTTACTTTATCTATGGACGATTTTATAATTACTCAAATAAACAAGGGTACTATGACAGGCATAGATACGTTAAGCACCTATATTTACACAGACGCAGGCAAAGGCGGATTGCAGCCTTTTTGGTTAGCCGTTTTTTCGATAATTTTTGTTTTAGTGCTTGCAGTGTTACTTTTTATTAATTTAAAGAAAGCGACAAAAAAAGAAGCGGATAAAAGAAAAATATTAAACGCTTAAGATATTCAGTAATTAAAATTGATAAATATAGCAACTTAAGGTAAATAAACTACAAGATTGTTTAATAGATATAGATATTTTCATTTATCGGTATAGACGTTTTGTTTTATAGTTTATAAAAGAAAAATAAAAAATAAAAAAATTGACAGGAGAAGTTAGATGAGAAAATTTGGATTAAAAATTGGTTTGATTATTGTAATTGCGGTGTTAATTGGCGTAATTGCAGGGTGTGTTCCGCATACAGATGAAACATTGTATGTGCTTAATTGGGGCGATTATATTGATGAGTCATTAAAGCAAGAATTTGTTACATATTATAAAGAGCGTACAGGCAAGAGTATAAGGTTGCAGTATTCCGAATTAGACACAAACGAGCAAATGTTAACTCAAGTCATTGAAAATGATTCCGCTGCAGGGAGTGGAACTATGCAGTTAGATATGTTAGCTCCGTCGGAATATGCTATTCAAAAATTATTAGAAAAGGGTTTGCTACAAAAAATAGGAACTGAAGATGAATTAGATAAATTTTGGGGTAATATCGAACCAATGGTAAAAGAGCACGTTGACGAAACTTTCAGCGAGTTGACGATAAAAGGCGAAAAAATAGATATGACGGATTATTTAGTGCCTTATATGTGGGGAACGCTTGGTATTTTATACAATAAAGACGTTGTTAAACCAGAGGATTTGGCGCAAGGTTGGGGATTGCTTTGGAATAAAAATAATAATCCAGAATTAGTTGGGAAAATCTATATGAAAGATAGTATACGTGATGCATATGTTGCTGGCGTAATGTATTTGAAAGAAAACAATAGATTACCAGAAGCGTATAAAGATTATAAAGTTGAAAAGCTTATAAATACGGTTACACAAGAATTATTAGAAGCAGTTGAAGTTGTTTTAACGGAACAAAAAACACAAAAGATTTTATACAGCGTTGACTTTGATAAAGAAGAAGTAATAGCTGGAAACGCTTATGTTGATTTGGCTTGGTCAGGAGATGCAGTTTATTCAATAGAAGAAGCAAAAACAAAACACAATAGAAATTTAGGTTATTTAGTGCCAGAATCAGGCTCAAATATTTGGTTTGACGGTTGGGTAATTCCGAAGAAAGCTCAGAATCCAGCTGCTGCAAAAATATTTATAGAATTTTTAAATTTACCATTATCAGCAATGAAGAATATGTGGGAAATAGGATATACAACAGGCGTAAAACGTGATTTAATGAGAGCTGATGAAAAAGTAGTTAGTTTTATTAAAGAGCTTGAATTAGAACCAGATGATATATTTTTAGATCCAGTTCAATATTTTGATGGCAATTGTGAAATGGGCGTAATGAAAGATTTTGGCGATAATGAAGCTAAAGTAGTAAGTATGTGGGAAAGAACAAAAGTTAATGGTATAACGCCAATTACAAAGGATAATACGTGGGTGTTTATATTAATCGCAATAGGCGGCGTTGCGGTTATTGGCGCAATCATTGCATTTATAATGATTAAGAAAAAAGGCGGGAAACGTCGTAAAATTTCATAAATTAAATAAACGTCGTAAAACTTCATAAATTAAATACATATAAATAAGGGCAGCGTTTTTGGCGCTGTCCTTAAATTTTATTAATATAAAATAAAATAATATAATAATGTATTAAGCGAAAACGCTGTTGCCTTTGCAATCAACAGCTACGATTACGGGTAGGTCTTGAACGGTTAAAATTCTCAAAGCTTCAGCGCCTAAATCTTCATAAGCAATAAGTTTTGCATCGGTGACACACTGAGAATAAAGAGCGCCAGCTCCGCCAATTCCGCAAAAATAAACGGCGTGATGTTTAACGATAGAGTCAATTACTTTTTGGCTTCGAATTCCTTTTCCTATCATTCCCTTGAGTCCGTTTTCTAAAAGTAGCGGAGTAAATGGGTCACAACGATATGATGTTGTTGGTCCGCAACTACCGATAATTTTACCAGGTTTATTTGGACAAGGGCCTACATAATAAACGGTAGCGCCTTTAATTTCAACAGGCGGTTGTTGTCCATTATTGATAGCGGCGCAAATACGTTTATGTCCAGCGTCCCTTGAAGTAAACATAACGCCTGAAAGTAAAACGTTATCTCCAGCTCTTAAATTTTCAATATCTTCTTCTGTTAATGGTAAATTTATATGTTTAACCATAATAAGCTCCTTATTATTAAAAAAATGTCTTAAAATTGTATAATATACTAATATATTTATAGTTCTATTGTTTCGTGGCGAACAGCGTGACACTGTAAGTTTATTGCGACAGGTAATCCAGCGATATGCGTTGGATAAGTCAAAATATTAACAGAAAGCGCTGTTGTTACGCCTTTAAAACCAAGAGCGCCGATGCCTAAATCATTAATCAAATCTAATAATTCATTTTCCAATTTTGCTATATTTTCATTTTTATTATGAACATTTGTGCCGACGAGCAGCGCTTTTTTTGATAAAATAGCAGCTTTTTCCATTGTTCCACCAATACCTATTCCAACAATTATGGGTGGGCAAGGATTACCAGAAGCAGCGCGAACGGTATCAATAACAGATTTTTTAATTCCTTCAATACCATCTGCAGGAGTAAGCATAAACAATTTGCTCATATTTTCGCTTCCAAATCCTTTAGCTAAAAATGAAACACGAACTTTATCGCCTTTGACGATTTCGGTATGAATTACAGCGGGAGTATTGTCTTTGGTGTTAATGCGAGTAAGCGGATCGAGAACGCTTTTGCGAAAATATCCATCTTTATAAGAATCACGCACAGCGTTATTTACTGCTTCTTCAATATCGCCAATAATATGGACATCTTGACCAATTTCCAAGAAAATAACTGCCATACCTGTGTCTTGACACATAGGCAATTGCTCAGCGGCAGCCAATATGTCGTTTTTAATAATAGTGTCTAATGCGAATTTTGCTGTTTCAAAAGTTTCCTTTGCAGCAGCTTGCTTAATAGCGCAAAAAGTAGCTTCATCTACGTGTGTCACACAATGCAGCGCAGAATCGTATATTGCCTTATAAATTAATGATGAATTTATTTCTCTCATAATAACCTCTATGTATAATTATATTATTTGTATATTCTTTTTATAGTATAGCATAAATTTCATATAAACGCAACGATATACCTTGTATAAACTATATTTAAGGTAAGCTATTATTAATGCGAAAAACAAATGAATTAATAATTACGTTGATAAATAATTATAATATAATATTTTTAGTGATGTAATAATTTTAAATTGTATTTTTAGTGATGTAATAATTTAAAAATAATTTTTATTGGTATATTGGTAAAAAAGGTAGCATAAAATATACAAATCATTATGGAGGCAAAATATAAATATGAAAGATGAAACCATAGCACTTGACGATATTAAGGTTAAGAGCAAAGACGAAGCAAAAATTATATTTAACAATGGTGACGAATTTGCAAAGCAAGTAGATGTAGAAAATGAAGTTACGCTTGCGCAGGCGACTGAAGATTTTCCTAATGTTTTAAACAAGGGAGCGAATATTGCGGTTGAGAATGACTGGTTAGAGCTTTGTTATGCAGAGCGATACATACCTAAATCGGAGGAGTCGAAAGTTACGCAAGAACAAGAAAAAGAGCAAGATAAAAATGAAACTGTGCCAGTAAAGAGAAAGCGAATATCTGCGGCGGCATACATAGGAAAAATAAACAAAAAGGGATTAATCACTGCTGGGGCTGTGGCTGTTGTGATAATAGCGGTAATATGCGCTTTTAGCTTTGGTGGAGTAAACGCAAAAAGTTGGTGGAATGATGTTAAGACGGGAGCGTTGACAGTATTCGGAGTTAAGGCTAACAAAAATAAAATTGATTTATCTGCAACAACGTTAGTAGACAGTATAACTAATGGAGATATAATTATAAAAGGCGGACAATTATCCTTGACGTTAAGTGATGGAACGGTAAAAACAGTTACAGACAATTCCGTTACAATAGAGTACGATAAAAATACTTGTATAACTTATAGTAGCATTAAAGATATAATGGTTATAGCGGGGCAAAAGGTTAGTAAATTTGATATTATTGGTAAATATGATGAAATGTGCATAATCAACGTAATATATCAAAATGAAAAAGTTATAAATGTAGCAAAGATTAATAATGCGATAGTATGGGAAATTTAAAAGGCAAAAACAAACTAAAAATTTCGTTTTCACCTGATATTATTGTTTATTTACTAATAGCGTTAGGGCTTGGTCAATGGAAAACTGCGATTGCCTACATAATAAGTGTGTCGGTACACGAGCCGACACACTTTTTTATAGCTAAGCGATTAGGCTATAAATGTAAAGAACTTAAAATTTCTGTGTTTGGAGCGGTGCTTTATGGGGATTTTGATTCGTTAAGTAAACGTGATGAAATAAATATAGCTATATCAGCGCCGTTAATGAACATTTTATTTTCGCTTATTTTAGTCGCTTTTTGGTGGCTTATTCCTGAAACGTATAATTTTACTTATGAAACCGCAATCGCTAACGCAGTTTTCGGTTTAACAAATTTAATGCCTTGTTATCCCTTAGATGGCGGTAGAGTTTTAACTGCAATGTTATCGGATAAATACGGACACAAAAAAAGTTTTTTAATATCGGAAAAACTAAACGTTATATTGAGCGCAATACTATTTTCTTGTTTTATTATAACTGCGTTGTTTTCGAAACCAAATTTTTCTTTAGGAATATTTGCTTTTTTTACAGCAGTATGCGCAATGACAGAAATAGAAGAACAGTTATATACAAAAGCGCTTTTTGATAAGACAATACAAAGAATGCTAAAAAAAGGAACAGAAACCAAAACTATAAGTTTTGATTGTGAAACTCCAATATTTAATGCGTATAAAGAATGTAGTCAAGGTAAAATGTGGTTAATAGATATATACGAAAATAAAAACCAATATAAAAAAATTAAAACGCTAACAATTATTCAAATAGAAAATGCTCTACTTTCATTGCCACCTGGTTCAACATTAAATGATATAAAATAGTAAAAACACTCGGTTTTGTATGTTTTGCCATCAAGTAATATTATAATTTATATTATAATAAATTAACATCAATAAACTAATACAAAAATACAAAAAAATAACACGCATATTAAATAAATACACGTGTTATTATTAAAATTTTTAAATCTTTAAAATTATTAAAATTGAGTAAACATAATAAAATACAGTAATAGTTATAAATTTCAAAAGTCCAAATAGATTATCTATGATCGGCGTGGAAAATCAATCCAATAGTGCCAGGGCCACAGTGAGCTCCAATAACAGGTCCAACCATTTGAATATGAACAGTAGTATTTGGTAAAAGCTCATTTATTGCTTGTTGAAGTTGAGTTGCCTCATCAAGACAATCGGCTTCCATAATCCAAATATCATATTTATCAGTTTCAGTAATATGAGTTTTGACTTCATTAGCAAGATAAGTAATAACTCGCTTAGCGCCTTTTATTTTATCTACATTTTCTATTACGCCCTTATCGGTAATTTTTAAAACAGGTTTAATTCCCAAAAGAGTGCCAAAAACGGCGGTAGTAGCAGATATTCTGCCACCTTTTTTGAGATGATTAAGATCATCGACTACAAATATAGTGCAAACTTGATTTCTAAGCGTAGTTAAATATGCCACGGTTTCCTCAATATTTTTGCATTCGTTAAATTTTTTGCCTCCGTAATACTGCATAAATCCAGCGCCCATTGAAATATTAGCCGTATCGAAACGTGTAAAATGTCTGTCAGGATACTTAACAAATAATTCTTTAATAGCGTTATCTAAATGGTCAAAAGTAGCGCTCATTTTACTTCCAAAAGAAATATAAAATATGTCGTCGCCTTTAGCAAAAAAAGGTTCGAAATAGTTTATATAATCAACAGAATTAAGCGCAGAAGTCGTAGCGTTTCCGCCTTGTCTTAATTTTTGGAAAAAAGATGTGTAATCAGCTCCTCGTCCACAATCGTCGTAAAATTCTTCGCCGTTAATTGTGTATGGCATACGAATAATGTTTGCTGTTACTTCATCAGCTTTGTTAAACCATAACTCTCCATCAGTGTCAATAAATAAAACATTCATAATAAATCCCTCTTAAATTTGTACAACCGATATAAAAATCGGTAAAGTTGCATAATAAATCAAATTATAATAATTACAACAGCCATATAATGGTTAAATAATCTTGTTTTATTGATTTATCATATTCACAACAGCTCAAAGCTGCTTAATTTAAAGCAGTTTTATATAACCTAACCATTATTTAATACAAAAAATGGTTATTGCGTATCACACTTGATTAAAAAAAGTTGAAAAAATAATGTTTATAAATACGATTGTGATACATTATTATTATATAACATAATTGCATTTTAAGCAACATATTTTCAACTAAAAATTTAAACTATATAATTAATTAAATTACCACAACTTTAAAAAAATCAAAATATTCAGAAATAAAGGCTCAATAACGGAATAAATCTTAAAATACAACTTAAAATGTTCAAATTAGCATTTAAAATGATAAAAATAACAAACAGTTTTGATTTTATCATAAATATTTGAAAATTGTCAATATATTCCATTATTTTCAATTATTAGCAAATTTAATTTATGCTTGATTGCGTATAATTATATTAGGAGAAGAATATATGCCTTATGAAACAGAAATAGCTATGATGTGCGATAAAGAAACATTGGCGTTAATTGGTGGGTTTAAAGTGTCGATGTATGGATTTAATACTATTGTTGTAGAAGGCATAAGTAGCGTAAAAAAATATAATACCGAATATATTTGTATAATGATAAAACAAAAACGTTTAGAAATACAAGGAGAAACACTTTACATTAAACATTTTTCTCAAGGAATAATTGCAATTGGCGGTATTATAAAAAATATTTCAATGACATAATAATGGAATAATTACATTAGATGGTTTATAATTTCCATATATTAAATAACAATAATTTAAGGAGCTTAAGGTAATGATAAGTAGGGCTATTATATCGGTTAGCGGTTTCAATAGCGAAAAATTTATTAATGTATTTGCCAAAAAAGGTATACATATTTATGAATACAGGAAAATAAAAAAAAGCGAAGGATTTTTAACTGTTTGTTATAACGATAGAAAGATTTCAGTTGATTTATTGACTGAAATGTGTTATAATGCAAAGATAGTAGACGTATATGGAGTAAAGCCTTTTGCAAAGAAATTGTTTTCGGAATGGTTGATACTTTTAAGCGCTATAATTGCGATAGTGATATCGGTTTATTTTGGAACTGTCATTAAAAAGATTGAGATATCCACAGCGGGAATTACAGATAAAGAAAGTGTTTTATTGTTATTACAAGAACAAGGCGTAAAGATAGGCGTTCCACTAAAAGAAATATCGATAGATTATTTAGAAAACAAATTAGCAGTTTTGATACCAAAAGTGGAATATGCGTTCATTGAGATTAAGGGAGCGACAATTTTTGTTACTTTAACGCCTAAGGCGGAACATCCAATTGAACAAGATAAAGAACCAAGAGATATAATTGCGCTTAGTGATGGAATTGTAAGTCGAATTGTTACGCTTAAAGGCACGGCTTTAGTTAAAAAGGGCGACAGTGTAAAAAAGGGACAGATTTTGATTAAAGGCGTCACCACATATAATGATAATACAACATCACCAATTTATGCAGAAGGAAGAATTTATGCAAAGGTTGAAAGTTGTGGCGAAGCAGTTTTTATACCGTATAAGACAGAATATAAAAGAACGGGCAAAAAAATAGAATTTACTGAATTTGATGTACTATGGCATAGGGTTGAAAGTCATTTTAAAAAAAGTTTTGTGTTACAAGAAGAAGAACGTAGTAGTATTATTTTAGCGCCAATGCCTATAATAATGTATAAAGTGACATTGTATGAATTAGCGTCAACGCTTATTGCTACAACTTTTGAACAGGAATATTTAAATTTAAAGGCTATCGCCGAACAAATAGCAAGAAAAAATGCAAAATTTGAAATTGAATCAGTGCGATTTGAAACAATTCAATTGCCACAATTAACAGTAAAAGCAACAGTAGATGGAACAGCGGTTATTTCAGGATAAATTGCATAGATAATTAGATAGTAAAAAGATAAATTAGATAATAATGCGATGGCAAAAACAAAAAATTATATAATATTTTATGTATATGAAATAAGAATTTATATATAACAAGAATTTATATATAACAAAAATTTAGATATAACAAGAATTTAAATAAAAATAAGGATTTATATATAACAAAAATTTAGATATAACAAGAATTTATATAGGAATAAAATTTTATTGTAATAATAAAGGATCGGAGAACAAGTGGAAGAAAAAATTACAAAAAAAATAGAAACGCCATCAATTGATGTATTAGTTAAATTATTTGGTAGTTTAGATGAGAATATAAATGTTCTAAGTAAATTATTAAATGTAGACATTATTAATCAAGACAGAGATAATTATTTATTGGGAGAAAAAGCAAATGTCGAAATGGCGTCAAGAGTAATAGACAAGCTCATCGCTTTTATAATGAACGGCGAAAATATCGACATTGGACGTACAACATATATATGCGAATGCGCTAAAGAAGGACGCTTAGATGAAACGGAACAACTTTTACATGGTGTTGTTGCTGTTACTAATCGTGGAAAAATTATAAAAAGTAAAACCGTAGGACAAAAAAAGTATGTCGACGCAATGAAAAAAAACACAATTACTTTTTCTATCGGACCAGCAGGAACGGGTAAAACTTATTTAGCTGTTGCCATAGCAGTGACAGCTTTTAAAAATAAAGATGTAGAAAAAATAATTTTAACTCGTCCCGCTGTTGAAGCAGGTGAAAAATTAGGATTTTTACCGGGCGATTTGCAAGAAAAAGTTAATCCGTATTTACGACCGCTTTACGATGCTTTATCAGAAATGTTTGGAATGGAAACGTACCAAAAACTGTTAGAAAAAGGAGCGATAGAAATTGCTCCGCTCGCATATATGCGTGGACGCACATTATCAAATGCTTATATAATTTTGGACGAAGCGCAAAATACGACTCACGAACAAATGAAGATGTTTCTAACTCGGTTGGGCGAAGGGAGTAAAATGGTAGTAACAGGCGACTTAACGCAAACTGACTTGCCATACGATAAACAAAGCGGACTTAAACACGCAAGTATGATACTTAAAGAGGTAGAAAACATAGCTATTTGCTATTTTACCGAAAAGGACGTCGTTCGTCACCCGCTCGTTCAAGCAATTGTAAAAGCTTACGAAAAATCGGAAAAAAGAATGTGATTATTTAAAATAAAAGTCATATCAAGTTTAAATATAAAAAATATATATAATATTCAATAAACGATAATAAGATAGATTAAAAGAAATATCGATTATAAAATTAAGAAATACAATACAATACAAATAAATACAAATAAATACAATATTATACAAATAAATACAATACAAATAGAATATAATATAAAAAATATATAAAAACTTTAAATTATGGATATGGGCATAAAAACAAGTATGACGGAAAAAGCGAAAAGGAGAAATTTATGCAAACTGACAAATTTGAAGGCGCTCATGGAAAGCAGCTTGAAATGTATGTTTGGGAAACGGAATCGCCTAAAGCCGTTGTTTTGATTGTACACGGAATGGCAGAGCATATGGCAAGATACGATGATTTTGCTAAGTATTTAAATTCAAAAGGTATAATAGCGGCAGGATTAGATTTAAGAGGGCACGGGCAAACTGACAATAATACGTTAGGATATTGTGAGGGAGAAATGTGGAAGGATAGCATTATCGACCAAGTGATGTTTGCGCAAAAGCTTAAAGAAAAATACGGCGTGAAATTAGTGGTATTAGGGCATAGCTATGGAAGTTTTATTACGCAGGCATTAATTGAAGAAAGTACAGCGGCGGATATGTACATATTGAGTGGTAGCTGTTATATGAAATCTATCGAAGTTCTATTAGGCAATATTATAGCAAAATCGATTGAAAAACATAAAGGCGGACAAGCGAAAGCGGAACAAATCTTCAATATGACTTTTGGCGCATACGACAAAAAATTTAACGGTAAAGCAGCTTGGCTTTCACGAGATAAAGCGCAAGTTGAAAAATACAATAACGATGAAATGTGCGGTTATTGCTGTTCAGCTCATTTTTATGTAAGCTTTTTTAACGGACTAACTGAGCTTTATAAAAAAGAAAACTTGCAAAAAGTTGACATAAATATTCCGATTTATATATATAGCGGCAGCGTTGACCCAGTAGGAAAGGCGGGTAGCGGTGTCAAAAAACTGTACGATATGTATAAAAAACTTGGCGTTCGTAATTTGAATATGAAATTGTATGAAAATGGACGACACGAAATGCTAAATGAATTGAATAATGTCGAAGTTTATATCGATGTCGTTGAAACAATTTTGCAAACGCTTAAATGCGATATATAATTTTCAAATGTTTAAATGCGATATATAATTTGTAAACTTAAAATAGTATTAGATATAATATGTAAATTTAGAAATAGTATTAGATATAATATGTAAATTTAGAAATAGTATTAGATAAAATTAAAAATACTTTTAATAATATTACATATAATACTGTATTTTCTCAAAATTCATATATTTACTTAAAAAACAAAAAAACTGAATGTATTGATATGAACCAAAAAGTTTGGACAAAATTTAATAATTAATATTGATAGGAATGATTTCTGTATTGCAGTGGACTCATTCCTTTTAATTTTAAATTAAATCTATAAAGTTTGGACAAAATTTAATAATTAATATTGATAGGAATGATTTCTGTATTGTAATAGACTCATTCCTTTTAATTTTAAATTTATATCTATATAATATAAAAATGTATATAATATAAAAATGTATATAATATAAAAATGTATATAATATAAAAATGTATA
>JAVVUQ010000008.1:33618-36965 GCA_036653075.1 Clostridia bacterium | reverse complement strand
ATAAAAAATGATATAGTAGCTAACAAAAATATATTATAAATAAAAATATATATTAAAAATAATTTAAATACATTTTGCAATTTTATGTTTCTTTGATAAATCCAATTTTATGTTTCTATCTTTAAATTAAATTTTTTATTGACATATTTTATTATATGTGATATAGTTTATGTATGAATGAGTTAAAAGAATTATATAGTTTTGATGAAATTAAGCAATTAAAGCGTAGACATAAAATGCTTTATATCCTTTATTTTGCGTTATTATTTGTTGTTGTAACTTTGATTATTATTTTAACTTTATTGCATAGCGAACAAAACCATAATTTGCTTTTAACTTTAAATTGTCTTATTAGTGTTATTTTCGTATGGTTTACTATTTTTTTCTTTTCTATTTTTGTCAAACCTAATACAAAACGCATTAAGTTTTTAAGTAATATATTAAATTCTAATAGAAAAGATGAAAACGGAAGGATAGTAGCTATTACAACTTCGTCATCGACAGTTAGGGGAAATGCGTATTTTTCTATCACACTGCTTTGCAATGAAAATCAAGCTGACGCTTTTGAACGTATTATCAATTGGGAAACTCAAAAAAACAAAGTTATTAAAACGAATACATTTGTAAAATTGCAAACGGTGGATAATGTGGTTGTCGCATATCTTTTTGAAAATCAATAACTTTTTCCGATACTAATCAAACTTAATATTCAATACTAATCAAACTTAAGTAAATGATTTATTGTTTTTAAATTGTAAAAAACACATATTATCATTTTGTAAATAGTGTAAATAATTATTTATATGTAAACTTAGTATTATATTTCAAATAAAAAGGAAACGTCGAATTAATTAAAGGATAGGTATGAATGAATTTAAAAATCGTATAAGCGCTCATTTCTTATACAATTGGATAGTCTATATAGCAGCGGCTATTGTGGTTGTGCTTTTATGGACTTTTCTTTTTGGCGTAATTTGGCAAAAGAAAGATAATGAAAAGCTTGCTGTATTTATTTCTGCTCCAAATAATGATATGGTGAAAGTTTATAATTATGTATTTGATAAGTTACAAACTAAGGGGATAAAAGAGTTAACTTTCGATGGATACAGTCCAAAAAATAGTTATTATGATGAAGTTTTTGCTACTCGTGGGATTATCGATACAGATGTTATTATTTTACCACAAGATAGAGCAGATGAAGCGTACAAAGGAAAGTTATGCGTTAAATTACCAAAAGATATATTAAATATGATATTACCGAAAGATAAAGTATTTGAATTTTACGAAAAAGACGGGTGTATTTATGGAATCAAGATATATTCAACTACTAATGAAAAATGTAGATATTTTGAAGATGTAATTACTTACAATTTAAAAGATGAAAAAGCAATAGATTATTATTTATTTTTCAATCCGTCATCTGTAAACATCGGCAGTTTAAGCGCTAATAAAAACGCTAATCACAATGATACTCAAGCTTTTGATTTAGTTATGTTAATGTTGCAATATGCAACAAACGCTGATTGAATGATAAAATTCAATTATTATATACATTGAGTATAATTTATTAGCGAATATAGGTTTATTTAATATTATTTATAATATCTACTTAAAATTAATTTTTGTATTGGAGAAATATGTTTAAACGTAAAATTAAAGCTGCAAAGAAAGATTTTACTCCTGATATGTTGCCGTCATCACGTAAAGAAGTTTTTTTCGATATAATCAAAACGAGGTTTACTGACATCTTAAAGCTTGGCGGTTTTATATTGTTATTTTGTTTACCGATATTAGCGGTAGAATTTTTTTCACAAATGATAGCCACTGATTATTATCGACAGTTTGAATCGGGCAAAATAACCAAAGATGTTGTATTAGGACTGATTTCTTCCCTTTCTAATTTTACGAACCTTGCGCTTATTCCTTGTTTTATAATTCTATCTATTGCTTTTTGCGGAGCGTTTAGACTGCTTAAACGCCTTGTTTGGGCAGAAAGTATCGATTTTGCGCCCGATTTTGCTTTAGGAATAAAATCAAATTTCAAACATTTCGCTATCGTTTTTTTGATTATTGGAATTTTAAATTTTGTAGTTAATTACAGTTTGAATATTTTAATGTTAACTAATGCGCAAACTGCGGTTAAAGTAGCTACCGCTCTTTCGCTTGCCTTAGCGGCTGCCCTTTCGCCAACGATTATATTTATGATGTCGATTACCACAATATATTCGTTGCCTTTTAAAAACACGATTAAAAACTCTTTTATTTTGTATATGAAAACTGCTCCAAAAACATTTTTGCTAATGCTTTTATCATTTATTCCCTTTTTATTATTGCTTATTCCCAATATTATCCTTCAATTAAGTTCTATCCTTTTATTGAGCTTAGGCTGTCCTTTTGTTTTAACTATTTGGATTTTGTATTCTTGCAAAATCTTCGATAAATTTATTAACAATGAATTTTATCCCGACATAGTCAATAAAGGCTTTTTTCCCCAATAATTATTAAATAAATTTCAAATTTTTAGGAGTATAAAATGCCTGATATAGAATTAAAAAACATAACTAAAATATTTAAAAATAACAAAAAGTCTGTTGTGACGGCAATCGAAGATGTTTCTATTAAAATAAACGATGGCGAATTTTGCGTTATTATCGGAGCGAGCGGATGCGGAAAAACTACGCTATTACGCGCTATCGCTGGCATTGAACCTATTAATAGCGGATTGATTTTATTTAACGGCGTAAATGTGACGGATTCTTTGCCCGCTGACCGCCATATTTCTTTTATCTCTCAAAATTGCGTGCTTTATCCCAATATGACAATTTTTGATAACATTGCTTTTCCATTACGCGCGCAACATTTACCATTAGAAGAAGTCAATAGTAAAGTAGCTGAAGTTGCGAATATGTTAGATATAACATTTCTCTTATCTCGTAAACCTAATATGATTTCAATAGGACAACAACAAAAAGCTGCGCTCGCAAGAGCAATAGCGATTAAACCTAATTTATTTTTATTTGATGAACCTTTTTCAAACTTAGATGTTCAAGCGAGATTGCCATTACGAAACGAGCTTAAAAAAGCGCACGAAAGGTTTCAATCCACTTTTATTTTTGTGACACACGATTCAACTGAAGCTATGACTCTCGCTACCTTCTTAGTCGTTATGGATAAAGGCAAAATAATACAAAGCGGAAAGCCACTTGAAATATATAATAAACCAATGAATAAATATGTTTTAGACCTTTTAAGAAATTAGCGCAATAATAATGAATTAAATTTATTTATAGTTAATTGCAATATTATAAAATCCTAACTATAACTATATAGTAGGTATAAATGCCAAT